>CANHZL010000022.1 GCA_947465345.1 Opitutia bacterium | reverse complement strand
GAGGACGCGGGAGGCGGCCTTGTTGACGGCAGCCATCGAACGGAGGAGCGGGGTCTTCTTGTCGATAGCCTCGCCCTTCCAGGAGACGAACGCGGTCGGGATGCAGAGGGTCGAACCGTTCTCGGTGTCGAAGATGTAAGCCGGGGAGGTGACGTCCCAGGCGGTGTAGCCACGGGCTTCGAAGGTGGAGCGGAGGCCGCCGTTCGGGAAGGAGGAGGCGTCGGGTTCGGCCTGGATCAGCGCCTTGCCGGAGAACTGGGCGAGGGTGCCGTTACCGTTAGGCTCGAAGAAGGTGTCGTGCTTTTCGGCGGTGAAGCCGGTGAGCGGGTAGAAGACGTGCGCGTAGTGCGTAGCGCCACGCTCGAGAGCCCAATCCTTGATGGCGGCGGCGACGACGTCGGCGGCCGCAGCATCGAGTTTGATGCCGGCTTCGATGCTAGACTTGAGAGACTTGAAGACGTCCTTCGGGAGGCGCTTCTCCATCTTATCGAGGGAGAAGACATTCTGGCCGTAGATCAGATCGATCTTCTCATTGCGGAAGTCGAAGCTGCCCTGAAGGCGAGGCTGAGAAGCAATCGCCTCGATGGCGTTGCGGCGGGCTGGGTTGGTGCTCATGGATTGGGGGATTGGAAAAAGTGTCTATTAACGAACAATTTCAAAGCACCCACTGTGCCACGGTTCAATAGGTAACCATTCACAGGGGGTTTTGTGCTTTTTTAGGCATTTGTGACTATTTTTAGGCAATAACGACCGCTTACTTCCAAACATAGGTTGTTCGAAGAAAATAGGCCGTATCCGTCTTAACCTGGGTCGGCAGGGGTTTGGACCTGAAATCATTGGACACCCCTACCCTCAAGGAAAGCGGGCCAGCGCTGCGCAGGACGTTGAGGCTCGTCTCGTGACGGATGTAGAAGTCCCCCGACTTCTGGAACGAGGGCACGAAATTAAGCGAGCTGTCCCAGGCCGCCCATCCCAGCTCCCGCGTAAAGATCAGACCGACATCCGCCGAAGGTGCAGCTAGGCTAGGCTCGCTCGGCGAAGCGTATCGTTCGTAGCGGTGCGCCAGACCGAGTCGCGCGTCCAGCTTACCCTTCGCATCAGAGTGTAAACGGAAGCCCCAGCCGCCCGCGTTCACGGAGAAGAAATCAATCAGGCGGGCATTGTCATAACCAGTATCACTCCGCACATACCAGAAGACGACGTCCGTCGGATTGGTCTCATAGGAAGCGGTGACGTGCAAGTCGTCGGCCGAAGTGAGGTTGCCCGCATCCGCCCGCACCAACCGAACACCTGCGATTACGGTGCTGGCCTTGGTCACACCTTTGGCCGAAAAGCCGGCGCTGAAGCCCGACCCCATCACGATGCCGTTACGACCTGAGACATCGACATCGGCCTGCGTGGTCCATTGGCGCTTTTTGGCGGTCTCCGCAGGGCGCAGCGACGGATCGCGCCACAGCTCTAAGGCCGAATCTAAAGGACTGGTCTCCGCCCCACCCTGCGAAGCGACACGCCCGCCGGCCGCGTTGGCCGCGCCACGGGAGACCACGCCGCCGGAACTCACCAGCACGGCGTCATCGGTGAAGAACGACTCGACCTGCGCCAGCTGGAGGTGTTGCAAGTTGGCCTCGCCGAGCACCGGCACACGCATCTCCAGCACGCCGGAGGCGATACGTTCGATGCGGCCTTTCAGGAAAGTGCCGTCCTTCATGGTGACGGTGTCCGCCAAGCACGTGGCGGTCAGAAAAAGAAGCAGCAGGGCCCTCATGAGGAGGAAGACAGCCGCAAGGACGCAGGGTTGCCAACCCTATCGTTGGCAGTCGATAATTAGGCCATGGTGCTCGACGCGGTCATACTCGGAGCCGGACCGGCCGGACTGGCCGTCGCCAACGCCATGACCCGTGCCGGCGCGAAGGTGAAGGTCATCGAACCCGCAGCCCGCGTAGGCGGCTCGATCCGGACCATCCGTGAAGACGGCTGGCTGGTGGAAACCGGGCCCAACACCCTCCAACTCGAAGGCGCCGAAGACGAAGCGCTGCTCGCGGCCTATGGCTTGGCCGAAGCCACCCAATCGGCCGACATGCGGGCGGCAAAACGCTACATCTACGCCCACGGCAAACTCCACGGGCTGGGCGCCAACCCTTTGAGCCTCTTCGGTTCTAATCTGCTGACCTTCCAAGGGAAGCTGCGCTTGATGACGGAAATATTCCGCGGCAAAGGGGGCCACGTCGGGGAAACGGTCGAGCAGTTCGCGTCGCGTCGCTTCGGCCCAGAAGCCGCGGCGATGCTCATGGATCCAGTCGTCTCCGGCGTCCATGCCGGCGACCCGTCGAAATTGGTGATGGCCGACTGCTTCCCGCGCATCCACGCCTTCGAACAGGAATTTGGCTCGGTGCTCAATGGCCTTCGTCGCGCCCCCAAGGTGAGCCGTAAGGTCGTCGGCTTTCCACGAGGCATGCAGCAGCTCGCGGACGCGATGGCCATGCCCCTCGGCGCGGAACTTCGCCTACGCAGCGTCGCCACGCAGATTCGCCGCGACGCCAAAGGCTGGAACGTCGCCTGGCGCGACGCCGACGGCACGGAAGACGGTGCGTGCGCGAAGCACCTGATCGTGACCGCACCTCATTGGCATTGGGCCTCCCTTACCTTCGACGAATCCGTCACGCGCATGCTGCGTGACTGGGAGCACGCATCCGTGCCGGCCGTGACCGTCGTCGCCCGCGGCTACGCCGTCACTGATGTGCCGCACCCGCTCGATGGTTTCGGCTACCTGACACCAGGCGCCGAGAAACGTGAAGTGCTCGGCTGTCTCTTTCCGACGTCGGTACTTCCGGCACGGGCGCCCGAAGGCCATGCGCTGCTCTGCTGCTTCATCGGCGGAGCGCGCCGACCTGATCTGGCTGCACTTACAGACGAGGCCCTGCGCAAGGTCGTGGATGCCGAACTCGCCACGACACTCGGCATCAAGGCCACGCCGCGCAAGGAGTGGATCCAGCGGTGGGAACGGGCAATCCCTCAATATGATGCAGGCCAGCGGCGTAGAGAAGCGGCGCTCGCCCAGACCGAAGCCGCGCACCCCGGACTCCATTTCCACGGAGCGTTCCGCGGAGGCATTGCGCTCATGCACGTCATCCGGACCGGTGACGCCCTTGGCCGATCCTTGGCTCGAGGCTAGGCCTTCAGCCGTTCGGATTCCGGCTCAGGCAGACCGCGGACGACCCAGATCGCGGGCAACATCAGCAGCGCGCCGCCGATATAGACCCAGAAGTGCGAACCGAAGTGGAAATACAATAGGGCGGCCGTGACCGGACCGATGACGCGTGCGAGCGAGCCGGCTGAGCGCAGAATGCCGAGATTACGACCTTGCTCGGAAGCATCCGAATAAAGTGAAACCAAGGCCGAAACGCTGGGCAGGATCAGGCCCGTAGCGAAAGAAATCAGGCCAAGACCAAGATAGAAGGTCGTCTCTGCACCATCGCCAGCGGCGGCGAGCGTCGGCGGAATTAAAGCAACGACCACGAAGGCGACGGAAGCAATCAGCATGCCCAGGATGACGACCTTACGTTGCCCCATGCGCTTGACCAACTGACGAGCCAGCCCTTGGGCGAAGATCATGCAGGCACCATTGAAAAGAAATAGCCAGGCGTTGTCCCGTGGGCTGTAGGAGAAGAGCGCCAGCGTCAAAAAAACGATGGTGTTTTCCATACCAGTGAAGGCCACTTGGTAGACGAGGTTCGCAAAGGAAGTGCGACGGACAGCGGAAGATCGCACCGTGGCGAGATCAAAGATTGAAGGACGCTTGGCATCGGATGCGGCACGGCGCTCAGGCGCTAAGGTCTCTGGGAAGAATTTCACAACCAACAGGAAGTTGAGCAAAGCGAGCGAAGCGGCGATGGCGGCGGGGACGGAGAAGGGATTGAGCCCGAAAGAGCCGAGAACCGGGCCGTGAGTGAACTGCACGGACGAGGCGAGGCCGCCGATGACCGGGCCGAAGACGAAACCGAGGCCGATGGCGATGCCGACCACGGCCATGCCTTTCGTGCGCTCCTTTTCGTCGGTGATATCTGCGGCAGCGGCGCTGGCGACGGCGATGTTGCCGGCCATCATGCCGGAGACGAGGCGCGTGACGACGACGACCCAGAACTGGGCGGCGAAAATCCAAAGGAGATAGGAGATGGCGTTACCCGCCAGAGTGATGGTGAGGATGCGGCGGCGACCAAGTCGATCCGACATGGCACCCCAGATAGGTGAGAAGATGAACTGCAGAAGCGAGTAAAGGGTGCTGAGCAGGCCGCCGAATAGGACGGTCTTTTTAAAGACGGTATCGCCACCCATCCATTCCGCGGCGGCATTCAGCGAGCCAATCAACGTGCCGACCGAGCCTTCGCTTTCAATGTAATGCTTAAGCAGATGGGGGAACAGCGGGATGATGATACTGAAGCCCACGATATCCATGAACACCGTCAGGAAGATTAGCCCTAGGGTGCGACGCTGGGCGGGGACGACGGGGGCGGACATGAAGCCCAAGATGGGGCCCATGCCGACCTGCGCAAACAAAACAGCGGCTTGCGAAGCGGGGCGGGGGGATGATGATAAGGCCATGCGAATTTTCGCCTACATCCTCTTTTCGCTGGGGCTATCCGGCGCCCAGGCAGCCACCGACCCGAAGCTCCTGCTGATCGAGCAGAAACTTGGCGGATTCCAGGATAAGGATTACGCCTCGGCGGTAGAGAAGACCCTCGCCGAATTCGAAGGCCGTACCGGCGTCGGGCTTCGCCCAGGCGACCTCCGCCGCTGCGGCCTTAAGCTCTCCTCTGAAGGTGGCGCCGGCTTGGCGACCTCCAAGCCGCTAATCCGAGCGATCACCGCGGCCTTAATCCGGCGCGGGTTCGCCCATCAGGCCATCACGCTCTGTGACACCAGGGTCGAGAGCCTCCGCCAAGCGGGCTTTCTCCCCGGACTCTCCACGCAAAGCCAGACATTCGAAGGCTCCCCCGTCTTGGCGTGGGAAACGTTCGCCACGAACTGGGCCAAAGAAAGCCAGCTGCGCTACGAGAACCAAGTCCTGCCTCGACCCGGCGTGCAAGACGTCCCTTGGGGCGACGCCCGCGTCAGCGTGCTCCCGAAGACTCTCATCGATGAGGTCGACTTTTGGATCAACCTTCCGGTACTCAGCGACAGTAAGTCACTCGGCGTGCACGGCGCGATGGCGGCGGCCTCGCTCGGCAACATGGCCAACGCCGAACGTTTTCTGGACAACCCCTTCAACGCCTCCAAGGCGGCCGTCGAAGTCTGTGCCATCCCGAAGCTCTCCAAACGCAACTTGCTTACGATCCTTTCGCTGGAGCGCTACCAAGTCCTCGGAGGGCCTGGCTTTGACGCGAGCTGGTGCCGCTCGGAAAAGACCCTCCTGAGTAGCGCGAATCCAGTCATCATTGATTTCATCGGCTTGCAGAAAATTAACGCTGGCCGCACCGCGAGCGGCATCGAACCAATCCATCCAGAGCCGCCGATCTTCGCGGCGGCGAACTCCGGAGAGATTCGCCTCGGCACCTGTCGGCCCTCGGAAATCACGCTGGTCCGCCTGAGCGCTCCTTGAACCATGCTCAATAAGCTGAAACAAATCCTGGCCCCCATCCGCTACTGGAATGAGCTGCCTCTGAAGCAGCTGGACGATCGTCCGGCGACCACGCAGGCGCCAGCCAGCAAGATTCCTCCTTTCGTCATCCAGACATGGGAAGACCGTTTCTTCGGGAAGACCCATCTCCGCGAGATGGCCGCGTTCCGAGCGCTTAATCCTGAACTAAGCTTCGAACTCTGGGATCGCGACCAACGGCAGGCCTACATGCAGGAGAAGTGGGGCGCCCATGCCATCTTCCCAATCTACCAGAAGTCCCTCTTCGGACCGATGCGGACAGATATCTTCCGCTACTGCCTGATGGCAGACCGTGGCGGCTTCTATTTCGACATCAGCAAGGGCTGCACGGTTCCGCTCCGTACGCTTTACGGCCCCGAGACCGAGGCACTCATCACCTACGAGCCCCACCTGAGCCATATCGCCTGCGAACCCGCCGTCGCCCCGCATTTGCTCCATCCTGATAAGCTGCTCCTCCAGTGGGGCTTCGGTTTCGCCCCCGGACACGCGATTCCACTTCGGACGATTCAGAATATCTGCGCCGAGTACCCGCGCTACCAAGGCCAGACCTTCGCCTTTCCGAAGGACGCAATCCGCGAACTCACCGGACCTATCATGTTCACTAAGAGCGTGCGCGAAGCTTATGCCCGCGGACCCTTGCCGAACGTCGTGCAGGCAGGCATCGACTTCAATAGACACGGGGTGTTCGCATTGAAGGGCTCGAAAGTACGCTATATGACTGTTCCCGCCTACACGAAGGCGAAGAATCAGCCCATCGTCCTCTGATCGTCCAGGCATGAAAAGGGCGGCTCAAGAAACCTTGGCCGCCCTTTCTCCGTCGATATCAGGTCAGAGCTTCAGGCCGAGGGCTTCTGAAGCCGTGGCGCGCTCTTCGAGCAGCTCCTTCTCGGTGATCGCGATCTTCTCCCTGGAGAAGGCGTCGAGCGGCAGACCCTGGACGATTTCCCAGGAGCCGTCGGCCTTGGTGCGGAGCGGGTAGCCGAACATGATGCCGGGGGAAATACCATAATCGCCCTTGGACAGGACCGCGACGGAGTGCCATTCGCCGGCCGGAGTCGGGACATGGAGGCTGCGCAGGGTGTCGAGCGCAGCGTTCGCGGCGGAAGCAGCGGAAGAGGCGCCACGGGCCTTGATGACGGCGGCGCCGCGCTTCTGGACATCGGAGACGAAGGTCTCCTTGAGCCACGTATGGTCGGTGATGACCTGCGTCGCGGGCTGGCCGCCGATGGTGGCGTTGGTGAAGTCGGGATACTGCGTCGAAGAATGGTTACCCCAGATGGCGACGTTCTTGACGACGGAGTTGTGCGCGCCGGCCTTGCCCGCGAGCTGCGACTTAGCGCGGTTCTCATCGAGACGGGTCATCGCGAAGAAATTCTCGACCGGCAAGGCGCCAGCGGAGCGCAGGGCGATGAGGGCGTTGGTGTTGCAAGGATTGCCGACGACGAGGACCTTGACGCTCTTCTTGGCGTTGCGCGCGATGGCTTCGCCCTGGCCGATAAAGATCTTACCGTTGATACCGAGGAGATCTTTGCGCTCCATGCCATCCTTGCGGGGTACGGCGCCAATGAGCAGGCACCAGTCAGCGTCCTTGAAGCCTTCATTGAGGTCGCCAGTGGCAACGACGTCGGTGAGAAGAGGGAACGCGCAGTCCTGGAGTTCCATCACGACGCCGGCGAGGGCGTTGAGGCCGGGCCCGACTTCGATGAGATTGAGGGCGACCGGTTGGTCGGCTCCGAAGACGGCGCCAGACGCGAGGCGGAAGATGGCGGCGTAACCGATATTGCCGGCGGCGCCGGTGACCGCGACGCGAATGGGGGACTTGGAAGCCATAGAGGGATGCCTATCTAGTTAGCCTCCCCCCTCGGAGTGAAGCGGAAACTAGAGCCCAAGCTCGCCTTGCATCAGGTCATCGGCAACCGGAGCCGACACGCTGTCCCGGACTAGCTGGGAAAGGGGGGCGGACGAACGCCCTTCCAACCCACAAAGGGCCCGCAGCACCAAGGCCGCCGCCAACGCATCGTACAATGCGCAGTGATATCGCCGGCGGCTCGGGGGACAATGCTCCGCCGCCAGCGCATCAAGGCGCGGAGTCAGGCGGAGGACGGAGACCAGGGAGGAAAGACGGAAGTCCCCCAAGGTCGGAGCCCAGGCCCGGGCGAGACGGCAGGTGTCGATCCAAGGGCCCCACTCGGCGACGGACGCTTCCTCGCCCACGAACGCCGGTACCGCCGAAGGGCGCGACCAGGTACCACGCAGGAGGCCTGACTCAACGGAAGCATTATGCGCGGCGAGCAGGCCGGTGCGACGAAGGGAAACCCATTGATCCCACTCGGATTCGAACGGCGGCAAGCCTTTCAGGTCCTTGGCCGCAAGTCCATGGCACTGGGTATCAATTGCCGGCACGGGAACGCGTGACGCGTGCAGGCGCGTGGATGCGGAGACGATTTCGCCGCCCAGGATTGTGGCCACGCCAAACTCGACGACTCCAGTGCGTGAACTGCCCTCAAAGTCGATGACGTGAATAGGGACCGATGACCATGGCGCGGAAGAAGTACTCATCGGGTCAGCGCCATTCGTGTCTGGGATAACGCCCACGTAGTTCCTTCTTCACGCCTTCATAAGAGCCCTTCCAAAAGGCATCGAGGTCGGTGGTGCGCTGTTGCGTACGCCGGGCGGGCGACTGGATGCAAATGACCATCGGCACCTTGCCGAGGCATACGCGCAGCTTACTGCCCGGGAAGTCGTAGAGCTCCTGCACGGTGGCTTCGATCTCCGCCTGGCCGTCGGCGGTATACTCAATACGTGCGGGATGCTTCTTCCGCGGCAGGATAAGCTTCTCCGGGCAATAAGACTCGAGCGCCATCGCCTGCTCGTGCGTCAGCCAGCCGCGGACGACGCCAAAGACCGGGCGATCGCGGATATCGCGATAGGCCACCGCCCCGGTGCAGACCTCTTCAATCACCATGCGACGGGCAGCGTCATCGAAGACGGAGATACCTAGTTCAGGGCAATGCTTTGAGAGGAAGTTGACGCGGCGAATCCAAGCATCGACGGGCGCGTCCCACTTCTCGAGCTCCAGCCGCCCCGCGGCCACTTCCTCGGCCAAGATACGGCTGGCAGCATCGGAGGGAGCATCGTCGCGCTCCTTGGCCTCGAGCACCAAGTCGCGGAAGCGACGCTCGACGCGGGTGACGACGCGCCGCTGCGTGGCATCATAGCGCACGTGGTTGACCGTCGAGAACTCGGAGGGGAATAGCTCCTGCAACCAGGACTCCTCGATCGCGGTCGCCAAGGAGAGATAGGTCGTCACGCCACCGCGCGCCTGAATCTCGTCGACTTCAGCGGCGACCAGTAGCTTGGCGTTACGGATGGAGGATTCGCGACGGAGCTCGCCGGTGCGGCCGTGTACCAAGGCGCAGCGGAGCGTACCGGCATCGAGCCGGACGGCGAGGCGGTCCGAGAAACCAAGCAGGAGGCAGCGGCGGATGGCGGCGGGGTCGGCGATACGGTCGCTAACGGGGAGCCCCTGCCCTTCGGCGAGGCGGAGAAACTGACGGGCGGCCTGATCGGCCTGACGCGCGGCCTGGCCGTGCACGCCGAAGCGATCGCAGGCGTCGGCATCGAATTTTAGGTCAATTGCTTGCTGCAGTAAAGCGAGCCGCGGAAAGAAGTCGGAGCCGTCTTCCTGCTCGACGGAGTCGCGGGCATTCTCGGTACGGTCATCGACCTTCCGGAACAGAATATCTCGCCCTTGGGCGAGGCCGGCGATGCGGCAGACCTCATAGACGCAATCGAGCTCGCCGGCGGCGAGCAGCATCCTCGCATAGCGCGGATGAGCGGGGAAGACCGACATGCGTCGGCCGATGGTGGTCAGCTTGCCGTGTACATCAACGGCTCCGAGGTCCGCTAGGACCGTCAGTGCACGCTGCAGGGCCTTATCGTCCGGCTTCTCATACCAAGGGAACGTCGCGGCATCTCCCCAGCCGGAAGAAAGCAGGAGCAGGATCGTCTCGGAGAGGTCGACGCGCTTAATCTCCGGGACTTCGCGGAGCGGACGGGCTTCGTGGTCAGTCTGCGACCAAAGCCGGATGCAACGACCAGGTCCAGTTCGGCCGGCGCGTCCGGCGCGCTGTTCGGCAGAAGCCTGCGAGATCGGCTCGACTAACAAGGTGTCGATACCGCGATGCGGATCGAAGCGGGCGATACGGGCGAGACCAGCGTCGACCACGGCGCGGACGCCGGGGATGGTCAACGATGTCTCGGCGACATTGGTCGCCACGATGACCTTACGGCCGGGGCTGGGCTTGACCGCCCGATCCTGCTCTTCGGGAGGCAGTTCGCCATAGAGCGGAAGGATGTCGACGCCGCCGGACTCAGGCAGATTACGCACCGCGCCGATGGTGCGCATGATTTCGTACGAGCCAGGCATGAACACCAAGATGTCCCCTTCGCCTTCTTCCCTCAGGACGCGCCTCACCTGTTCGGCCGCGGCGTCCCAGATCGGCCGAGTCGAGTTACGCGGCATATGCGTGTACTCGATCTGAACGGGATAGGCGCGACCATCGGCGGCCAAGGTCTCGGCCGAGCCGAGCCACTTCGCCACGGCTTCAGTGTCGAGCGTCGCGGACATCGCCATGATCAGCAGATCCGGGCGATGCGTCTCCTGCAGGCGGCGCGCGAGGGCCAAGGCCACGTCGGAGTGCAGGTTACGTTCATGGAACTCATCGAAGACCACCGCGCCCACGCCTTTGAGCTCCGGATCCGAAGCCATCTGACGGAGCAAGAGAGCCTCGGTCACGAACTTGATGCGCGTCTGGGCAGACTCCACGCGCTCGAAGCGAATCTGGTAGCCTACTTCGCCGCCAAGTCGGACATCGCGCTCCTGGGCGATACGCGCGGCCAGCAAGCGCGCGGCGATGCGGCGAGGCTGCAGGACGACGATCTGCCCCTGGACGAGATTGAGGTCGAGTAGCATCTGCGGGATGCGGGTCGACTTCCCGGACCCCGTGGGCGCACGCAGCACCAGCCTGCGCACGCGTCCGCAGGCGGCGACCAGGCCATCCTGAAGGGTGTCGATGGGCAGGGGTTGCTTCATGTCACGTCGAGGGTGATGAGGCGGGCACTCGCCCTGCCCTCCCGCACCGTAATCCGGGCGACCGTCACGGGAAGGTTAAAGCGACGAGGTCCTGCGCTGCCGGGATTAAGCCTGAGCACGGGCCCGTCTTGTTCGATCTTGGGGACATGCGTGTGCCCGGTAATCACGACGTCGGGCCGGAATGCAGCCTCGTCCACCGGGAGGTGTCCATGATGAACCAGGATGCGCAGCCCAGCGACGACCTGCAGGCAGGTCAGCGGAAGCGTATCGTCGTCATCGCAATTACCCGCGACCACATGGCAGGGAGCTAATTCTGAGAGCTGCGGGACAATCAACGGACCACAGACATCGCCGGCGTGGAAGATCACGTCGCAGCCTTCGAGCGCAATGAGCGCCTCGGCGCGCAGCCGGCCATGGGTGTCGGAGATGACGCCGATCTCGGTCGACGGCTCCACGGTCAGAGCGGGCGACGGAGCTTACCGGCCGGTATCGGTCGGAGGGCCGTAAAGTCCGCCCCGATTGTGTCCTTCAATTTATCCTTCAGGCCCGGCGGCAAAGCGTTCACCGCCTCCAAGAATTCTTTGTCACCCGGGAAGGCCGTCTTGCCGATCTCCGCGACCGGGAGGCTAGCAAGTGCCGACTCAGGGAAGACAAAGTCGGGGCGGCGATCGGAGTTACTGGCCTCAGCCTCGGCGGCTTCGACATCCAAGGGCGGCAGAGATTCTTCGAGCAGGCCCGAGTCTTCGATGGGGACGTCGACGACGCGCGAAGGAGTCGGCACGAAGGCCGGGGAGGCCTCGGCGACGGGAGTAGCAACCGGCTCAGGCGCCAGCGCTACGGCCGCCGTGGTCCTTATTTTTTTTTGGCCGGGCTCCCGAGGGAGACCAGCTGCGGCGGCGGCGATGTCTTTGATTAGGAGGTCTATTGACCGCGACCTACTCTGCTCGATCGCCTTGAGGAGTGTCACCTCGAAGTTGGCGCGGGGAGAAAGCCCCTGGCGGATGCCGTTCTCCCCTTCCTGTAAGCATTCCAGCAGGCGAACGAGCTGTTCGGTGGCCAGTGGCGCGCCCAGCTGGGAGGAGACGCCGCCCGAGCGGACCGAATCAAGCGTCGCAGAACGCACGCGGACTTGGAGGTCGGCGAGCACGCGGAGGAGGTCGCGCCCTTCGGCATGAAAGGCGTCGCAAAGCGCGAGGACCTTCTTCCCGTCGCCGGTGGCGATTCCTTGGCTAAGGTCCGTGACCTGCTGGGCGGAAGCGAGGCCATAGATCGAAAGCACGTCGGCTTCCGTGATCTTCTTGCCGGAGAAAGAGATGACTTGGTCGAGGATCGACTGCGAGTCGCGCATGCCGCCCGAAGCCAGCCGGGCAATGGCGGT
Source organism: Opitutia bacterium (assembly GCA_947465345.1). The sequence goes on along the minus strand of CANHZL010000022.1, from coordinate 5,432 downwards.
GAGGGCATGCTGATCGGCGGTGACGCCGTCGGCCTTAACGATCCGGGAGAGCTGCGCGGCGATGACCTCTTCTGAAATAGGGTGGAACTCGAGGCGCTGGCAGCGCGAGGTGATTGTCGGCAGGACCTTGTCGGCCTCAGTCGTAGCCAAGATGAATTTCACCCAGGGCGGCGGCTCCTCCAGCGTCTTTAGCAGCGCATTGAAGGCATCCTTCGTAAGCTGGTGGACTTCATCGATGATGAAGACCTTGAAAGAGCAGCTGGTCGGCGAGAATTGGCATTCGTCGCGGATCTTCTTCGCGTCTTCGATTGAACGATTGGAAGCGGCGTCGATTTCGATCACGTCGAGGCAGTTACCCTGCTCGATTGCGAGGCAGACTGGATCGTCGAGGGAGAAGTCGGGCTTCGGGCCGCCGGCGCAGTTCAGGGCCTTGGCCAGGATGCGGGCGGTCGTCGTCTTACCAGTGCCACGTGGGCCGACGAAAAGATAGGCGTGCGCCATGCGCTTCGTCTCGAGGGCGTTGCGCAGCGTCTTGACGATGTGCTCCTGCCCGACGAGTTCGTCGAAGCGGCGGGGACGCCAGCGGCGCGCGATGACCTGGAAGCCGGGTTCAGACACTGGCGACTAGGTAAGGACGGGCCGAAGGGGGTGTCAACGGGGCAAAGCCCGGTTTATTCCCATTCGATGGTCGCCGGCGGCTTCGACGATACGTCATAGACCACGCGGTTGATCCCCTTCACCTCGTTGATGATGCGGGTCGAGGCACGCTGCAGCACATCGTACGGCAAGCGGGCCCAATCGGCCGTCATCGCATCGGAGGAAGTCACCGCACGGAGGGCACAGACGTTATCGTAGGTGCGACCATCGCCCATCACGCCGACGCTGCGCACCGGCAGGAAGACCGCGAAGGCCTGCCAGACCTTAGCATATTGGCCGGAGGTGCGGAGTTCGTTGATGAAGATATCGTCAGCTTTGCGGAGCACCTCGAGGCGTTCCTTCGTGATTTCGCCGCAGACGCGGACCGCGAGGCCAGGGCCTGGGAACGGGTGACGCCAGACCATGTCATGCGGCAGGCCGAGGGCTTCGCCGAGGGCACGGACTTCGTCCTTAAAGAGCTCACGCAGGGGCTCGAGCAGCTTCAGCTTCATGTGCTTCGGCAGGCCACCCACGTTGTGGTGGCTCTTAATCGTAGCGGCAGGTCCGCCATTAGGCGAAAGGGATTCGATGACGTCAGGGTAGAGCGTACCCTGGGCGAGGAAATCAACTTTGCCCTTCTTCGTGCGCTGCACCTCGGCGATGGAGCGTTCGAAGACCTTGATGAACTCGTGGCCGATGATCTTGCGCTTGCGCTCGGGGTCGGTGACGCCCTTGAGCTTGCGAAGGAAGGCCGCGGAAGCGTCGACGACGCGGAGGTCGACCTTGAACTTGCCGCGGAACATCTTCTCGACCTGGGCGCGTTCGTTGAGGCGGAGCAGGCCGTTGTCGACGAAGACGCAGGTCAACTGCTTACCGATGGCGCGCTGGATGAGGGCGGCCGCGACGGAAGAATCCACGCCGCCGGAGAGGCCGAGGATGACCTGAGACTTGCCTACCTTCTCGCGAATCTCGCGGACGGCGGTCTCGACGTAGTCGTCCATCTTCCAGGTCGGCTTGCAGCGACAGATACGGAATAGGAAGTTGCGGAGGATATCGATCCCGCGCTCGGAGTGGGCAACCTCAGGATGAAACTGGATGCCGTAGAAGCGGCGCTTCGGATCTTCGATGACCGCGCACTCGGAGTTTTCGGTCGAGGCGACGGCCTTGAAGCCGCGCGGGAGATGGGTGATCTTGTCGCCATGCGAATTCCAAATGCGCAGCGGGGACTTCAGTCCCTGCAGGAGCTGGGAACCCTTACCGAAGGAAAGGATACCGTGGCCGTATTCGCGGTGAGAGCTGCTGGCGACGTTGCCGCCGAGCATCTGGCCCATAAGCTGGACGCCGTAGCAGATGCCGAGCACGGGCAGGCCCATCTCGAAGACGCCGGGGTGCGGGTGGGGCGAGCCCTTGGCCTTCACGCTGTCCGGGCCGCCGGAGAGGATGACGCCAACGACGCCGTCGGCGCGAAGGGTCTCAGGCGTGACGCCGAACGGGTAGATGCGGGAGTGGACGTTGCACTCGCGGATGCGGCGCGCGATGACCTTGGTCAGCTGCGAACCGAAATCGAGAATGGCGATGGACTGGGTGGCCATGGTGGGAAAGTTAGGGGGATTCAGAACTTGAGGCGAACATTGTTCCAACCGCAATGGGGGCAGACCGCCTCCTCGCGAAGCCGGGGGCGAACATACGTCACATTACAGCGGACGCAGGAAAAGGCCGAATTGATGCGGCGATGATCCGAGAGGAGCACGTCACGCCGATCATACCAGGCCTGGAGACCAAATAGGACGACCGCTGCTAGCCCGGAGAGGAAGGCCAGGAAGACGGCGAGATCGACGGACTGCAGCATAGGGGCGAAGGGGTTAAAAAGGCGAGACGCGCCAGCCGGGGGGCGGACGCGTCTCGGGTTCAGGCCTGGGCGATAAGCTTAGGCCTGAGCAGGAGCAGCGGCCGCTTCCTTCTTGGCCTTCGGCTTGCGTGCCGTCTTGGCCTTCGGGGTCATGGCCGGGGACTTATCATCCTTGGCCACGAGTTCGATCAGGGCCGTCTCAGCTGCGTCACCCTTACGGGCGCTGAGCTTGTAGATGCGGGTATAGCCGCCGGTGCGACCGAGGAACTGCTGCACGCGCTCCTTGAACAGGAGCTGGGCGGCGTCTTCGTTGCGCAGCTTGGCGATAGCTAGGCGGTAGTAGTGCAGCTTCACCGACTTATCGGCGGACTGCTCAGCCTTCTTGGCGTAGGTGATGATCTGCTCGGCGAAAGGACGGATGGCCTTGGCGCGGGAGAGCGTCGTCGTGATACGCGCGTTGGTGAAAAGCGCGGAAGCGAGATTGGCGACGAGCGAGCGGCGGTGAGCCGTCTTGACGCCAAGAACGTGACTGTGTTTGCGGTGACGCATGAGTGTGGGTTCGGGTCTGGGTTAGGCGTTGACGCCCTTGTCGAGGAGACCCTCGTTGATTTTCTGACCGAGCGACAGGCCCAGCTGCTCGAGCTTGGCCTTGATCTCGTTGAGGGACTTCTTGCCGAAGTTGCGGTACTTGAGCATTTCCTGCTCCGTCTTCATCGCCAGTTCGCCCACGGTGTTGATGTTGGCGTTGTTGAGGCAGTTGGCGGCGCGGACGGAGAGCTCGATTTCGTTGACCGACATGTTGAGCAGCTTGCGGAGACGGTTGGTCTCTTCGCTGATCTCCTTGTGGCCGGTCTCGAACTCGACGGAGTCGGCGGAGACGGTATCGAAGACTTCGAGGTGGTGGCGCAGGATTGCGGAAGATTCCTTGAGGGCTTCGTCCGGGGTGATGCGGCCGTCGGTGGAGACTTCGAGCACGAGCTTATCGTAGTCGGTCTTGTCGCCAGAGCGGGTGGACTCGACGGAGTACTTCACGAGGGTGACCGGCGAGAAGAGGGAGTCGACAGGGATGGAACCGATGGCCTGCTCGGCCTTCTTGTTCTCTTCGGCGGAAGCCCAGCTGCGGCCCACGGTGACTTCAAGGTCGGCGTAGAAGCGACGCTTGCGGTCGAGGGTGCAGATTACCTGGTCGGGATTGACGAGGGTGACAGTGACGCCCTTGGTCTCGAACTTGATGTCCGAAGCCTTTACGGGGCCGCTCTTGTTCACGTCGATGGTGCCCTTGAAAGCCTCGCGCTTGTTGGCCTCGGTGCGGATGCGCACCTTCTTGAGGTTGAGGACGATCTCGGTGACGTCTTCGACGACGCCTTCGATCGGCTGGAATTCGTGCTGCACGCCTTCGATCGTCACGGCGGAGATCGCAGCCCCTTCGATGGAGCTCAGGAGGATGCGGCGGAGCGAATTGCCAATGGTGTGTCCGAAGCCCGTCTCGAAGGGCTCGGCGAAATACTTCGCGTAGGTGGGGGTCGCGGAAGACTCCTCTTTCTTGAGGGTCTTGGGGCGTTGGAACTGTCCGAGTCGCTTGGTCATGTCTGTAGGTCCTTTGGTGGTTTGGTCTGTGCTGGGATCAGCGGCTGTAGAATTCGACGATGATCTGAACGTTCACGTCAGAAGGGAGTTCTTCCTTGGCCGGCTCGCGGACAATCTGTCCGTTGAGCTGCTCTGGGAGCACGACGAGCCAAGCGGGAGCGGAGCGACCCTGGCCTTCTTCGACGGCGCGGGTGGCGAGCTGCTTGGAGGACGTGCGGTCGCGGACTTCGATCTTCTCGCCGGGCGAGGTGGCGTAGCTGGCTACGTCGACCTTGTGGCCGTTGATGCGGATGTGGCCGTGGGCTACGAGCTGACGAGCGGCGGCGCGAGAGTTGGCGAAACCAAGGCGGAACACCACGTTGTCGAGACGGGTCTCGAGGATGCGGAGGAAATTGTCACCAGCGACGCCACCCATGCGCTTAGCGCGATCGAAGGAGAGGCGGAACTGCTTCTCAGTGAGGCCGTACATCATGCGAAGCTTCTGCTTCTCATTGAGGCCGACGCCATACTCGGAAACCTTGCGGCGGGTGGTCTTGCCGTGGATACCCGGAGGGTACGGACGACGCTCCTCACCCTTGGAGGTGGGGAAAATATTCTGGCCGAAGCGACGGTTAAGCTTCGTGGTAGGACCGGTGTAACGAGACATGGTGTTTTTTTATTTGGTATAAGTGGCGGATGGAAGGACCCGCCCGGTTTGCCATAGCCGGACGGTGATGCGAAAAGCAGGAACGATCAGACGCGACGGCGCTTCGGAGGACGGCAGCCGTTGTGAGGAATCGGAGTGGTATCGAGAATCGAGGTGACGTTCAGGCCGAGCACCTGGAGGGCGCGGATGGCGCTGTCGCGGCCCATGCCCGGACCCTTGACGCGAACGGAGACGTCCTTGAGACCGTGAGCCATGGCGAGCTTGGCGGCTTCGGAGCAGACGACCTGAGCGGCGTAAGCGGTGGACTTGCGGGAACCACGGAACTGGTGACGACCGGCGCTACCCCAGGAGATCACGTTGCCGTTAGGGTCGGTGATCGTAACCTTGGTATTATTGAAGGTGGCGAGGATGTGGCAGATGCCGGTGGTGATGTTCTTCGAGCCCTTGGCGCGACGAACCTTCACTTCACCGAGTTCTTCGCCGAGGAGTTCCTTGGCGGTGATTTCCTTTCGCTCGGGGGCGGCGGCGGCTTCGGCCGGAGCGGCCGCGGCAGCGACGACTTCGGGGGCAGCGGCGGCTTCGGCAGCAGGGGCCTTCGGCTTCTTTGCCTTGGGGGTCTTGGGGGCTTCTTCGCTCATCGTAAAATAGTGTTAGGAGAAAGGTTGGCTTACTTGGACGGAGCCGCGGCGACGCCGACGGTCTTGCGCTTGCCCT
>CANHZL010000021.1 GCA_947465345.1 Opitutia bacterium | reverse complement strand
TCGGACGGTCCCTGTTCGTCTTGCACCGGATTGGGTTTACCTTGCCTCGTCGGTTACCCTTCGAGCGGTGGGCTCTTACCCCACCTTTTCACCCTTACCTCGTTCCTTGCGGAGGAGGCGGTATCTTCTCTGTGGCACTATCCGTCACGTCTTGCGACGTGCCCCGACTTGCGGCGGGAATCCTGCCCTGTGGTGTCCGGACTTTCCTCACGGATTACTCCGCGCGAACGCACATGTATGACTGTCCAAGTAAGTTAGCGTCCGGCGGGCCTGCAGGGAAGGGCAAAACGAGAGACTTAGGCCTTGGAAACTTAATCTAGCGGGTTTGATTAGGAGTACCCCATGCGAATCCTCCTCCTCGCCCTGTTTTCCCTCATGACCGCCCGTGCCGCCGAACCTATCAAAGTCGCCTGTGTCGGCGACAGCATCACCCAAGGTGCCGGCGCCAAGTCGGGGCAGTCTTACCCGGCCCAGCTGCAGGCTTTGCTCGGCGACGGCTATAAGGTCGGCAACTTTGGCGTTAGCGGCCGCACGCTCCTGAAGAAGGGCGACTTCCCTTACTGGAAGGAAAAGAAGTATCAGGACGCCCTCGCGATGGAGCCGGCGATTGTGGTCATCATGCTTGGTACCAACGACACTAAGCCGCAGAACTGGAAGTTCGAGGCCGAGTTCGATGCCGATTACCGCGAGCTCGTGAAGTCTTTCCAATCCCTTAAGTCCAAGCCGAAGGTATACGTCTGCCGTCCGGTGCCGGTCCCAGGTACGGGCAACTATGGCATCAACGAAGAGAATATCCAGAAGGAGATCCCGCGCGTCGACGCGCTCGCCAAGGAGTTGGGTTGCGGCGTGATCGACATGCACGCAGCGCTGGAGAAAACCCCGGAGCTGCTACCCGACCGCGTTCACCCGAACACCGCGGGCGCCGGCGAGATGGCGAAGGCGGCGGCGAAAGCGATCGCGGGCAAATAAGCCTCAGCGTCGAGCGGCGGCCTGTCCGGCGATACGCCCCAGCACGTCTTGGGCGGCGGCGCGCAGTTGCTGCCAGCGTAAGGATGGGTGCGAGGGCCCGTGTGCGATGAGCTGAAGGGTGCTGCGCCATTCGAGGACGGCACGTTCCAGATCGCCTTGGCCCGGCCCGTGGCCTTCGGCGTCGACCGGCGGAATCTTTCCGTGCAAGGCGAAACCTTTAAGGGCTTCGGCGCAGCCTTCGCCGAAGCCAGCGGGCAGGCCTTCGCGCAGATACCCTTCGGCGGTAAGGGATTTATAGGCCAGACGGCAGCAAGCGCCGAGGCGGCTGGAATTACGTCCGGCCGAGGCCACCCGTTCGCCGGCCCTTAGCTCGGCGAGGTCCCAGGCGATGGCGTGGGCGTCGTAGGACGGGTCTTCAAGTGCGGAGGCCACGGCGAGCCCTTCGCCGTGCTGGAAGAGGGAAGCGATGGCGCCGCGTTCGGTCGGGCGTCCGGCGGAGTCAATTAGCCCGAGTTTTTTCCAGAGACGCCCAGCACGAGCCGTGTGGAGTGTGCCTCCTCCGAGGACTTCGCGTAGGTTGATGTCCTGCTTCTCGACTTCTCGGCGTGGTGGGTTGATCAGCGGGTGATTATCCGCGTCGGGCCAGACGCGGACGTTAGCGCGGGAGTAGTCGAGCTTCACCTGGACGCTATCCCGTCCGAGGAAGATGCCGCCATGGGCGAGCCCGCCTTGGGTGAGTTTAGGTAATAGGGGGAGAATCTCTTTCTCGAGCAGTTCAAGTTTCCAGGTGCGCGGGCGGACCTGGCCGCCTTCGAGTCGACGAAGGGCCTTGAGCAACCATTCGGCCGGCGTGAGGTGCGAGGCGCCGGCTTCCTTGGGGAAGTGGGCGAGCGTGATCGTGCGTCCGTAGCGCAGGCCTTCGCTTGTCTCGAGTTTGCAAGGCGTGCCGTAGGGCAGGGCACGGAGGGAGTCAGGCTTACTCAGCGCAGGATGCCAGGTGTCCTTGACGTAGATCAGCGCCTGCGAGAGCGGGACGAGGTGTGTCGGGCGTTCGCGCTGCCAGGTGCCGTTACGTCCGCAGATTTCGGTGATATGACGCGTCGCTCCGGCCGGTGCGACGGGCAGGTCGCTGGGCAGGTCTTCGTCCAGGCGGTCCAGGGAGAGGTCGATCGGCTCACGGGTAAATAGAGCCTTGGCCAGTTTGGCGGCGACGACCTTAGGTTCTTCAGATCGACGCATCAGCGAGAGGAAGGCCGGCCAGTCGAGGGCGTCGCTGCGTTTGAGCTGGAGAGGTTTCGCTTCACCAAGGCGGGGGCTATCGCCGGTCCAGAGCGCGAAGCCGCGGTCGTCGAGCCCGCGTCGCCCGGCGCGTCCGAACATCTGGAGGAGTTCGTCTGGGCGGACTTCGCGTTCGGCGTGCTCGGCGGCGTAACGTCGGTCGGTCACGAGCACCGAGCGGAGTGAGAAGTTGATGCCCGAGGCCAGTCCGGTGGTCGCGACGACCACGCTCAGCTTGCCGGCCTTGGCCCACGGCTCGATGAGTTCGGTGCGCTGGTCGAAGGTGAGTCCGCTGTGGTGGAGACCCACGCCTTGGCGCAGCAGGCGATTAAGGTCGTCGCCAGCCATGGCTCGCTGGCTGGGTGAGAGTTGGGGGCCGTTGCCAAGGGGTAGGCCCGCGGCGATGTCGCGCGCAATATGCTCGGCCGCCCGGCGTCGGGGGGCAAAGACTAGGATCGGGCCTAGGTCAGCGAGGACGGCACGGATGACCGCCCGGGCGATGTGGCCCTTGATGCCGGTCGGTTCGTGGGCCTCTAGGGCGTCTAGGGAGACCTCCTCGAGAGGGATGGGGCGGGTGTGTTCCTCGATGAGGGTCACCTTGCGACCGAGGCTGCGGAGCCATTCAGCGACGGCCTTCGGGTTGGACACGCTACCGCTCAGGAGGAGGAGCTGGGTAGCGGGTGGGGCGATGGCCAGGACTGTTTCGTAGGCCGCGCCGCGGCGGGTATCGGCCAGCATCTGATATTCGTCCACCACGAGTAGGTCGGGGTGACGTCCTTCGAGGAAACGATGGCGCTGGGTCTCCAAGGTGGCCACGACCACTGGGGCCCCGAGGTTGTCGCTAACGTCCCCAGTCGCGATGCCTACATCCCACCCCAAGGCCAGCCATTCGGCACGCTTGTCATTAGCCAAGGCACGGGTGGGGACGGTGTAGACCGCCTGGCCGCGATGCCCCCCTTTAATAAGGAGTTCGAAGACGTGGGTCTTGCCTGCACCAGTCGGGGCTTGGATGACCACATCCTCGCCTTGGCGGAGGGCGCGGAGGGCGTCCTGCTGCCAGAGGTCGGGGAGGATGAGCCGTGAGTCCGACATGGCGACTTTCCATCAAAGTGCGGACTGCCTTAGACGCAAGCCGAGGGGGTTTGCGGTTGCGAGATTTCCTGTGTCCGTGCTACGACTGTCGTCGCATGGCTATCAGCACCGATCTCGCCCGCGGGCTTAAGAAAGTCGACAAGGACCTCGACTTCATGATGACGTGCTTCGTCGAGGTGCTCGAGCAGCTCGACCACAAGGATCTCGCCGGTACCTTGCCGTGGATGGGCAAGCGCAAGTTGCGCGGTGTGCAGATCTTTTCCTACCGTGGCGTGCAGGCTTACTCCATCGCCTTCCAGCTCCTCAACATGGTCGAGGAAAACGCCTCCGCGCAGTCCAAGCGTCTCCGCGAAGACAAGCATGGCCTCGCTTCCGATCCGGGTTCGTGGGGTCGTGCCCTTCGTGCCCTCGTCGCCGCTGGCCTGACCGATAAGCAAATCGCCAAGCGCCTCAACCGTATGCGCGTCGAGCCTGTACTCACCGCTCACCCGACCGAAGCCAAGCGCGCTACCGTGCTCGAGATCCATCGCGAGATTTACAAGCTGCTCGTCCGCCGTGAGAACAACATGTGGACCGTCGCCGAGCAGCGCGCGATCCGCGAAGAGATCAAGGTCGCGCTCGAGCGTCTCTGGCGTACTGGAGAGATCTACCACCAGAAGCCCGACGTGGCTTCGGAGCTCCGGAATATCAATTACTTCCTCTCGAAGGTCTTCCCGGACGCCGTGGTCAGTATGGACCTCCGCCTGCGTCAAGCTTGGGAAGAGGCTGGTCTGGACCCCGCCCGCGTCGAACACCCGGATTCCTTGCCCCAGATCGTCCTCGGCACCTGGGTCGGCGGAGACCGCGACGGCCACCCGCTGGTCACGTCCGAAGTGACCACGCGCGCCCTCAATCTCTTCCGTTCGACCGCCATTGCGATCTGCAACGAGCGCCTTGAGACCCTCGGCCAGCGCCTTTCTCTCGGCGACCACCTGCAGGAACCTCCGGCGGTCTTCTCTCGTCAGGTTACCAAGCATGCGGCTTTCCATGGCGAAGCCGGCGAAGCCGCGATGAAGCGTAACATCGGCGAAACTTGGCGCCAGTATATCAATCTTATCCGTCTTCGGCTGCCGAACGTCGAAGGCGAACTCGGCCACGGCCAGCATCGCACTCCGGAAGGCGTCATCGCCGACCTGTTGTTCCTGCGCGAGACCCTCATCGAAGTCGGCGCCGGTCGCATCGCCCGCGCGGAACTCGATCCGCTGCTGCGCTTCCTGCGTACCTTTGGTTTCCACATGGCCGTCCTGGATATCCGCCAGAATAGCGCCTTCCACGATAAGGCTATCGGCCAGCTCCTCGCCGCCACCGGACAGGACGATACCGGTTACTCGCAGTGGGACGAATCTCGTCGCCTCGGCTTCCTTGACTCCGAGCTCCGTTCGACCCGTCCCTTCCTGCGCGAGCAGGCCAGCATCGGTCCGGAAGCCGACGCCGTGGTCGCCTGTCACCGCGCGCTTGTCACCCATATAGACCAGTATGGTTCCGCCGGCCTGGGTTCGCTGATCGTCAGCATGACCCGTTCGGTGTCCGACCTGTTGTCTGTCTACCTCCTCGCCCGCGAGGCCGGCCTCACCGCCGGCGGCTCCGATGACGCCTACTGTCTGCTTCCGGTCGTCCCGCTTTTCGAGACCATCGGCGACCTTGAGCGCAGCACCAGCATCATGGATGCGTTCTTGTCGCACCCGATGACCAAGCGCACGCTGCAGGCTCGTCGCGACGCCGGCATCACCGACGGCCTAACCCAGCAGGTGATGATTGGCTATTCGGACTCCAATAAGGACGGCGGTATCCTCGCCTCGCTCTGGAATCTCTACCGTGCCCAGCAGAACCTCGCCGCCATCGGCGAGAAGCACGGTGTCCGTATCATCTTCTTCCATGGTCGCGGCGGTACCATCTCCCGTGGAGCCGGCCCGACCCACCGCTTCATTGACGCCCTTCCGCAAGGCTCGATCCAAGGTGAGATGCGCGTCACCGAGCAGGGCGAGAGCATCACCCAGAAGTATGCCAACCACATCACCGCGGTGAACAACCTTGAGTTGCTGACCGCCGGCGTCACCCAGAACACCTTCCTCCACGACGTCGCCGTCCGCAGTGAGACTGCGCAGGCCAAGGTCATGGACCGTCTGGCTGAGTTCTCCCGCGAGGCCTATCAATCGTTGATTCAGACCCCGCGCTTCATCGAGTTCTTCCGTCAGGCCACGCCGATCGACGTCATCGAAGCCAGCCGTATCGGCTCGCGTCCGTCGCGTCGCACCGGCGCCGCTTCCCTCGAAGACTTGCGCGCCATCCCGTGGGTCTTCGCCTGGAGCCAGGCCCGCTTTTATCTCTCGGGCTGGTATGGTGTCGGTTCCGCCCTCGCCCGCCTCAAGGAAGAAGACCCCAAGGGCTTCGAGGTAATCCGAAAGAACTACGACGATTGGCCGCCCTTGCGCTACATGCTCAAGAATGCCTCCACTAGCGTGCTGGCGTCCAATCGTAGTATGATGAAACTCTACGGTGCGCTCGTGACCGATAAGAAGCTGCGCGGCCTCTTCCTGAACCGGATCCTCGCCGAGCATAACCTCACCCGGAAGATGCTCGATGACCTTTCCGGATCAAAGCTGAGCGAGGGTCGTCCGCGTCTGCGCAAGGTCATTGCTCTACGCGAATCCGCCATCGACCTCCTGCACGAACAGCAGGTCGCGCTCCTCAAGGATTGGCGTAAGAAGGTGGCCGATGGCGACCGCAAGGAAGCCGACGCATTGCTCCCCCAAATGCTCCTTTCGCTGAACGCCATCGCCGCTGGCCTCCAGGCCACGGGCTGAGTCCCGCGGATCTATTCACGAAGAAGGCCGGTGTCCGCGAGGAGGCCGGCCTTCTTGTTGACTAGGGTGGTCAGGCCTCAGACGTGCTTCCAGAAATCCATCAGGAAGCGGGTGGCTAGCTGGGCGAGGAAGACGATGTTCCAGAAGATCAGCTGGAGGCCGAGGGAGGGCCCGAAACCCATGCTCAGGACCTGGGCGGAAGCGCTGGTGACCAGCAGGACGACCGTGGCCGTACAGAGAGAGATGACCAGAATCTCGATGGATTTCGGGATAAATCCCGACAGGCTTGTATCGGCCATACAGATGGCGGCGAAGGTCAAGGCAACGGAAACGAGACCGGTCAGGCCGATGCCGAAGATCGTACCGTCCTTGCCGAAGAAGTGCTGGGCGGCGAGGCGGCCGAGCAGCGGGATATAGACCACCACCATCGCAAGGGCGACCCAGAAGCCCATGGAGCCGTAGTCCTGACCGAGCACCTTCTCGGCGTAGTTCTCCACGGCATGCTTGATGATGGCTTCTTTAATCGGATTGGTCAGGGCGAGGAGCACGTCGGGAACCTAGTCGTCCTCGGCCTCTTGTCTACGCCTAAGGAGTGGCCTTAGTGCGTCCACTCCTCGCGGGCCGAGGCCCAGAGGTCGTAGTTCAGCGGGCGCTTGCCCGTCGGGACGAGGCGGAAATATCCACCCGAGGCCTTGATGATCGCGAGCCCAGCGGCGACATCCCAGAGGTTCGTGCCGGATTCGTAATAGGTGTCCGCGACGCCTTCGCCGACGTAGGCGAGGGCCAGTGCGGCGGAGCCAATCATGCGGATCTTCTTGTAGCGACCGACCTGCTGGACGAAGAGCTGCATCGCCGGGCCCGACTTATCGGCGGCGGCCGGGAAGCCCGTCATGATGCAGGCGTCCTTGATGTCGGTGACCCAGCCGGGTGTGATGCGGACGCCATTGAGAAAGCTGCCTTCGCCGACGACGCCGAGGTAGGTCTTCTTGCCTGTGAAATCATGGATGACGCCGAGCACCGGCTCCTTGCCGCGCATCAGGCCGAGCGAGACGCAGGTCGAGGGCTGGCGGCGGAGGTAGTTATAGGTGCCGTCGAGAGGGTCGACGACCCAGTAGAGGCTGACTCCGTCGTAGAGAGAAGCGTCTCCCCCGAGTTCTTCGCCGATGACTGGAATGCCCGTCGCCTTGAGCATGTCGCGGACCAAGTGTTCCGAATCGACGTCGGCCTGCATCTTCACGTCGTCATCGGTGGAAGCGTTTACCTTCATCTGGGCGCCCTTGGCCAGTAAGTCGCCGGCGGCGATGGCCGTGGTCAGCGCGACGGACTTGAGGCTTTCGAGGGAGGGCGTGCTCACGTCCGCAACGTAGGCGCGGCGCCCACTCGGGGCAATCTCAGACAGTCCGCCGTCAAATCGCGATGACTTCGCGGAGGCCGAAGCGGGCGAAGTCGGCGGCGGAACGGCCCTGGAGGCCGATGGCTCGTACGGTCACGCCTTGCTGGCGGGCATAGTTGGCGAGTTCGCGGAGGGCTTGGGCGTAGGAGCAGTCGACGAAGAGGGCGTGGCTGAAATCCAGGGTCAGGAGAAGCGTGCCGGCCTTCAGGCGGGCTTCGACGGCGCGAGGCTCGGCGGCACGGCCGAAGTGCAGATGGCCCGAGAGCGCAAGGCGCACTTCTGCGTCGGCTTCCACGACGTCGATGGTCTCGGGTTCCTCTTTCTCTGGATGCGAGGATTTTCGAATCAGTAGGAAGATGAACGCCACGAGGACGCCGAGGCCGACGGCCCAGATGAGGTCGACAAAGACCGTGATCAGGCAGGCGAGTACCAGTAGGATCATGTCGGAGCCGCCCGAGCGGAATAGGCGGGGCCACAGCGGGAGATCGGCCATGTACCAGCAGACGGAGAGCAGTACGCCTGCTAGCGAAGCCAGCGGGATGAGTTTTACTACCGGGGCTAGGATGAGCAGAATGGCCAGCACCGTGCCCGCGTGAATTAGGCCGGAGACCGGGCTCTTGGCGCCGGCGCGGGCGTTGGTGCTCGTTCGAGCGATGACCCCGGTGACGGGCAGCCCCATGAAGCAGGCCGACGCGATGTTGGCGACACCTTGGGCGGCCAGTTCGGTATCGGAGTCGTGGCGGTCGCCGGTCATGCCGTCGGCGACTACAGCGCAAAGCAGGGACTCGATGCCCACCAGTAGGCCAATCCCGAAGGCTAGCGGCAGGACGTCCCAGGCCTTGGACAGCCAGGCGGCCCGGTCGGTCAGGGCGCTGTTCCAGTCGGTCAGTCGGAAGTTTGCGCTAATCGCCTTGAACTTGGAGCCGATGGTCTGGACGGAGGAATCCGGCACGCCGAGGAGCGCCACGATGACCGTACCGAGCAGGACGGCGATGAGCGCTCCAGGAATCTTGAGGGAAATCTTCCGCAGGCTGATGATGACGGCGAGCGTTCCGGCTGCGACCGCGATGCTGCCGAGGTGGATTTGGCTGCCGTGCCGGAAGACGTAAGCGATTCGGCCAATGAAGTCGGGAATCGCCGGAGTGGGGTCGGCGATGCCGAGGGCTGAGTCGATTTGCGTGCTGCCGATGATGAGCGCGATGCCCGTCGTGAAGCCGATGACGACTGGATAGGGGATGTAGCCGATATACTTACCGAGGCGAAGAGCCCCGAAAGCTAGGAGCATCACGCCGGCCATCAGGGTGGCCAGGGCGAGGCCGACATAGCCATGGGTGATGACCGCCGCGGCGCAGATGCCGACGAAGGCGCCGGCCGGACCGGCGACCTGGACGCGAGAGCCGCCGAGGAGCGAGACGATGACGCCGCCGATGATGGCCGTGTAGAGGCCCTGTTCGGGGCTGACCCCTGAGGCGATGGCCAGGCCGATCGAGAGGGGGAGGGCGACCACGCCCACGAGCAGGCCTGCCGCGAGGTCAGCGAGGAAATCGGCACGTCCGTAGCCTGCTTTCAGGGCGCGTGATAGCGCCGGCTTGAACCAGGGGGTAGGGGTCATGGCTGCAAAGTGGGAGGCGTCCGTTTCGACTCAAGGCGAAACCCTCCCAACAAGAAGCCCGACTCATTGAGTCGGGCTTCGGTGGAGGATGGTGGTGAGGCTTACGGGAGCTCCGTCTTGCCCATCAGGAACTTGTCGCACTCGCGGGCGACGCCACGGCCTTCGTTGAAGGCCCAGACGACGAGGGACTGGCCGCGACGGCAGTCTCCGGCGGCGAAGACGCCGGGGAGGTTGGTCACGTACTTCTCGTGCTCGGCCTTGACGTTGGAGCGGGCGTCGCGTTCGACGCCGAAGGCTTCGAGGAGAGGCTGTTCCGGTCCCATGAAGCCCATGGCGAGGAGGACGATCTGAGCAGGACGGACCTTTTCGGTGCCGGCGATCTGCTGAGGGCCGAAGACGCCCTTATCGTTCTTCTTCCATTCGACTTCGACAGTATGGACTTCCTTGAGGTTGCCCTGTTCGTCGGCGACGAACTTGGTGGCGGTGGTGAGGTAGACGCGAGGATCGGAGCCGTACTTGGCGGCGGCTTCTTCCTGCCCGTAGTCCACCTTGTAGGTCTTCGGCCATTCCGGCCAGGGGTTGTCCTTGGCGCGGGTGAGCGGGGCCTTCGCCATGATCTCGAGCTGGACGACGGACTTGCAGCCGTGGCGGAGCGAAGTGCCTACGCAGTCGGTGCCGGTGTCGCCGCCCCCGATGATGACGACGTCCTTACCCTTGGCGGTGAAGGAAGCGTCTGGGGACTTGCCGTCCAAGAGGTTCTTCGTGTTGGCGTGGAGGAATTCCATCGCGAGGTGCACGCCCTTGGCTTCGCGGCCGGGGAGGGGAAGGTCGCGGCCCTTGGTGGCGCCGACGGTGAGGATGATCGCGTCGAAGTCCTTGCGGAGCTGGTCGGGCGAGATGTCGACGCCGACGTTGACGCCGCACTTGAAGGTGACGCCCTCGGCCTCAAGGAGCGAGATGCGGCGGAGCACGACTTCGTTCTTATCGAGCTTCATGTTCGGGATGCCGTACATGAGTAGGCCGCCCGGACGGTCGGAACGCTCGAAGACGGTGACGTTATGGCCAGCGTAGTTGAGCTGCGCGGCGGCGGAGAGGCCGGCGGGACCCGAACCGATGACGGCGACCTTCTTGCCAGTGCGCTTGGTCGGTGCGCGGGGGATGATCCAGCCGTTGTCCCAGCCCTTGTCGACGATCGAGACCTCGATGTTCTTGATCGTGACGGCCGGCTTGTTCATGCCGAGCACGCACGAGCCTTCGCACGGAGCGGGGCAGACGCGGCCGGTGAACTCCGGGAAGTTGTTGGTCTTGTGGAGACGTTCGAGTGCCTCATGCCAGAGGCCCTTGTAAACGAGGTCGTTCCACTCGGGGATTAAGTTGTTAATCGGGCAGCCGCTGGCCATCCCGCTGATGAGCTTGCCCGTGTGGCAGAAAGGCACGCCGCAATCCATGCAGCGGGCACCCTGTTTCTGTAGCTTCTCGTCGGAGTGATGGTGGTGAATCTCTTTCCAATCGCCAATGCGGGTGAGGGCATCGCGGTCAGGCGGGAGTTCGCGCTGGAATTCGACAAATCCGGTAGGTTTTCCCATGGTGCAGAAGGTGCGTAGTGTGGTCTAGGAGGGTGCGCTCAGCCGCCGCCGACACGGGCGAGGTCGCGGGAGTTGATCTCGAAGGCTTCGTTGAGGGCAGCGTCGCCGCTGAGTCCCTTGGCCTGCGCCGTGGCGATGGCCTGGAGAACGCGTTTATAGTCCTTGGGCATCACCTTGACGAATTGGTTTTGGGCAGCGTCCCAGTTGGCGAGGAGTTTCTTCGCCTTCTGGCTGCCCGTGAGTTCGGCGTGGCGCTCGATGAGGCCGCGGAGTTCCGCGGCATCGTTAGCGTCAGGCTTTTCGAGGCCGACCATCTGCTTGTTGCAGCGGACCGCAAAGTCACCCTTTTCGTCGAGGACGTAAGCCACGCCACCGCTCATACCAGCCGCGAAGTTACGACCCGTGAGGCCGAGGACGACGACGCGTCCACCGGTCATGTATTCGCAGCCGTGGTCACCCACGCCTTCGACGACGGTGGTCGCACCCGAGTTACGGACGCAGAAACGTTCGCCAGCCATGCCGCGGAAGAAAGCCTCGCCAGAGGTCGCGCCGTAGAGGGCGACGTTGCCGAGGATGATGTTATCTTCGGCCGGGAAGGTAGCCTTGGCGTCTGGGTAGACGATGACGCGACCGCCGCTGAGGCCCTTGCCGACGTAGTCGTTGGCGTCGCCTTCGAGCTCGATTGTCACGCCCGCAGGGACGAAGGCGCCGAGGGACTGGCCCGCGCTACCCTTGAACTTCAGGTGGATGGTGCCGTCCGGCAGGCCGTCGATATGCTTCTTCGTGATCTCGTTGCCTAGGATCGTTCCGACGACGCGGTGGGTGTTCTTGATTTCGCCTTCATAACGGACCTTCTGGCCCTTATCGATGGCGGGTTGGCACTTCGCCAGGAGGACGGATAGGTCGAGACCCTTCTCGAGGCCGTGGTCCTGCTTCTCAGTGCAGAAGCGACCCACTTCGGGTCCGGCTTTCGGCGAGTAGAGGAGCTTGGAGAGGTCGATGCCCTTAGCCTTCCAGTGATCGACGGCGTGACGCGCTTCGAGGGCGTCGGTACGGCCGACCATTTCGTTGAGCGTGCGGAAACCGAGCTGAGCCATGATCTCGCGAACTTCTTGGGCGATGAAGCGCATGAAGTTCACGGTGTCTTCCGGACGGCCGGTGAAGTTCTTGCGGAGCTCAGGGTCCTGGGTGGCGACGCCGACCGGGCAGGTGTTGAGGTGACAAACGCGCATCATGATGCAACCGAGGGTCACCAGCGGAGCCGTGGCGAAGCCGAACTCTTCGGCGCCGAGGAGGGCGGCAATGACGACGTCACGGCCGGTCTTCAGCTGACCGTCGGTTTCGACGACGATGCGGGAGCGGAGGTTATTGAGGACGAGGGTCTGGTGGGTTTCGGCGAGGCCGAGTTCCCAAGGTAGACCAGCGTGCTTGATGGAGGTCTGCGGCGAAGCGCCCGTACCGCCGTCGAAGCCCGAGATGAGGACAACGTCCGCGTGCGCCTTGGCGACACCGGTGGCGATGGTGCCCACGCCGACTTCCGAGACGAGCTTCACGCACACCCGCGCGGCGCGGTTGGCGTTCTTCAAGTCATGGATAAGTTCCGAAAGGTCCTCGATCGAGTAGATGTCGTGGTGTGGGGGCGGGGAGATGAGGCCGACGCCTGGGGTCGAGTGACGCACCTTGGCGATGGGCGGGTAGACCTTGCCGCCGGGGAGCTGGCCGCCTTCGCCGGGCTTCGCGCCCTGAGCCATCTTAATCTGGATTTCCTTGGCGTTGGTCAGGTAGCGGCTCGTGACGCCGAAGCGGCCGGAAGCGACCTGCTTGATGGCGGAGTTCTTCGAGTCGCCCTGTTCGTTGGTCCAGGTGAAGCGCGCCGGGTCTTCGCCGCCTTCGCCGGTGTTGGACTTGCCGCCGATGCGGTTCATCGCGACAGCGAGGGTTTCGTGGGCCTCGGTCGAGATCGAGCCGTAGCTCATCGCGCCCGTCTTGAAGCGTTTAAAAATGCTTTCAACGGACTCGACTTCGCTGATGTCAACCGGGGTGCGGGCCTTGAACTGGAGGAGGCCGCGCAGCGTGAAGATCTGCTGCATCTGGTCGTTCACCAGGCCAGAGTAGACCTTGAAGGTGTCGTAGTTGTTCGTGCGGACAGCCTTCTGTAGGGAATGGATGACCTGCGGGCTGAAGAGGTGGCCTTCGCCTTCGTTACGCCACTGGTAGTCACCGCCTACCTCGAGGGTGGCGGGGGTATCAACGCGCTCGGGGAACGCGCGGTTATGACGCTCGAGCGTCTCTTCGGCGACGGCGGCAACGTCCGCTCCTTCGATGCGCGTAGCCGTGCCGGTGAAGTACTTGTCGACGACCTTCTGCTGAAGGCCGACGCATTCGAAGATCTGGGCGCCGAGGTAGCTCTGGATGGTCGAGATGCCGATTTTGGAGGCGACCTTGACGATGCCCTTAGTGGCGGCCTTCACGTAGTTCTTACAGGCCGTGTAATGGTCGACGCCAACAAGCAGCCCCTGCTTGATCATGTCGTCGAGGGTCTCGAACGCCAGGTAAGGGTTGATGCCCGCGCAACCGTAGCCGATGAGCGTGCAGAAGTGGTGCACCTCGCGCGGCTCGCCAGACTCTAGGATCAGGCCGACCTTGGTGCGCTTGCCTTCGCGAATCAGGTAGTGGTGCAGGCCGGCGACAGCGAGGAGGGGAGGGATGGCGGCGTTGTGACGGTCGACGCCGCGGTCGCTCAGGATGATGAGGTTGATGCCCGCGTCGATGTGGAGGCCGGCCTGGCGACAGACCTCGTCCATGGCCTTCTCGAGTCCCTTAGCGCCGGACTTGGCGTCGAAGAGGGTTGGGATGGTGACGGACTTGAACTGGCCGTGGGCGACGTGGCGGAGCTTGGCGAGTTCCTCGTTGGTGAGGATCGGCGACTGGAGCTCGATCAGGTGGCAGCTGGACGGATTCGGGTCGAGTAGGTTGCGCTCGGGTCCGATCGTGGTGACGGAGGAGGTGACGATTTCTTCGCGGATACAGTCGATCGGCGGATTGGTGACCTGCGCGAAGAGCTGCTTGAAGTAGTCGTAAAGGAGCTTCGACTTGTTGGAGAGGACGGCGAGCGGGATGTCCGTGCCCATCGAGCCCATGGCTTCGACACCATCCTTGGCCATCGGGACGAGCAGCTTGCGCTGGTCTTCAAAGGTGTAACCGAAGGCGAGTTGGCGCTGGACGGTGTTGCTGTGCGACGACGGTGCGGCGGCCGGGGCGTCGGCGATGTCGGCGAGCTTGATGAGGTTCTTATCGAGCCACTCGCGGTAGGGCTTCTGGGAGGCGATCTTCTGCTTGATCTCCTCGTCGGCGACGATGCGGCCTTCTTCCATGTTCACGAGGAACATGCGGCCTGGCTGCAGGCGGCCCTTCGAGGCGATGTTGGCAGGGTCGATCGGGAGGACTCCGGCTTCGGAGCCCATGATGACGTAGTCATCCTTGGTCACGTAGTAGCGGGAAGGGCGGAGGCCGTTGCGGTCGAGGGTGGCACCGATCATCGTGCCGTCGGTGAAGACGACGGAGGCGGGGCCGTCCCACGGCTCCATGAGGCAAGAGTTGTATTCGTAGAACGCCTTCTTCTCGGCGCTCATGGATTCGTGGCCGTTCCACGGCTCCGGAATCATCATCATCATCGCCTCAGGCAGCGAGCGGCCACCCATGACGACGAGCTCAAGGACGTTGTCGAACTTGGCGGAGTCGGAACCGTTGGGGTTCACAATCGGGAGAATCTTCGGGAGCTCCTTGCCGAACAGCGGGCTGGCCAGGAGAGGCTCGCGGGCCTTCATCCAGTTGACGTTGCCGTTGAGGGTGTTGATTTCGCCGTTGTGCGCGATGTAGTGGTAAGGGTGCGCGCGTTCCCAGCTTGGGAAGGTGTTGGTCGAGAAGCGCGAGTGGACGAGTGCGAGGGCGGTGTCCATGGACTTATCGGCGAGGTCGCGGAAGTATTTACCGACCTGTTCG
Organism: Opitutia bacterium; assembly: GCA_947465345.1. The sequence continues at coordinate 3,570 of CANHZL010000021.1, read as the reverse complement.
GGCATGAGCATGCCCTTGTAGATGATGGTGCGGCAGGAGAGGGAGCTGGCGTAGTAGAACTCGTCCTTGCCCGTGGTGCGAATCTGGTGGTGAGCCTGCTTGCTCACGATGAAGAGCTTGCGTTCGAAGTCCTGGTCGGAGGCGCAATCGGCTGGGCGGCCGAGGAAGGCCTGACGGACGACGGGCTCGCTGCTGATGGCGGTCTGGCCGAGGGAGGAGTTGTCGACTGGGACGTCGCGCCAGCCGAGGATGGTGAGACCCTGAGACTTGGCGATCTCGGTGAAGGTGGCTTCGGTCGCCGCGCGGATCTTGGCGTCCGGCGAGACGTAGAGCATGCCCACGCCGTAGTGACCGGGCTTGGGGAGATTGGCCGGACCGTTCTTCGCGAAGAAGCCGTGGGGGAGCTGGAGCAGGATGCCCGCGCCGTCGCCGGTATTGACCTCGCAACCGCAAGCGCCTCGGTGGTCGAGGTTCACCAGGATGGTGAGGGCCTGCTGGATGATGTCATGCGAACGCTTGCCCTTCATCTGGCAAACGAAGCCGACGCCACAGGCGTCATGCTCAAACTGGGGGTCGTAAAGACCCTGTTTTTCGGGAAGTCCGGGATTCTTCATTTCTGGTGTGGGCAAAAGTGGTCGGATGGGCTGGCGGCTAGGCCGCCGGGTGCCTTGGCGGTAACCGCAAGACGGCTAAATCTAGTGGGCAATAATCCCCCCCTGTCAAAGGCAACTTGTGGATTGGCCGGAGGGGGGTGAAGCCGGGTTTTCGTGCCAACTTACCGCGCGGACAAACGCTCGTCTACTTTTGGTTAATTTTGTTAGGAAAAAGCCCAAAGTGCGACACGTGGTTGCTCGAAGCGGCCGCCGTTCGCCTTGGGCTGTCCGCCTGCGTCTCCCTTGACTTTGCCGCCCGCCCGCCCGACTACCCAAGCCATGAAAGCCGACAACGACCTTTACCGACAGTTGCGCGAGTTGCCGGCCGCCCAGCTGTGGAACGTCGAGGTCCCCAAGTTCAACCAGCTCGGGCCCAAGGAGCGCAACCAACAGGTCGCCCTGGTCCGGGCCGTCGGCGTGGTCTTCACGACCTCCCGCAACCCAGAGATGAAGGCGGCGGTGAAGGCCTGGATGATCGGCCTCCTGCAGGACCCATCCGAGAAGATCCGTCGCTATGCCACCGCCGCCATCCCGAAGCTCGGCGGTGACGAGGAGTCCGAGCGCAAGCTGATCGACATCCTTAAAACGACCGACGTCGACCGTGAGAAGAAGAAGGTCGCCTCCGCCCTCGAGAAGATTGGCGGCGCGGCAACGCTCAAGGCCGTTTCAGGTTCCGGCGAGAAACTCATCGACGAACAGAAGGTCCGCGCGAGCGTGGCTCGCCAGGGTGGTCCGAGTGTCGTGCGTCTCGATGCCATTATTCCGAAGCAACCCGGGCTCCGCCTACACCTGCGCTGCCGTAAGGGCCTTGAGTCCATCGTGGCCGACGAAGTGCGCGAACACGAAGGCCGCGGCGGCAAGTTCCGCTTGGTGGAAGTCCGCGGATGTTTCGTGGTGGTCGAGCCGAAGGATGCCTTCACGCTCGGTGAACTCTATCAGCTGCGCTGTTTCGATACCGCGGCCTTCTTCTTGGCCTTCATCCGTGAGCCTGGTTCAGCTGAGGCGCTCGAGGTACTGGCGAAGGCCATCGCTTCGCCGCTTACGGAAAAGCTGATGTTGGCCGTCACGCAAGGCGCGGCCCGCTATCGCCTCAGCATGGTGTCCGAGGGTAATCATGATGACGCCGTCGCCAAGGTCGCCAAGAAGGCCTTCGAACTGAATCCGCGCGTGCTGAACGACGCCCGCGAATCCCCGTGGTCCGTCGACGTCCACTTCGACGAGCGTAGCGCGCTGGTCGAGCTGCGTCCGCGCATCTCTCCCAACCCGCGTCTTTATTACCGCACCGACGCCGTCAACGCCGCCTCGCACCCGCCGCTCGCGGCCTGCCTCGTGCGTGTCGCCGGACGCCAGGATAAGGAGATCGTCTGGGACCCGTTCTGCGGTTCCGGACTGGAGCTCATCGAATCCGCCTTGGCCGGTGGGGTCGGACAGGTAGTTGGAACGGACATCGATCCGGCCGCCATCGCCATCGCCGAGGCTAATTTCAAAGCAGCCAAGCTGCCAGGCACCAAGGCCGCGTTCCACACGTCAGACTTCCGTGATATCGTGCGCATCCCGGAACTCGATCGCGGCAAGGTCTCGCTGGTCATTTCGAATCCGCCGCTCGGTCGCCGCGTCCGCGTGCCGAACATGCACGGGCTGTTCACTGACCTGTTTAAGATCGCGTCCGAAGTCCTGCGTCCAAATGGGCGTCTCGTCTTCATCAACCCGCTGCGCCTCTCGTCCGTTGATCCGACCCTGCGCCTCGAGTCGAGCCGCACCGTCGACCTTGGTGGCTACGACTGCCGACTCGAGGTGTATAGGAAGCGCTGAGCCACGATGAGGACGATTCTGCGCGCCAGCCTGTTCGTCCTCACTGTTTTTATCCTTGGGTGCGCCAAGCCCAAGCCAGAGGTCGTCCAAGCAGGGGCGCATTTGACGGCGATCCGAGCCGCCGGGCTGGTCCCCGCGCGGATTGGTCAACTTGAGGTCGGTGAGGTGCGTCGGGTTCAGCCTCAGCCTTCACGCTGGCAGCGACAGGGCCGTCCCTTCTGGTGGGCCGGACTGCGCAGTGCCGAAGGCGCGGCGGGCTATCTTGCCTGGACGGACGACGGGCGGCTCTTTGATTTCAGCGTCGAGGGGTTGCGTGAAGTGGCGTCGATTCAGGCCTTCGCCATGTCCGGAGTCCCGCCTATCCAGCAGTTCCCGATGACGGCGCCGGACGGATCGCTCGTCGCTTCCGGTTGCGTGCCCACGGCGGGTGCAAGCCTCATCGCCTTCTGGTCAGGTCGTCCCGGTACGGCGGCGTGGGCCGGGGCAGGGGAGCAGGATTTGGTCCGCCGGTTGCGGAGTCGGATGCAGATGTCTGTGATTCCGGATGATGAGGGTTATACCGACGGCAAGATGTCCCTGGCGGGAGCCTTTCCGGCGGCGCTCGCCGAAGCGATGCAGGCTGACGCCGATGCGCGCGGCGTGGTGGTTGATATAGCGATCTCGGGCTATGATCGTCAGCTTCTGAGCACCGAACTTTCTGCGGGGCGTCCGTTGCTATTGACGTGTTTGGTTATGCTCCCACGCAAGCCGGAGCTCAGTTGGGGTCATCAGGTAGTGGCAGTCGGTCGGGCCGAAGTCGGCGGCACTCATTTCGTCGGCATCATCGATAACTTCTTCGTCCCGCGGCTGGGTGGCACTATCCGCTGGATCGCCGAAGACCGCGTGAACCAACTGGTGCTCGTCAGGCCGCGCTCCTGAGTAACGCAGAAAGCCTGCGACCGGGTGGTCGCAGGCTGTTCTTCTCAAATGGTGGAGGTGGTGGGAGTCGAACCCACGTCTTCCTACCCTTACGTCGTAACTTCTACATGCGTAGCTTCATCATTGATCTCGATCGCGTTTGGGGATGAGCACCCGTGCGACCTATCTGTATTCTCACTTACCCCGG
>CANHZL010000020.1 GCA_947465345.1 Opitutia bacterium | reverse complement strand
ACTCGCAAAATCAATTTGCCACCCCTTAGGGGGGTGCCTAACACCCTTTGGGGAAACCGACCACTCATGGCCTCCTCGAAATCCAAGGGCCGCGTTTCCCTAGACGAACGCTTTTACCTGTCCGCGGACGACTTCTTCCCCGCCAATGCTGGCCTCGGCCTGACGTATGACGACGTCTCCCTGGCGACCCGCTACTCCGAGGTCCTCCCCCGGATGACCCGCCTTGATTCGTCCCTCTCCGACTCCCTGCCCCTGTCCCTCCCGATCGTCTCATCGGACATGGATACGGTCACCGAACACCGGATGGCCATCGCGATGGCCCTCAACGGCGGCCTGGGCCTCCTTCACTATAATATGCCGGAAGCCGACCAGGTGGCCGAAGTCCGTCGCGTGAAGAACCACATCCACGGCATGATCGGCGACCCAGCCGTCGTCTCGGCCGACGATACCATCGCTCAGGTCCTCGCACGCATCGAACACGAGGGGCTGGCCTTCAGCACTTTCCCGGTCACTTCCTCCGACGGTACGCTTCTGGGTCTACTCCCGGGTAGCACAGTCAAAGAGCGCCACGGTCAGCGTAAGGTCGCCGCGGTCATGACACCCCGCGACAAGGTCTTCACTGTGGCCGAAAAAGATCTCGGCAAGGATCCTATCGCCACCGCCGACCGCAAGTTCTCCGATCACGTTGGCCAGAACAAGCTCCTCGTTGTCGACGCGAAGAACAAGCTGCGCGGACTCTTCACCCTGAGCGACATCGAGCGCATCTCCGAAGAATCCCGCGCCCACGTCCGCCCGACCCGCGACATCGATTTCCGCCTTCGCGTTGGCGTCGCTATTTCGGTGCCCCGTAACGCCGACGGCGAGATTGACCGCACCCGCCTGCTCGCCCACGTCGCCGCGCTCATCGATGAAGGCGCGGACGCCCTGGCAATCTCCACCGCCCATGGCCATACCAAGGGCGTTGGCGACGCGCTGCGCCTGCTGCGCAAGGCCCACAAGAATATCACGCTCATCGCCGGCAACGTCACCAGCGGCGAAGGCGTCGAGTTCCTCGCTGCGGCTGGTGCGGATACCGTCAAGATCGGCCAAGGACCTGGTTCGATTTGCACCACCCGCATTGTGGCCGGCGTCGGCATCCCGCAGCTCACCGCACTTTACGTCGCTTCCCGCGCCGCCGCCAAGAAGGGCGTGCGCATCCTCGCCGACGGCGGCATCACGAAGAGCGGCGACATCGTCAAGGCGCTCACCCTCGCTGATGCGGTCATCCTTGGCGGTCTCCTCGCCGGCAGCCGTGAAGCCCCGGGCAAGCTGATGGAAATTAACGGTAAGACTTATAAGGAGTACCGCGGTATGGGTTCGCATGAAGCCATGCGCAAGGGTTCCGCCGCCCGCTACGGCCATTCCGCCAGCGGTAAGTTCAGCAAGGTCGCGGCCGAAGGCATCGAAGCGCTCAAGGAAGTTTCTGGCACGGTCGACCAAGTGCTCGGCACCCTCGCCGGCGGCGTCCAGAGCGGCCTCGGTTACCTCGGCGCCGCGAACCTCGCGGAGCACCGCAAGCGCGCCCGCTACATTCGCGTTACTCCGGCCGGTCAGCGTGAAGCCGCTCCGCACGACGTGATCGAAATCAAAGCCGGCTCCTGATCAGACCCATGGCCGCTTTCTTTCGAGGTCTGCTCCTTTTCCTTTTCGGCGCGCTGGTCGGCGCCGGTGGCATCCTGTTCTTCACCCCGACCTTCAACGTCGTCGTCAGCCGGAATCCTGGCTCCCTGAAGCCCGTCGAGTTCACCCCGGTCGCCGCCCCGGTGACAGCGGTCGCCAAGGCGCCGGTGCCCGCACCGATCCCTGCGGTCTCGCCTATTAAGGCGACGGTCAGCGAAGTGGCTAAGCCAGCCCCCGTCGCCGCGTCCACCGAGCCCACGCTCGATTTCAAATCCATCTCCGAGCACCTCATCCTTTGGCCGAATTCAGTAGCGGTGACGACCGCGACCACGGCCGCCGTCTTCGCCGATGGCAAGAAGGTCCAGGATCTCGCGCTCGAGGTCGGTACTGTTCTCCAGCTCTCTAAGGTTCTCGCCGACGGTTCGCTCGAGGTGCGCGCCAAAGGCGCGAAGTTCGAGATCAAGAGCGCTCAGACGGATTTTAGCACCGAGCTCGGCAAGCGGGTCGCCGACCTGGTCGCCAAGGGCACGAAGATCGACTTACCCATCGAAGCCTCCGCCCCAGTCGCCGCGGTTCCCGTCGCCGCCCCAGTCACCCCTGCAACCAGCGTTGCCCCGGTAGTTGCTGCCGACGTCACGCCGAAGGGCCCGCTCACGCTGGCCCAGCGAGTCGATGTCCTTTTCGGCAACAAGCCCGATGCTCCTGCGACCCCCGTTGTCGCACCGACGCCGACGGCCGAGCCGAAGGCTGCCGAGAAGGGCAAGGATCTCGATCGTAAGATTAACCAGCTCTTCAAGTAAGTCGTCCGTGAGTCACGCGAAGATCTATTCCTGGAACGTCAACGGCGTGCGCTCCGCGCTCGGCAAGGGGCTCGCCGATTTCATCGCCGCCGCTGATCCGGATGTGCTCTGCCTGCAGGAGACGAAGTGTGAGACCGCCGTCGCCTCCGCGCTGGGCCTAGCTTTCCCGCATCAGTGCTGGCATGAAGCCGAGAAGAAGGGTTACTCCGGCACCGCTGTCCTCTCCAAGAAGGCGCCACTTTCTGTCGCCACCGATTTTCCGGGCGACCATCCCGCCGAAGGCCGCGTGGTCACGGCGGAATTCAACGGGCTTTTCGTCGTCAGCGCCTACGTGCCGAATTCCCAGCGCGAACTCGAGCGTCTCGATTATCGCCTGCAGTGGGACGCCGATTTCCGCAAATACCTCGCCCGCCTCGCGAAGAAGAAACCCGTGGTAGTCTGTGGCGACCTCAACGTCGCGCACGCCGAGATCGACCTCGCTAATCCTTCGACGAATCGCCGCAACGCGGGCTTCACCGACGAAGAGCGCGAATCTTTTAGCCAGCTCCTTTCGCAACACGGCTTCACGGACACCTTCCGCGCGGAGCATCCTGAATTAGCTAAGCGTTACAGCTGGTGGTCCTATCGTCCTGGTATCCGCGCCCGTAATATCGGTTGGCGCTTGGATTACTGCCTGACGTCCGATGGCTTGAAGTATTCGCAGCCGGACATCCACGACAAGGTCACGGGTTCAGATCACTGCCCGGTGTCGGTGCGCGTTCAAGCCGAGCTCTGATCCATCGCTCCAGTTTCACCGGTTAGCCGGCGAACCCAGGGGACGAGTACCAGGAGGAGCACGGTCATGCCGCCCACAAGGAGGGCTTGCTGCCAGAAGAAGTGCGCGAGGGCCTGCGGATCCTTGGCGTTGAACTCGGCCGCGACCACGCCGGCGAGCTTATTGCCGAGCGCGGTTCCGAGAAACCAGATTCCCATCACGAGACCTGTTAGCTTAGCGGGTGCGAGTTTCGTCATCGCGCTTAGGCCGACGGGACTCAGGCAGAGTTCGCCGATCGTTTGGAGGAAGTAGACGCCGATCAGCCACCAAGGGCTCACCTTGCCGGTGGCGGTGAGCTGCGCGGCGGGAACAAGGAGTGCAAACGATAGCCCGAGGAACACGAGGCCCCAGACGAACTTCATCGGGATTGAGGGCTGGCGTTCCCGCAGACTCACCCAGAGCCATGCGAACAGCGGTGCGAGCACCAGGATGAAGAGCGAGTTCACCGACTGAAACCAAGACGATGGAAAATCGAAACCAAGCAGTTTATTAAGCGTCAGTTCGTCGGCGAAGAGCGTGAGCGAGGAGCCGGCTTGTTCGAAAACGGCCCAGAATAGGATGGCGCAGACGAAGAACACGAGAATCGCCGCGATGCGTTTGCTGTCCTGGTCCCGGCGCACGACACCGAACCAGATTACGCCCACGAACGGCAATGCAAAGACGACGGGGTTGATCCAGGCAAAGTAGTCAGAAGCAATCATCACGCCGAGCAACGCGGCGGTGCCGAGCGCGACCAGCGCGAGCTTACCCCACGGCTTCGGCGCAGTCGCTTCAGGAGGATGGCCGATATGCGAGAGCCAGTGCCAGTGGCGCAGATACACGATCATGCCGAAGGTCATGCCGATGCCCGCGGCCGCAAAGCCCCAGTGCCAGCTATGCGTCGGATCGAGTCCCCAGCCGGTGAGCAGGGCTTTAAACTGTTCGCCTTGCGCGAGCCACCCAACGACCAACGGCGCGGCGAACGCGCCGAGGTTGATGCCCATGTAGAAGAGCGAGAAGCCGGCGTCGCGACGCGTGTCGCCATGAGAATAGAGTCCACCGACGAGCGTGCTGATGCTTGGCTTGAGCAGGCCGGTGCCGAGCGCGACAAGGATGAGCCCGGCGTAGAACGTCGGGACGGAAGCGAACGCCAGGCAGTAGTGGCCGGCGGTAATGATGAGGCCGCCGATTAGCACCGCGCGCCGGGCGCCGATGAAGTTGTCCGCGAGGAAGCCGCCCAGGATGCAGACCATGTAGCTGGCCATGGTGTAATTACCGTAGATTTGCGTGGCCAAACCCTGATCCATTCCCATCCCGCCCATCGCGAGGGGCGCGATCATGAACAGCAGGAGGATGGCCCGCATGCCGTAGTAGGAAAACCGTTCCCACATCTCGGCGTAGAAGAGCATGCTGAGCCCCCGTGGGTGCCCGGCGATGCCCCCATGGTCGCGCTCGGTGTGCTTGGCCGGCGATTCGACGTCTGGGGTCAGTTCGTGCATCGGAGGGGGTTATAAGCGGGGGAACGGGGGAGGGGGAGTCGGGAATGCAATCCGAGTCAGCCGGCGGGTCGGCGTTGACAAAGGGGGTCCAAGGCCTAGTTTTGAGACTCATTCTCAATTAGAGTGACTCCGCTTTCCCAACTTCTGCCCGGCCAATTCGGCAAGCTAGCCTCGCTCAATCCCGAGCGCGGGGTGGATCAGCGTCTCATGGCGCTTGGCCTGCTCCCGGGCATGGTCCTGAAGCTCATCCGTAAGGCACCCCTCGGCGACCCGCTCGCCATCGAGTTCGGTGGCCAAGTCGTCAGCCTCCGCCTCGCCGAAGCCGAGAACCTGATCGTCGACGTCTCCGCCGACTGTCCCATCCAACGCCCGCGCCAGCCGTGAGCACTCCCGAACCAGGCCTGCTGGTCGCGCTCGTCGGTAACCCTAACACCGGCAAGTCGACCCTCTTCAACGCCCTGACGGGTTTACGTCAGCGCGTTGGCAATTACCCGGGCGTCACCGTCGCGCGCAAGTCCGGCACCTGCGACCTCGGCGACGGGCAGAAGGTCGAGCTTGTCGACCTACCCGGACTATACTCGCTCGCGGCGGCTTCGCCCGACGAGCAGGTCGTCATCGATGCCCTATCGGGCAACATCGCCGGCGATCGCCGGCCCGACGCGGTGGTGCTGGTTGTCGATTCCACGAACCTGCTCCGTAACCTCTTCCTCGCCTCGCAGGTGGCCGAGCTCGGCCGTCCGGTGGTTATCGTGCTTAACCAAGCCGATGTCGCCAAGGAGCAAGGTCTCCGCATCGATACCGAGCTGCTTTCCCGTCGTCTCGGCGGTGTGCCCGTCGTGATGTCGTCCGCCTGGAAGGGCGAAGGTATCCTCGATGTGCGTCGCGCCATCGCGAGCGCAGTGGCCCAGCAGACGCCGATGAAGCGCGTCGCTTGGCCGACCAACATTGCCGCCGCCCTGATCGATGTCGCGACGGCCGCCGCTGCTGACACGCGTAAGCAGGTCTCGGAAGCCGACGCGCAGCGCCTGCTCTTCGACACGAATCCTTCGACCGCCGACCGCTTGGGCTGGACCCTCGCCCAGCGGGACAAGACCTTGCGCTCCGCTCGCGACCGCGTCCGCAATTCCGGCTACAACCCGATGGCCGCTGAGCCGCTCGTGCACTATGCGCACCTACGCATCGTCCTCGAAGGCGTGGTGACCGAAGGCGCAGGTAAGGCCGGACGCAGTGCCGCCGTCGACCGTCTGCTGCTCCATCGCTTGCTCGGGCCAATCCTGTTCTTGGGCATCATGCTCGGCTTCTTTGGCTCCGTCTTCTGGCTGGCGAAGTTCCCCATGGAGTGGATTCAGTTCGGCGTCGACGCCTTGAAGGGCGTCGTCGCGCCGCAGCTCGAAGCCTACCCGATGCTCCAAAGCCTGCTGGCGGACGGTATTATCGGCGGTGTTGGGGCGTTTCTCGTCTTCCTGCCGCAGATTCTGATCCTCTTCCTTTTCATCGGTATCCTCGAAGATAGCGGCTACATGGCGCGCGCTGCGTTCATCATGGACCGACTGTTCAGCTGGTGCGGCCTGAATGGGAAGAGCTTCGTCCCGCTGCTCTCGGGTTTTGCCTGCGCGATTCCGAGCCTCCTTTCCACGCGTACGATCGAAGACCCTAAGGCCCGCCTCGCGACCGCCTTTGTGGTGCCGTTCATGAGCTGCTCGGCCCGCTTCCCAATCTACGCACTGATGTGCGCGGCCTTCATCGGGCCGCTTTATGGCCCGGGCTGGCAATCCGTCGTCATGATCGGCATGCACTGCGTCGGGTTGTTCTTCGCCGTCCCGACGGCTTTCGTGCTTACCCGCCTCGTGCTGAAGGTGAAGCCGCAGCCGTTCGTCCTCGAGCTCCCTCGCTACCAGATGCCCAAGCCACGCGATGTCCTTTGGCGGATGTGGCAGAACGCCGCCGAGTTCGTCTCCAAGGCTGGCACGGTCATCTTCGCCATCACGATCATCGTGTGGGCGCTTTCCTATTTCCCGCGCGACGCCTCCGTCGCCGAACGCATTAAGGCGTCCAACCCGACGGCCGCCGAAGAAGTCGTGAAGGCCAAGGTGCAGGCCGCCTACGTCGAACAGTCCTACATGGGGCGCTTCGGTAAGGCGGTCCAGCCGGTCTTCGATCCGCTCGGCTTCGACTGGAAGATTACCGTTGGTGTGCTCGCAAGCTTCCCGGCCCGCGAGGTCATCGTCTCGACCCTTGGAGTGACCTACTCCGTCGGCGAAGGGGCCAAGGCCGATAGCCAGCATCTCCGCAAGGCGATGCAGGACGCCAAGTGGTCCGAGGGTCCGCGTGCGGGCACCCCGATCTTCTCCCTCGCCGCCGTGCTCGCGCTGATGGTCTTCTTCGCCCTCTGCTCGCAGTGTGGCCCGACGATCGCCACACTCGCCCAAGAGACCGGTGGCTGGAAGTGGGCCGCGGGCTCCTTTGTCTACATGACAGCCCTCGCCTGGCTCGCCGGGACAGCTATTTACCAAGTCGTCATCCGCCTCTCATGAACCTCGAAGCAGTCATCGTCGGAGCTATCGTGGGTGTCGCCGCTGGTTGGTTGATTCGCCGTTGGCTGGCCGCGTCCCGCCGACGCAAGGAAGGCGGCTGCGCCGGGGATTGCGGTTGTTCGACGAAACTAAAGCCGAAGAAGTAAGCGATGGCTGTGGCTTAGTGGGTTTCTGGAGACATACTATTCGGATGTCCCTCAAATCCCGCCACACCCGTCATCGCGCCAAAGCCCCGGTCAGCCCTCGCGCGACGCGACTGTCGGTGAGGAAGGTCAATCGCTCCAAGGCGAAGCCGAAGGCCGCTAAGAAGTAAGCGACGCAGATGACGGACTCGATGGCTGGGTCGATGACGGATGGCTGCATCGATCAAGACTCACCATCATTCACCTTTGCACTTTTGCACCGGAGCACCGCTCCGATTTTGCACCTTTGCGCTGCCTCTCGCTTGTCCCCGTGTCACCGTGCCAGCTTGCCCCCTCGCGGCTCCGCCGCGCTTACACCGGCTGCTGCTGGCTGAGACAGTGCAGCGCGCCGCCTTCGATGAGCAGCAAGCGACAGTCGATACCCACAATCTTTCGTCCGGGGAAGCAGTCGCCGACGATGCCCATGGCGACCTTATCGGAATCCTGGCCGTAGAGAGGCACCAGCACGCCGCCATTCACGATGAGGAAATTCGCGTGGCTCGGCGGCAGGTCGCGGCCGGCGAGGCGGATGGGATTGGGGAGTGGGAGCTCGAGGACGTCGAGGCGTTGGCCGCGCGGACGCATCTCGCGCAGGCGCTTGAGGTTCTCCTGCATCGGCGCGTAGTTGGGCGAGGCCTTGTCAGACTCGCTGACGGCGAGGATCGTGCGCGGCGCGATGAAGCGCGCGAGGTTGTCGATGTGGCCGTCGGTGTCGTCGTTGGCGAGGCCTTCACCGATCCAGAGGAGTTCGTCGACCGCGAGGCCATCACGGATGGCGGCGTGGAACGCGGCGTCATCGCGCCCTTCGGCGCGGTTCGGATTATTCTGCACGGCCTCGGTGGTGAGGAGCAGGCCGTCGCCGGAGACTTCGATGCCGCCGCCTTCGAGCTCGAACGGATAGCTGAATTTCTTCACGCCCAAGCGCGCGGCGATCTTGCCGGGTACCTGGTTGTCGAGCGAGGCCTCGAACTTGCCGCCCCAGCCGTGGAATTCCCAGTCGGTGAGCGCGAGCTCCTTGGTCTGGTCGTTCTTCACGAAGATCGGGCCGTGGTCGCGGCACCAGACGTCATCGGTGGCGATGTCGGTCAGTTCGATGACGGAAAGGTCGGCCTTGGCCTCCTTGAGCATGCGTTCGGCTTCGGCGCACAGCTTGCCGGCGGCGTTGATTTTCACCGGCTGGAACTGCGCGATCGCGGCGGCGAACTCCGCGAACTTTGCGGGGATCAGGCCGTAGTGCCCAGGCCAGAGCGCGGTGTTCGACGGCCAGGATAGCCACGTGGCGGACTGGGGTTCCCATTCCGCGGGCATGCGGAATCCGAGGGAGCGAGGCGTGGCCATGCGGAAGGTCAGTCGCGCAGACGGCGCGTCAGGTCGCCATAGGCGTCGATGCGGCGGTCGCGGAAGAACGGCCAGATGCGGCGGAATTCGCGCTGCTTCACGAGGTCGCAATCGGCGAGGAGGACTTCCTCCTTCTCGATGGAAGCGCGCGCGACGATTTCGCCGTACGGATCCGAGACAAAGCTCTGTCCCCAGAACTGGGTGCGGCCTTCGGTGCCGACGCGATTAGTCGCGGCGACGTAGCAGCCGTTGGCGACGCCGTGACCGCGCTGGACGGTCTCCCAGGCGTTGTGCTGCGCGTGGCCGAGGGCGGCCTTCTCTTCGGGCAGCCAGCCAATGGCAGTCGGGTAGAAGAGGATCTGGGCGCCGCCGAGCGCGGTGAGGCGAGCGGCTTCGGGGTACCACTGGTCCCAGCAGATGAGCACGCCAATATCGCCGTGCGCGGTCTTCCAGGTGCGGAAGCCAAGGTCGCCAGGCGTGAAGTAGAATTTCTCTTCGAAGCCCGGATCCTGCGGGATGTGCATCTTGCGATATTTGCCGAGCACGGTGCCGTCGGCGTCGATGACGGCCGCGGTGTTGTGGTAGACTTCACTACCGCGCGCTTCGAAGAGCGGGGCGATGATGACGACGCCGAGGCGCTTAGCGGCCTTGGCGAGTTCGGTTACCGACGGTCCGGTCTCGATCGGCTCGGCGAGGTCGAAGTTCTTTGGGTCCTGGTTGATGCAGAAATACTTCGTCGTGAACATCTCCTGCAGGCCGATGATCTTGGCGCCCTTGGCCGCCGCTTCTTCGATGCGGGGCAGGGTCTTCCGTACGTTCGCCGCCGGTGTATTCTCAGCGGTGAGCTGGATGAGACCGACGCGGACGGAATCAGCCATGGCGAGGGTCGTCAGTAGACGAGCTTGTTGATTGGGTACTCCACAATGCCTTCGGCTCCGGCGGCCTTGAGGGTCGGGATGAATTCGCGCGCCTGACGGGCGTCGATAATGGTTTCCACGGCGATCCAGTCGGCGTTGCTCAGCGGTGAGACCGTCGGATTACGTAAGGCGGGAAGGGCAGCCGCGACCTGATCGAGCTTGGCCTTCGGGAGGTTGAACTTGAGGCCGACCATGTGCTGCGCGGCGAGGGCGCCCTGCAGCATGAGGACAATCTGCTCAATCTTGGCGCGCTTGGCGGGATTAGCCCAGGCGGCCTTGTTCGCGACGAGCACCGTGGTGGTCTCCATCAGCTGCGCGACGATGCGCAGCTTGTTGGCCTTGATGGAGGAACCGGTCTCAGTGATGTCGACGATGGCGTCGGCGAGCTCGGGCACTTTCACTTCGGTGGCGCCCCAGGAGAATTCGACTTCACATTCGACGCCCTGCGCCTTGAACCAGCGACGCGTGGTCTCGACGAGTTCGGTGGCGACGCGCTTGCCGGCTAGATCCTTGGCGGTCTTGACGGGCGAGGCTTCGGGCACGCAGAGGACCCAGCGGGATTTCTGGGCGGAGGCGCGGCTATAGATCAGTTCGCAGACCTGGACGACGTCGGCGTTGTTCTCCTGCACCCAATCCTGGCCGGTGAGTCCGCAGTCGAAGAAGCCATGCTCGACGTAACGGGCGACTTCCTGCGCACGGATGAAGCGGCCGTCGAGGGCAGCGTCATCAAAGGAGGGTCGGTAAGAGCGACTGCTCTTGGTCACGGGGAACCCTGCCCGGGCGAATAACTGGAGGGTGGCTTCTTCCAGGCTCCCCTTTGGTAGACCCAGCATCAATTTAGCGGCTTCCTGACTCATTAGACCATGGAGGAAGCCCACCCTACGCCCCTCCGCAAGCATTAAGGGATTGACTAAGAACCCCACGGAAATGACCCTTTTTTACCCCAATCTCATGCGGCGCTCTCTGCTCCTTCTCGCTCTCGCGGCTTCCTTCGTTGGTTGCAAATCGGCCTCCAAAAACCAGGCACCCGCCGCCGGTGAATCCACGCGCTTCTCCTGGCAGAAGGAAACCCTGCCCGCTGCTCCTGACGCCTCCCGCGTCAGCATCCTCTCCCTCCGTAACGACCTTTCGCTCCTTGAGCTCTCCGCGATCGAAAAGCGTGACCCCGGCGCCAAGCTCCAGCTCACCAAGGCCGGTAAGAACTTCATCGTCGAAATCATCAAGGCTGACGACAAGTCCGCCGTGGTTGCCATCGTCCCCGGCCAGTCGTCCGTCCCCGAAGTCCATGCCGGCGACGAGCTAGGCTTCGCTGTCTTGGCCCAGTAAGCACCGGTCACGGGCGTCACACCCCGAGACAGAAGGACCCGCTTGCCCACCGCAGCGGGTCTTTTCTTGCCCGATAGCCCAAAAAACGACCTTAAACCACCACTTTTGCCTCCGCCGTTGACCCTATTGGATGGCATGGCTACTGCTCGATTTCTGCGTCCGCTGATGTCCGTCACCTCGCCAAGCACCCGATTGGGAACCGCCCTGCGCAAGCTCCTCACGCTGTTGTGCGGCATCGCCCTGTTCCTGGTTGTTGTCGGGCTCCTCGGGGTCTGGGCCTTGGGGCGTTTTTCGCCTAAACTCCTCGATACGTCCCTCGCCTCCAAGTCCGGCGCACACCTCTCGGTCGAGACCAACGACACTAACCTGTTCAGGGGTCGGATCGCCTACGACGGTCTGACGATTACCAACCCGACCCGCTGGTCTGAACGAGAGTTTCTCAAGGTGCGCCGTCTCGTCCTCGACTGCGAACTACTCACATTTTTTGAAGGAGGCAGCCAGACCATCAACGACGCGGAGCTCGACATCGAGCACCTGACAATCGCCGGCAAGGCCGACTTCATGGCCGATAACAACGCGAAGGATATTTTCTCCGGCCTCAAATCACCAGCCTCCGCCAGCGCGCCGCGCCCTGCGCCGAAGTCGCCGGGAACGAAGCAGCCCTTCCTGATCAAGCATCTCCGCGTCCGGGTCGATCGGATTTCGGTCATCTCTGGCGACGGTACGCCGGCACGCAAGGTGATCATCGACCAGCCCTTCGGCTATGTGTTCGAGGCGCGTGATATCACCGAGCGTAATTTCGACGAGAAGGTCTCTCGCCCGATGGGCTCGCAGGCCTTGAAGAGCGCGGCGCAACTGCAACCAGAGCTTCTCTTGGATCTCGCGCGTGAACGCGTGCGTAAATCCGTCACCGAAAAACTCCTTGGCGAAAAATAATTTTATGTCCGACCCCACCCCTTCCCCCGAACCGACCCAGCCTGACGCCGCGACCCGTATCGCCGAGCTCGAAGGCCAGGTTGCCTTGCTCAAGGACACGGTGCTGCGTAGCAATGCCGATCAGCAGAACCAGCAGCGCCGCCACCAGCGCGAACGCGAAGAGCTTCGCAAGTTCGCGACGGCCGGCCTGCTTGAAGATCTACTGCCTGCCCTCGACTCCCTGAGCCTCGGTCTCGATTCCGCCGCGAAGCAGACCGACGGACGCGCCGTCGCCGAAGGCTTCCGCATGGCGGTCGGCCAGTTGCGCTCAATCCTCTCAGCCCAAGGGCTCGTCGAGATCAGCCCGGTGGGCCAGCCCTTTGATCCGTCCCGCCATGAGGCCGTGGGCTCCGAGCCCAGCGCCGATATCGCTGAGGGTACGGTGCTCCGCGTCGCCCGCTCCGGCTGGTTGCTCCATGAGCGTGTCGTCCGCCCCGCCGCGGTTTTTGTCTCCGCCGGCGCCGCCAAGTAATTTTTTCCGATGGCCGACGAATATTACACCCTGCTGGGCATCGCGAAGTCCGCGTCCGCTGATGAGCTCAAGAAGGCCTATCGCAAGAAGGCGATGGAGTTCCATCCGGACCGTAATCCGGGCAACAAGGAGGCCGAGGAGAAGTTCAAGAAGGTTTCCCGCGCCTACGAGATCCTCAGTGATGAAGCCAAGCGTAAGCTCTACGATCAGCATGGCGAAGCCGCTTTCGACCCCAACGCGGGCGCAGGCCGCGGTCCCGCTGGCGGCGGTGGTTTCCGTGGCGCCGACCCGCGCGATATCTTCGAGCAGATGTTCGGCGGCGGCGGCGGTAACTTTGGCGACATGTTCGGCGGCGGCGGTGGCCAAAGCCACGACAACGCGGGCGAAGATCTGCGCGTCGACCTGAAGATCACGCTCGAAGAGGCCGCCGAAGGCGTCGAACGTAAGATTCCCTATCGCAAGCACGTTGCCTGCGCGAAGTGCTCTGGCTCCGGTGCCGAAGCTGGTGCGAAGAAGACCCGCTGCCCAACGTGCCATGGCCACGGTCAGGTCGTCCGCTCCCAGGGCTTCTTCTCGATGAAGCAGACCTGCCCGAGCTGCTCCGGCGAAGGCGAACGCATCGACAAACCTTGCAAGACTTGCTCCGGTGAAGGCCGCATGGTCGCCGAATCCAACGTCAGCCTACGCATCCCTCCTGGCGTCGATACGGGTACGAAGCTTCGCTCGACCGGTAATGGTTCCGCGGGCCGTCGCGGTGCCTCCCCCGGCGACCTTTACGTCTACATCACGGTCAACGAACACGAGCTCTTTGAACGCGATGGCGATGACCTCGCCTGCAGCGTGCCGGTGAAGTTCTCGATCGCGGCCTTGGGCGGTAAGATCGTCGTCCCGAAGCTCAAGGGGAAGACCAACCTCAACATCCCCGCCGGGACCCAAGGCGGTACCATCTTCCGCCTGCGTGGCGAAGGCATGCCGCCGCTCCGTGGTTCGACCTCTGGTGATCTTCTCGTGCGCGTCGATATCGACGTGCCCAAGAAGATGACCGACAAGGAAAAGGAAGCCCTCAAGGCCTACGCCACCGCTTGCGGCGACGAAGCTGCCCCGGTCTCCGAATCCTGGCGTTCGAAGTTCAAGAAGTTCTTCCCTTAACCCCCTTGCCCGACAGGGGTCGGGTCGTAAGGTGAACCCATGCCGCGCGACCCCGGCCAGACCGACCGACTTATCCGCCGTCTCCGCTGGGACGAGCTCGACCGGTCATGGCTGCTGCGTTTTGCCGAGTTCGCCCGCGACGAGGACCTCTCTGGCCTCGGGCTCGCGCGCCGGCCGCTACGCACTGGCGATCCGTCCGCCGCTTTACTGGCCGGTGCCGAGCGGGCCCGTGCCCGCATCATCGCCCGGCGCCCGATGGTCCTGGCCGGCCTCGGGCTGCTTGACGTGGTCTTCGCCGCCTATGGGGGTCGCTGCCACGCGAAGCCGCTCGCTTACGATGGCCAGTTCGTGCCCGCCGGCACTGCGGTCGCCGAAGTCGAAGGCCCGGCCTCCGAGTTACTTTCCGCTGAGCGGATTCTGCTCAACTTCCTCCAGCGTCTGTGCGGCGTGGCGACGCATACTCGCGAGCACGTCCTTGCGCTGGGTTCTTCGCCTACGAAGCTACTCGATACGCGCAAGACGACGCCGGGCTTCCGGATGCTCGAGAAATACGCGGTCGGCCAAGGGGGCGGCTACAATCACCGGCTCGGGCTTTTCGACCGCATCATGGTGAAGGATAATCATCTCGCCGCTGGCGGCGCGACGGCTGGTGAACGTATCACGAAGATGGTCGCCCGCGCGCGCGACAGTCGCCCCGACCTGCTCGTTGAAGTCGAGGTCGATCGCCTCGACCAGATCGCCCCGGTCCTCAAGGCCGGCGCGGATATCATCTTGCTCGATAACTTCACGGTCGCCGACCTGCGCGAAGCCATCCCGCTTCTCCGCGGGCGGGCCTGGTCCGAAGTGAGCGGCGGCGTGAGCCTCGCCTCTCTGCCACTCATCGGCGCGCTCGCCCCCGACTTCGTCTCGAGCGGTGGACTCACCCATGCCGCACCTTGGTGCGACCTCGGCCTCGACTGGCTCTGACGATATGCCCGCCCTCGATAGCAGCATCCTCCTCGCGTTCCTCGAGGCCGACGGCGAACCGGTCAGCGGCGACCGTTTGGCAAAGGAGCTCGGCGTTTCGCGCGTCGCAATCTGGAGCCGGCTGGAACGCCTTCGTGCCGACGGCTTCACCTTCAAGGCCTCCACCCGCAAGGGGTACGAGCTGAAGTCTGTTCCGCGCGAGCTCAACGCCGCGTTGCTCGATGCCCACCTACGCCGGCTCAAAGTTGCGCCCGCGGTGGAACTGCTCGACGAGGTTGATAGCACCAATTCCGAAGCGGAACGCCGGCTCGCCGTCGGGCAAGAGGCCCCGTTCGCGGTGCTCGCGTGTTCGCAGCGCGCCGGCCGCGGCCGACTCGGCCGTAAGTGGCACAGCGCCCGGTCTGGCAATCTTTACCTGTCGCTCGCTTTTCGTCCGTTCATCCCGCCGGAGCGGCTCAAGCCGTTCACACTTTGGATGGGACTCGCGCTCTGCTCGCATCTCGAGCGGTCGCTCGGGCTTAAGCTCGGCCTGAAGTGGCCCAACGACCTACAATCAGCGGATGGACGCAAGGTCGCGGGGATGCTCACCGAGGCGCGTCTCGACGCTGATTCCGTCCGCGAGTTGGTCTTCGGCCTCGGTCTGAATCTTACCGGCCAGCCGAAGGACTTCCCGGCTGAGATTCGCTCGGTCGCCGGGTCGCTCGAGGCGGCGCTTGGCACACCGCTCGACGTTAACCGTGAGGCCGCCGCCGTCATCGCCGCACTTTTCCGCGCCTGGGAACAGTTCGAAGAGGGTACGTGGTCGCGTTCCTTTCGTAAGCTCTGGGCGGCCCACGACGTCCTCGCGGGCAAGTCCGTCCGCGTTGGCCTGCGTGGCGATCCGGTTGCGGGCATCGTCGATGGTATCGATGACGAAGGCTCCCTCATCCTCCGCACGGGCGGTGGCCGTAAAGCCGTCGTCTCTTCAGGCGAGGTGACGCTGCGCAAAGCCTGAGCGCTTGCGCCGGGCTCACCTCTTCCCACCATCCCTCCTGTGTCCCTTTTCTGCCTCGATGTCGGCAACACGCATGCGCACTGGGGCGTCGTCGATGGCCGCAAGGTGCTCGCCCACGGCGAACTGCCGACCGCGGCGCTCGCGACGGCTGAGCTGACGGCCCTCCTCGCCGCCCATCCGACGCAAGGCATCGCCTTGGCGAGCGTCGTGCCGATGGTAACCGCGGCGATCTCGCCTGCCTTGCTCAGCAGCGGTCGGCCCTTTTATCATCTTCGTCACGATACCGTGAAAGGTCTTGGCTTCGATTACCCGAAGCCGGCCGAGGTCGGCCAGGATCGGCTCGCGGATTGCGTCGGCGCCCAGCTCGTCGCCGGTGCCCCTGCGGTGATCGTCGGTATGGGTACGGCCACCACGGTCGACATCCTCACCGAGCGTGGCTACGCTGGCGGCATCATCGCTCCGGGCCTTGGTGTGATGACGCAGTATCTCCACGAGCGCACGGCACTGCTGCCGGCCCTCGACCCCACTTCACTGCTCGGCGGCCCGGCGATCGGGAAGTCGACGGTCGACGCGATGCGCGCCGGCTGTGCCCTGGGCTTCGCCGGCATGATCGGCGCTTTGCTTGACGGCGTGTGTGCCGAACTCGTCCGCCAAGGTTCGCTGGCACCTGTGGTCATCGTCACCGGTGGTGCTGCCGTCTACTTGCCGGCTTCCTGGCAGACCCGGGTAAAGCACGAGCCGCACCTGACCCTACTCGGCCTCGCTGAAGCCCACCGCCGCCATTTCGCATGAGTGACCCCGATCCCTTGGCAAAGCTCCGTCGCTTCGTGCCCCTGCTGACTTTGGTCATCATCCTGCAGGCGGGCTTTCTCCTCTACGCCTTGTTTGCGCAGAAGCTCCCGAAGGTCTGGCCGTTGGTGGTCGGCGACCTGGTCTTTTCGGGAATCCTGCTCTTCGTGCTCTGGCGGTTCCTGGTCCGCCGTCGCGGCTAGGCCTTAATCAGCTTCAGGAGGTCCTTGCGGCGCGCGCGGATCTCCCGGCAGCCGGCCTTGGCTAGGCGGTCCGTCGAGAAGGCTTCGACCGTCAGGCTGGCGACGGCCGTGCCATAGATCATGGCTTGCTTGAGGGTCGCGAAATCGGTCGCGCCGGCCGAGGCCAGGTAGCCCAGCAGGGCTCCGGCGAAGCTATCCCCAGCCCCGGTGGGGTCGCGTAGCTCGGTCACGGGGTAGGCAGGGAGGGCGAACAGGCCTTCTTCGTGGAAGAGGACGGCGCCGTGCTCGCCCTTCTTGATAATGACGGTCTTGCAGCCGTGTTTACGCAGCTCGCGTCCGGCGACGATCACGTTGGACTCGCCGGTGAGCTTGGCAGATTCGGTGTCGTTGACGACGAGGAGGTCCGCGCGGCGCATGACTTCACCGAGCTTCTCGCGTTGGGTTTCGATCCAGATATCGATGGTGTCGGCGAGCACGTAGCGCGGCGCGGCGAGCTGGTTAAGGACGTCGAGCTGTAGGTCCGGACGGATATTGCCAAGCATCACGAACGGCGTGGCGCGATGGGCTTCGCCCAGCTTCGGCTTGAAGTGCTCGAAGACGTTGAGCTGCAGGTCCTCGGTGTCGCGGCGGTTGTAGTTTTCGTGGTAGCGTCCGCGCCAGAAGAACGTGCGGCCCGAGGAATCCGTCAAGAGTCCGTCGAGATCGATGCCGCGCTTCGCGAGTTTGTTACGGTCGCGGTCGCGGAAGTCATGACCGACGACGCCCACGATGCGGGGCGGTGCGAAGTAGCTCGCGGCGAGGCACGCGTACGAAGCGCTGCCGCCGAGGATGCGTTCACCCTTGTCGTGCGGCGTGACGATGCTGTCGTAGGCGACGGAGCCGACGACGAGCACGGGATCGGCCTCGCGGCCCTTGTTCTTGATGCGGGTGGGAGTGGTCATGAAAAGAGATCGGGGCGTTCGTCGCGCAGGCGGTAGAGCGCGAGCAGTGCGAGCGAATGTTGGGCGGAGTTGGCGAGGGCCTCCGCGAGCGCGGCCTTGGGGCGGACGGCGAGGACTTGGATTTCCTCGTGTTCGTCGGGGGCGCGTCGGCCGGTGGGGCGCACGCCCTCTAGTAGCACGAAATGGCAGCGATTAGCTTGAATCGCGGGGTTCGGCGCGCAGGTTCCGAGCAGGCGGGCGCGGCCTCCGGCGAAGCCCGTCTCCTCCTCGGTCTCGCGTACGGCGGCGAGCAGCGGATCTTCCCCGCGCTCGATGATGCCCCCCGGCGCTTCGGTGGAAAGGTCGCGCGTGCCAAAGCGATATTGCCGCACCATCACGAGGCGTCCGTCTTCGGTGAGGGGCAACGCGAGGACCCAGTCGCCGGAGCGGAGCACAAAAAAATCACCCTCTCGTTGATCGAGAGGGTGATTACAGTGTTCCTTGTAAACCCGGAAAACCCTGCAGTCGGCGTGGAGCTCTTCGTGCTGGACGGACCAGCGAGAGGGCGCCGACATGCGCGAGCTTACTTGGTCTTCAGCTTCTGGCCGATGCGGAGCTTGGTAGCGTCGACACCAGGGTTGAGATCCTGAATGGCCTTGAGAGAGATACCGGCCTTCTTGGCGATCGAGCTGAGGGTTTCACCCTTGGCGACGGCATGTTCGCCGGGGCCAGCAGCGACGGAAGCCTTACCGTCAGCGCCCTTGGAGGCGGCCGGCTTGGCGGCGACCTTCTGGAGAGCGGCGATCGACTCCTTAATTTGATTTTCAGCGGCGATGCCATCGGCGAGACCCTTATCGAGGTCGGCGCGGAGAGCCTGGACTTCGGTGGCGTTGGCCTTGCCAGCGACGGCGTTACCGATTTCGACGACCTTGGCGTTGGCGGCCGCGGCTTCTTCGCCGGCGACCTGGGCAGCGCCCTTGGCCTTGATGCCGAGCACGAGGCCGGCGGCGCCGAGAGCGAAACCGAGGATACCCACGATGAGCGGGAGCTTGGATTCGGAAGAGGAGGGAGAGATGCTGTCGTTTTCCATGTGTAGGAGGTGTTTTGCGGGTT
>CANHZL010000019.1 GCA_947465345.1 Opitutia bacterium | reverse complement strand
GTGGAGGGCTTTGCCCTTTACGGAGGCTTCTTTGCCAAGGGTGCGCTGTTTCATGCCGTTCACACAGTTATTCACACCCCCCTCCCTCTGTAAAGGCCTACTTTCGAGGGGTTTGGGCTGGAATTCACGAGTAAGGGGTAGGGGTGGGGGTAGGGGTAGGGGTTGGCAGAAATAGGGCAAGGGCTAGGGCTTGGGCTCGGGCAGGGAAGGGCGATGCCGATGGAGGATGGAGGATAAAGGATCAGGGATGATAGCTGGACCCAAATCCTATCCTTCATCGTCCACCTTTCATCGGTTGTCTCCATCTGCCTGACGCCGTTCTGGCCCTGTCTCTGGCCCTAGCTCTAGCCCTCGCAGCGATGTTCATCGCTGCGTTCACTTGTTCACACGGGGCCGCGGTTCCTTGACACTTCGCAGCGCCGGGCAAATCGTCCGCACGTGCTGCTGGTCATCGATAACTACGATTCGTTCACCTACAACCTGGTCCAATACTTCGGGCAGTTGGGCGTGGAGCAGAAGGTGTACCGCAACGACCAGATTACCGTTGAAGAAGCGCTCGCGCTGAATCCTGACCGCGTGATGATTTCGCCGGGTCCGTGCTCGCCTGCCGAAGCCGGCGTTTCGTGTGCGATGATCAAGGCCTTCGCCGGCAAGAAGCCGATCCTTGGCGTCTGCCTCGGCCATCAGGCCATCGGCCATGCCTACGGCGGCAACGTCATCCGCGCCCCGCACCTGATGCACGGCAAGACCTCGCCGGTGTTCCACAACAACACCGACGTCTTCAAGGGCCTGCCTTCGCCTTTCGCTGCGACGCGCTACCACTCGTTGGTCGTCGAGCGTTCCACTTTCCCCGCCGCCCTCGAGGTGACGGCCTGGACCGAAGACGGTCTCGTGATGGGCCTGCGCCACCGCGAGCTTCCGATCTGGGGCGTCCAGTTCCATCCGGAGTCCTTCGCCACCGAGCACGGCCTCCAGCTCCTGGGGAATTTCCTCAAACTCTGAGCGATGTTCTGCCCCCGCTGTAATCACGAGGATACGAAGGTCCTGGAGACCCGCCTCGGGAAGGGTAATCATTCCATTCGCCGCCGCCGCGAATGCCTAGCGTGCGACCATCGCTTCAGTACCATCGAGGAAATCGTCCGCGAAGGTATGGTGGTCGTTAAACGTAACGGCGCCCGCGAGGAGTTCGACATCGGTAAGATTGCCTCCGGCGTCCGTAAGGCCACTGACAAGCGTCCCATTGAACTCGAGCGTATCAATCTGATGATCTCGGAGATCGTCGAGAACCTGCAGGTGAAGTTCGGCGACGAGGTGCCCTCCAGCGCCATCGGCGAGGAGATCATGAACCTTCTTCAGTCGGTTGACCAAATTGCCTACGTCCGTTTCGCCAGCGTCTACCGTGAGTTCCGCGATATCGATGAGCTCGCCAAGGCCATCGATCAGCTCCGCAAGGGAGGAAAAATCAAGTGACCGCCGCGCTGCCTAAGTCGATTCGCCTGCGCACGCTCAACGCCCTGCTGGCCTCGATGGTGGGCACCGCCCCCCAACTGCGTAGTGACGTCGACGCGGTGCTGCGTGTCTTTGAGGCCGACGACGAAACCGACCCGCGCCTCAACGCCACCGACCTCGCCGCCGCGGCCGCGCAAATCTTCCGCCTGCTTTCGCCGGATCGTCCTGTGCCCACCGTCGCGGTGCTCGATCATCGCGCCGATCCGTTCGATGCCCTTTGGGCCAATGAACGCGTCGAAGCAGCTTTAGCTACCACCGGCGAAGCCGCCGACGTGCTCTTCTGGGTCGTGGGACTCCAGGATCAGTATCTTGCCGGCACCCGCGCCCGTTCAACCCGCTGGCGCGCCGCCTACGACGAAGCCGTCGATACGGTGCAGGGTCTCGTTGCCCGCCAGGCAGGCCGCCGCCGCGTGACGGTCGTCGTCCTCTGATTTCCCATGAGCGCCCCCAAGACGCTTTTCCAGAAGATCGCCGACAAGGAGATCCCCGCAAAGCTCATCCATGAGGACGCCGTGTGCGTGGCATTCCATGACATCGCTCCGCAGGCCCCGACGCACGTCCTGATCGTCCCTCGCAAGCCCATCCCGCGCGTCGCCGAGGCGACCGTGGAAGACCAGGCCACTCTCGGGCATTTATTGCTAGTGGCCGGTCAGCTTTCTCGTCAGCTCGGCCTGGCCAAGGGTTTCCGGGTCGTGATCAATAACGGCCCCGACGGCGGAGAGACGGTCCCGCACCTCCACGTGCATCTGCTGGGTGGACGCACCCTCGATTGGCCGCCAGGCTGAGGCCATGAGTGCGCCCGAACCCTGCCTCGTCCTCGACGGCTCCGCCCGCGCCGGAGTTCGGGTGGGTGTCCTCTCGGGTGGTCGCTGGATAGGACAGGGCATCTCGCCTGATGGCGCCTTGGAAGGTCTCTTCGGCTGCGTCGAAACCGCCTTGGCCGAAGCCAAGCTTAAGCTCGGTGATATCCGCTCCTTCGCGCTGTGCGTCGGTCCCGGCTCCGTGCTCGGCATCCGCATCGCCTCCCTTGCCGTCCGATCCTGGTCCGTGCTGGAGTCGCGCCCGATCTTCGTCTGGGAATCGCTCGCCGGTCTCGCACGCTCCGCGCTCATTGCCGGGGAGCAGGGTCCGTTTCTCGTCGCCGTCGAATCCCGTCTGAAGCGCTGGCATGCGCTCGAGGTTGCCGCCGATGGTTCGCTAGGTGCGCCTTTCGAAGCTGAGGCGGCGCAATTGAACGCAGCGAGTTGTCGCGTGCTCGCCTCGAGCGAAGTTGCTTCCAGTGTCCTGACGGCGCACGTCGCGGTCCCGGCTCCGTGGTCGGCCTTACCGACCTTCTTCGCTCAGCCAGGTTTCCTGCGCGAAGAGCCGCGCCCCGACGCATTGAACGTTGCCAATGATTTCGTGACTTGGTCTGGAGAACGCCACCGCTCATGAGCGCTTCATCGAATGCTTCCGCCGCCCGCGCGTGGGTCGAGATCGACCTGCCGGCGATTGATCGCAATGTCGGACGCATTAAGCAGGCCCTACCTGCGCACGTCCGTTACGTCGCCGTGGTGAAGGCCAATGCCTACGGACACGGTATGCCCGAGGTGGCCACGCGTCTCCTCCAAGCTGGGGTGGACTGCTTCGCCGTGGCGAACGTCGCCGAAGCCGCCATGCTGCGTGAGATCGGTCATGACGCCGATATCCTGCTGCTGAGTCCGACCTTGCCGAGCGAGCTCCCGCGGGCCCTGGCCTTAGGGCTCGATATCACGCTAAACTCCTTGGCGGAAGCACAGGCCCTTGCCGCGGCCGTAGAGAAGTCGGGTCTGAAAGCGAAGGTGCATGTCAAAGTCGACACCGGGATGGGCCGCGCTGGCGTCTGGCATGAGCAAGCCGCGGAACTCTTCACCTTCGTCCAGTCTAATTCCGCCTTCGAATGGCGCGGCGTCTACACGCACTTCTCTGACGCCGATAGCGATGCGGCCTACACCGCCGTTCAGCGCGCGATTTTTCTGAAGCTATTGGAACGGATACCTACCGCCGTCCGCAATGGGCTGATGGTCCATGCCGATAATAGCGCCGGACTCGAGAGCTTCTCCGCTTCCGCGCCGTTCAACGCTGTGCGCGTCGGGCTGATGCAGTACGGACTGCCGCCGTCCGCAGGTTCCTTCCTTGCCAGTCTTCGTCCCGAGCCAGTGCTTTCCTTCCATGCGCGTGTTGTCCTGGTGAAGGACCTGCCCGCGGGAACCGCCGTCAGTTATAATCGCACCAAGACGCTGACGCGTCCGACTCGCGTGGCCATTGTGGCCGTGGGGTATGGCGACGGCGTCCCGACGGCCGCTAGCAACCGCGGCCACTTCCTCGTGCGCGGTCAGCGTTGCCCGATCCTTGGCCGCGTGACCATGGATCAGACGATCGTCGACGTGACCGATGTCGCTGGCGCTGCTGTTGGAGATGTCGCCACGATCCTCGGGGCGCAGGGCACTGACCGCATCACTGTGGCAGAGTTCTGCGCATGGTCAGAATGCATCCCTTGGGAGGCGCTCTGCACGCTCACCCAGCGGGTGCAACGGGTCTATCGTACCGATCGGACCTGACCTTAGGCCGCCTTCTTCGGGTCGGCCTTGGGCTTATCTTCCTTCTTGGCGTCCTTCGGCTTATCGCCCGGGGTTTCGACGGGGATGGCAGCCTTATCCAAGGCTTCCTTGAAGTCCGGACCTCCGACTGGACCGCTGTAGATGATCACCTTCTTAGAGTTGAGGACGTAGCAGTAAGGAGTGATGCGCGCAAAGCCAGGAGGGCGCTTCTTCATTCCGACGGCCACGGTGAACTCGACGCCAGCAGTTTTCACCAGCTTCAACATTTCAGCGGTTTCCTTGGAGTTCAGCGATGACTTGGAGGTATCAACGGCGACTCCGATGATCTTTCCATTGGTTTCTTCGATTTGTTTATTAATGCGCTCAAGAAGAATTTCCGGATGCATCTCCTTGTTGGAGATGAAAAGTAAGACGACCATGCCTTTATCCTTTAGGTACAGTTCGGTGAGGTCGGGTCCAGATACTTCCTTGCCCCATTCGAGGTCATTGAGCGTATACTTCTTCGCCTTCGGCTCGGCGGCGAAGGCGATGAAGGGCATCAGGAGGAGGAAGAAATATTTCATGTGGAGAAGGTGCCCGCGGCGACCCTGATGGCAATTCAGGATTTCTTGGGGTAAAGGCCTCAGAATTCCTTAATATTTAGGACAATTCATGGCCTGTCGGCCCGGATATCACGACGGATGTCACGGAAAAGGCCATACGCCATGACGGCGGCGAGCAGGCCGGCCTGGATGAGTAAAGTTTTGAGGGGTACGTCCAAGAGGTTGCCGAGGAGAAAGTAGGGTAGGTACCCAGCGAAAGTCCAAAGGCCGGTGCTGATGGCCGTACTATCCATGGGGACGGACGGCCGGAAGACCATCAGAAGGACCCAGCCAACTGCACCTGAAGCTAAGAGGTGTAGCTTCGGCGAAGTCAGGAGGCTTAATTCCGTAGGAAAGAATTGCGAGAGGATCGCGAGTAGGAAGAGGGTCGAACTCAGGGCGCGGATGGCGGCCTCGAGGCCGGTACGTTCGCGGGTCGGAATGAGGTGTTCGCTGCCAAAGCCAGAGGAGGTCGCGGCTCCTCGCGGCTGATAGCCGACACCCCAAAGGAAGCAGTCGAAGAGAAAGCGGATCATGCGGTGAAATGCTTCAGGCGAAGAGGGTCACTGGCGAAGGGAGCATCGGGGGTGACTCCATGCTGTTCTTGACCGTTGCGGACGCAAGCCTCGCGGCTCAGTCGGAGCGCCGCATGTCGCGCCAAGTGCTGAGGAGGAAAGCCCAGCCGAAGAGGCAGAGGCTGAGCCACAAGCTTTCAGGCGGTTCCTTTTGACTGAAGGTGTAAGCGGCGTAGGGCGCGAGGGTCCAGAGGCCGACGTTGGTCGCGGTACGGTCTCCCGGGATGTCTTTGCGGAACAGGGTGAACCCCAGCCAAAGCAGCGGAAGCACGTTAAGCCAGTACGCTTCGCTGGACGAAAGAAAGTCACCCTTCATGATATGCACCTCGACTCCGACAGCAGCGGTCAAAGCCATGCCTGCCCATGAGAGGGCCTTTTCGCCTACGTCCGGAGCGCGGCCATTCTCCTCAGCGCTGAGTCGGGCCGGTCCGCGCATGACTAGGTAGCGTCCCAGGATGATCAGGAAGAAGCAGACAGGAATGTAGGCTCCCATGCTTAAGGTGGCTACTTACTTCTTGAAGCCGAAGTACTGGCTGGCGTTGCCGTAGCAGACGTCGGCGATCAGGCGTTCGTTCCAATCCTTGCGGTCCGGGATGCGGCCTGACTCGACATCTTGGCCGACGAGGTCGCATAGGATGCGGCGGAAGTATTCGTGGCGCGGATACGAGAGGAAGGAGCGCGAGTCGGTGATCATGCCGATGAATCGGCTGAGCAGGCCGAGGTCGGACAGTGCGTTCATCTGATCGCGCATGCCGCGTTCCTGATCGAGGAACCACCAGCCCGATCCGTACTGGATCTTGCCCGGCGTGATGCCGTCCTGGAAAGAGCCGGGTAGGCAGGCGAAGAGGGCGGTGTCGGCAGGGTTGAGGTTGTAGAGGATGGTCTTCCCGAGGGCGTTCTCGCCTGAGAGCGTGCCGAACCAGCGGATGAGTCCGGGCCCCTGACGGAAGTCGCCGATGGTGTCGCAGCCGGCGTCGGAGCCGAGGCGCTTGAGCAGGCCGAGGTTCGGGTCACGGACGGCGCCGAGGTGGAGCTGGGTGGCCCAGCCCTTGGCATGATTGAGGCGACCGACGTGCAGCATGATGAAGGCCGTGAACTTCTCGGCTTCTTCGAGTGTGGCGGCCTTGCCGGCGATGGCGTTCTCCCAGATGGCCTTGGCTTCGGCTTCGGTGCAGGCGGCGTCGGGCAGGTAGTCGAGGCCGTGGTCGGAGGCGCGGCAACCCGCGGCGGCGAAGTCGTCGTGGCGCTGGTTGAGGCCGGCGATCAGGCCAGCGAAGGTGTCGGCGCCCTTACCCGTAGCAGCGGCGAGGCGCTTGGCCCAGGCCTGCACACGGTCCGGCGTGCGGACCTTGAGGCAGGCGTCAGGGCGGTAGGTCGGGACGATCTTGGTCGCGAAGCTGGACTTCGCGATCTGGTGGTGCAGGTCGAGCGAGTCAGCCGGGTCATCGGTGGTGCCGACGACATTCACCTTCATGAGTTTGAGGATGCCGCGGGCCGTGAGGTCGCCGTGCTTCAGCTGGCGATTAGCTTCGTCCCAAATCTTCTGGGCCGTAGCGCCTTCGAGGACGTCTTGGATGCCGAAGTGGCGGCGCAGCTCGAGGTGCGTCCAGTGGAAGAGGGGATTACGGAGTGTGGACGGGACCGTCTCGGCCCAGGCCTGGAACTTCTCGCGCGACGTGGAATTGTCGCCGGTGATCAGGTCTTCGCTGACACCGTTGGCGCGCATCGCGCGCCACTTGTAGTGGTCGCCCGCGAGCCAGATAGCCGTGAGGTCCTCGAAGCGACGGTCGTCAGCGATATCCTTCGGGCTGAGGTGACAGTGGTAGTCGACGATCGGCTGGTCCTTCGCCACGCCATGGTACAGTTTCTGCGCCGTGCCGGTCGAGAGAATGAAGTTGTCGTCCATGAAGGCCATCGTCGTCGGTCCGCTTAGATGGACATCGCGGCGAAGCCGCCGTCGACGACGATTTCGGCGCCGGTGACGAAGCTGCCGGCATCGGAAGCGAGGAGCAGGGAGGCGCCGATGAGTTCCTTGGCTTCGCCGAAGCGGTTCATCGGGGTCTTGCCGAGGATCATCGCCACGCGCTCCGGGGTGAGCACCTTGCGGTTCTGTTCGGCGGGGAAGAAGCCGGGGACGAGCGTGTTGACGCGGACGCCCTTGGCTGCCCATTCGCGGGCGAGGTTCTTCGAGAGGTTGTGCACCGCGGCCTTGGAAGCCGAGTAGGTGAAGACGCGGGAGAGGGGCAGTATGCCGGATTCCGAGCCGAGGTTGATGATCGAGCCCTTGCCGGCGGCGACCATCGCTTCGCCGAATACCTGGCAGCCGAAGATGACGCCCTTGACGTTCACCGTGAGGATCTTGTCGATCTGCGCCTCGTCGATCTCAAGGAAGGGCGTGGGCGAGTTGACGCCAGCGCCGTTGACGAGGACGTCGACCTTGCCGTGCTTGGCGAGGATACCGTCGCGCAGCTTAATGAGTTCGGCCTTGTTCGTGGCTTCGCAGGAGAGGAATTCGCCAGAACCGCCGCCGGCCTTAATCTTGGCGAGGCGAGCATCGGCTTTGGCAGGGTCGCGACCGACGAGGATCACGTGGGCGCCGGCGCCGGCGAAGCCTTCGGCCATGGCGCCACAGAGTTCACCGGTGCCGCCGATGACGACAGCCGTGCGGCCTTTGAGGGAGAAGAGATCGAGGGAGGACATAACGATAGGGGTAGGGATAGGGGTGGGTTCTGTCGATTAGCGGACGACGCGGGCGCCACCGCCGGAGAGCTGCTTCTCGACTTCCTTACGGGTGACCATTGACGTGTCGCCAGGGGTCGTGGACGCCAGCGCACCATGGGCGGCACCGTAGTTCACAGCCTTTTGGGCGTCGTTGTGCTCGAGGAAGCCAAAGACGAGACCCGAGGCGAAGCTGTCGCCACCGCCGACGCGGTCGAGGATCTCGAGCTCGGGGAACTGGATGCTATCGTAGAACTTGCCGTCGTGCCAGCAGATGGCACTCCAGTCGTTCTTCGTGGCGGTGATCACGCGACGCAGCGTGGTCGCGGCGACCTTGAAGTTCGGGAACTGCTTCACGGCTTCACCAATCATGTCCTTGAAGGCCTGGGTTTCGATGTGGGAGAGGCTATGGTCCGCCCCTTTGACCTCGAAACCGAGGGAGGCTGTGAAGTCTTCTTCGTTGCCGATCATCACGTCGACGTACTTGGCGATCTCGCGGTTCACTTCCTGGGCCTTCTTGAGGCCGCCGATGGTCTTCCAGAGGGAAGGGCGGTAGTTGAGGTCATATGAGACGATGGTACCGTGCTTCTTGGCGATCTTGACCGCTTCGATGGTGGCCTGCGCGGTCGTCTCGGAGAGGGCCGCGAAGATGCCGCCGGTGTGGAGCCAGCGGACGCCGAGGGTGCCGAAGAGGTATTCCCAGTCGAAGTCGCCGGGCTTGATCTGCGAGGCGGCCGTGTTGCCACGGTCCGGGACGCCGACGGCGCCACGGATGCCGAAGCCGCGCTCGGTGAAATTGAGACCGTTACGGACCGTGCGCCCG
This sequence comes from Opitutia bacterium, assembly GCA_947465345.1. Next base: position 10,084 of record CANHZL010000019.1, on the reverse strand, counting down.
ATGCCGTCGTCCTCGCGCCACTTGATGAAGTCGGTGTTCACGCCGCCCTGCATCACGAAGTCCTCGAGCAGGCGGCCGACTTCGTTGTCGACGAACGCCGTGCACACGGAGGTGCGCAGGTTGAAGCACTTGCGGAGACCGCGGGCGACGTTGTATTCGCCGCCGCCTTCCCAGACCTGGAACTGGCGCGTGGTGCGCACGCGGCCTTCGCCCGGGTCGAGGCGGAGCATGATTTCACCGAGGGAGACTTGGTCGAAGGCACATTCCTTCGCCGACTTGATCTTAAGGGCCATGATTGTGGGGAGGGTTAGGTTTAAGGTGAGGGTGCTTAGGCCGTGGGTAAGGTCGCGAGGTCGAACGCCTGGTGGCCGATGTGTTCCGCGACTTTATTGAACTCTTCGATTTCAGCTTTGGAGAACAGCAGGCCACCGGCTTTTTCGCTGCGCGTGGCGAAGGTCGCCTCGAGCTGGCCCGGGAGCATGCACTTCTCATTGCCGTGACCGAGGACGTCGGCGAGGACCGCCTTCACGTTGTCGGACTGGCTGCGGCCCTTAGCGAAGACGCCGGAGCTGATGGCGTCCGGATGGATCACCTGAAAGAAGAAAGCGCAGGCCTGCTTCTCGCCTGGGACGTGCGTGCGGCTGCGGATGGTCGGCAGGGAGCCGCCGATGAAGCCGGCGACGATTTCGTTGATGAGGGAGAGTCCGTAGCCCTTGTGGGCGCCAAAGGGGATGAGCGAGACGGCCTGATTCGGATCGAGGGTGACCTTGCCGTCCTTGTCCACGGCGGCGTCAGGCGGGAGCATCTTGCCTTCGCGCTTGAGCACCTGGACGCGGCCCATGGCGATCACGGAGGTGGCCCAGTCGATCACGATTGGAAAGCCAACGGCATCGGTAGTGGGGAAGCCCCACGAGTGGGGATTGGTGCCGAGGGTCGGGTGCTTGCCCTGGAAGGGGACGACTTCGGCGAGCGTCGCGGTGCAATTAGTGTAAGCGATGTAACCGCGCTTGGCGGCTTCCATCACGTAGCCACCGCCCCAGAGGTAGTGGAAGGCGTTGTCGACCGAGACCGTGCCCACGCCGTATTTATCGGCGAGCTCGATGCAGCGGTTGATGGCGTCGACAGCGACGGCCTGGCCGAGCTTCTGGTGCGCGTCCCAGACTTCGGCGGCTTCGAAGCGCGAAGCCTTCTTGGTGACGGTGGCGTTGGGCGTGCAGCCCGGGACCTTGGCGCCGGAGCCGAAGAGTTCGTCGAGGTGCAGCGCCTTGAGGGCGTTATGCGTGCGGATGCCGTGGTGCGTAGCCATGCTGGCCATCTGGGCGGCCTGGGCCGACTCCTTGGCACCGAAGCCGCGCTTGACGTAGGCGGCGGTGACGAGCGCCTCGTGGGCGGCGCGGGGGACGACGTAAAAGACTTCGCTCATGGGTAAGGTTTCGGGTGGGAGATTAGACGACCTTCTTCACCGGGACTTCCGGGTTGATCTGGGCAAGCGGCTTTTCGCCGTGCATCGCGCGGATGAGGTTCGTGACGGCGGCGACGGCCTGGCGCTGGACGCTCTCGGCGGTGCGGGAGCCGATATGCGGCGTGACGACGCAGTTCGGAAGCTTGGTGAGCGGGTGGTCGGCGCGAGGCGGTTCTTCGTCGAGCACGTCAGTGCCGTAACCGCCGACTTGGCCGGACTTCAGCGCGGCTGCGATATCGTCGGTGTGGACGATCTCGCCGCGGGCGCAGTTGAGGATGAGCACGCCCTTCTTCATCTTGGCGATATTCTCAGCGCGAATCAGGTCACGGGTCTCAGGGGTCAGGTTGGTGTGCAGCGAGAGGTAGTCGGAAGCGCCGAAGACTTCGTCCATCGTGGCGGCGCGTTTCACGTCGTACTGGGCGGCGAACTTGTCGTCCCAATAGAGGTCGAAGCCGACGACCTTCATGCCGAAGGCGCGGGCGCGGATGGCGACTTCTTTGCCGATGCGTCCCATGCCGATGATGCCGATGGTCTTGTCGAGTAGCTCGTGGCCGGTCTTGCGCTTCCAGCCGCCGGAACGGGTGGAGTCGGTGTGGAAGTAAAAGTTCTTCTCCATGGCGAGCAGGAGGAGGAAGGTGTGCTCGGCGACCGTGGTGTGGTTGACGCCTGGAGTGAAGAGTAGGGGGATACCCTTGGCCGTGAGCGTCTTCACGTCGATCTTGTCGACGCCGATACCGTACTTCGAGACGACCTTCAGGCGGGGCAGGGCCTTCTCGATCACCGCAGCGGTGATCATGTCGTCACCGCAGATGTAGCCGTCGAACTGACCCATCAGCGCGAGGGTGTCCGTTTCGCTGAGCGGACCGCGGGCGGTGACGACTTCCCAGCCCGTATCGGCCAGCAACTTGTGGTGTTCTCCGGGGGTGTCCTGGAAGGAAGTGGTCGTGAGGAGGATACGCGGCTTCGTCATGGGAATATACTCATCAATCAGTGGCTTTATGGAGGTGTTCCGTCAACAGGACATCTGGGGTGGACTTACCTGAAAATCGGCGTTTGGTAGCCAGCACCCCAAGTTTTATGTCGTCCCCTGCCTCAAACACCGGAGCCCCGTCGCACCGCTGGGTCATCCTGGCCCTGCTGTTCTTCGCCACGACAATCAACTACATCGATCGTCAGATCCTTGCGCTGCTCAAGCCGATGCTGGACGCCGAACTCGGTTGGACCAATGAACAATACGGCTACGTCAACTCTGCCTTCCAGGCTGCCTATGCATTCGGTCTCGTCGGCTTCGGTTGGTTCATCGACCGGTTTGGCGTGAAAATCGGCTACGCCGTCTCGATCTTCGCGTGGTCCGCCGCCGCTGCCGCGCATGCGCTGGTCGGTTCGGTCGGCGGTTTCCGCTGGGCGCGCGTCGCGTTGGGTGTTGGCGAAGGAGGCAATTTCCCGGCTGCCATCAAGACTGTGGCCCAGTGGTTTCCGCGTTCGGAGCGGGCTTTCGCTAATGCGCTTTTTAATTCAGGCACCAATATCGGCGCCCTTATCGCCCCTGCCGTCATCCCGCTGATCGCTATCAACTACGGCTGGCGTTCTACTTTCGTTGTCGCCGGCGTCCTAGGTATCGTCTGGATTTTCTTTTGGATCCCCCTCTTCAAAGAGGCCCCCAAGCTGGTGGATGAGGAAATCACGTCTAACCGCAAGGTGCCTTGGCTGAGTCTGCTAGGTAAGCGTCAGGCTTGGGCTTATATGGTCGCCAAGTTCCTGACCGACCCGGTCTGGTGGTTCTATCTGATCTGGCTTCCTGACTACTTCAAGCGCGAGCAGCACCTCGATCTCAAGTCTTCCGCCCTGCCGCTCGTCGTGCTTTACGGTATCGTGACAGTCCTCAGCATCTTTGCCGGATGGTTGGTGAAGCGGCTCGCCGAAAGCGGCCACGACATCGTCAAGGTCCGAAAGGTCTCGATGCTCATCTTCGCACTCTGCTCGTTGCCGATCTTCTTCGTGCGCGGCCTTGGCATGTGGGAAGCCGTCCTGCTCATCGCCTTCGCCGCTTCGGCCCACCAGGCTTGGTCGGCGAGTCTCTACGCCACCATTTCGGATACGTTTCCAAAGGAAGCCGTGGCTTCCGTCTCTGGACTCGGCGGCTTCGTTGGTTCCATCGGCGGCATGATCTTTCCGATCGTCGCTGGCCGTATCCTCGACAGCAACGTCAACGGTTACGCTGTCTTGTTTGGCTTCTGCGCCTTCGCCTACGTGGTGGCCTTCACGATTCACCACCTGCTCGTGCCGAAGTTGGAAATGGCCGACGTCTAACGTTCGCCGTCGCTACAAGAGAAAAGGGCCCCGTGACGGGGCCCTTTTTATTGGCTGCGTGCGCAGTGCTTAGCCCGCGACGACGATATTCACCAGCTTACCCGGGACGACGATCTCCTTCACGACGGGCTTGCCGTCGGTGAACTTGATCACGTCGGCATTGGCCTTGGCCAGTGCGAGCAGTTCGTCCTTGGAGATATCCTTCGCGACCTTGGCGGTGGCGCGGACCTTGCCGTTGACCTGGAAGATGACCTCGACGGTGGTCTCGATGAGCTTGGAGGCGTCGAGCTTGGGCCAGCCGGCGGCGGTGACGTTCTCCTTATGACCCAGGCGGGCCCAGATCTCCTCGCATGCGTGCGGGGCGAACGGGGCGGCGAGGCGCACGAAGTCCTCGACCGTCGCACGACGCAGGGCCGGGGACTTCTCGGCGACGTTCATGAGGATCATCATCTGCGAGATGGCGGTGTTGAACTGCAGGGTCTCGATGTCCTTCTCGACCTTCTGGATGGTACGATGGAGTTCGCGGACAAGCTCTTCGGATTCGGCGCCGTCGGCGCTGATCTTCGTCGAGGCCTTGCCGGTATTCTCGTCGACCGCCAGACGCCAGAGGCGACGGAGGAAGCGGGTGATGCCGATGATGCCATCGGAATTCCAAGGCTTGGAGGCCTCGAGCGGTCCGAGGAACATCAAGTACATGCGGAGCGCGTCGGCGCCGTGGTCCTTGACGATGGCGTCCGGGTTCACGACGTTGCCGCGGCTCTTGGACATCTTCTCGCCGTCCTCGCCCATGATGAGGCCCTGGTGGAAGAGTTTCTTGAACGGCTCGGCGGTCGGTAGGACGCCGATCTCATAAAGGAAGCGGTGCCAGAAGCGTGCATATAGCAGGTGGAGCACGGCGTGCTCGGCACCGCCGATGTAGAAGTCGGGGCAGCCCCAGTATTCTAGGTCAGCCTTGGAGGCGAGGGCGTCAGCGTTCTTGGGGTCGATGTAGCGCAGGTAATACCAGCACGAGCCAGCCCATTGGGGCATAGTATTGGTCTCGCGCGAGGCCTTGATCCAAAGCGGACCCGGCTGCGGCTTGGACTGCGAGACCGTCGTGCCTGAGGCCACGTCATACCAGACTTCGGTCCACTCGGGCTCCTTCGAGAGCGGCGAATCGCCGGTGGGAGAGGGTTGGTAGGATTTAACCTGAGGCAGGGTGAGAGGGAGCTGCTTGGAAGTCAGCGGTACGGCGTAGACTTCGACGCCGTTGAGCTGGCAGGTGACGGGCTCCTTCGGGAGGAATTCGCGCACTTCGGAATCGGCCGGGATCTTGGCGTAGTCTTCGCGGGAGACCCAGAGGAGCGGGAAGGGTTCGCCCCAGTAGCGCTGTCGTGAGAAGAGCCAGTCGCGCAGCTTGAAGTTCACGGCGAGCTTGCCCTGGCCCTTGGCAGCGAGGTCGGCAGTGATCTTCTTCTTGGTCTCGACAGCGGAGAGGCCGTCGAACGGTCCGGAGTTCACCATCGGACCATCTTCGGTCCAAGGCTTCTCGTTGACGTCAATCGCTTCCTTGGAGCCGACGACCTGAATGATGGGCAACTTAAATTCTTTGGCGAATTCCCAGTCGCGTTCGTCGTGCGCCGGTACGGCCATGATGGCGCCGGTGCCGTAGGTGATGAGCACGTAGTCGGCGGTCCAGACGGGAATCTTCGTGCCGTTGACGGGGTTGATCGCGTGGGCGCCGGTGAACACGCCGGTCTTCTTCTTGGCAGCGAGGTCGGTGCGCTCGAGATCGGTCTTGTTGCGGACCGCGGCGACGTAGCTTTCGACGGCGTTCTTCTGGGCGGCGGTCGTGAGCTTGCCGATGAGTGGGTGCTCAGGCGCGATGACCATGTAGGTTGCGCCGTAAAGGGTGTCTGGACGGGTCGTGAAGACCGTCAGGGTGTCGGCATGGCCATCCAGTTTGAAGGTGACTTCGGCGCCTTCGGATTTGCCAATCCAGTTCTTCTGGAGGCGCTTGGTGGAATCAGGCCAATCGACGTGGTCGAGGCCTTCGATGAGCTTGTCGGCGTAAGCGGTGATGCGCAGGACCCACTGGCGGATCGGGCGACGTTCGACCGGATGGCTACCGCGGTCGGAGCGCGGGCCTTCAGGGGTGTTGAGGACTTCCTCGTTGGCGAGGACGGTGCCGAGGGCAGGGCAAAACCAGACGGGTTTCTCGGAGACGTAGGCGAGACCATGGCGGAAGAGCTTGAGGAAAATCCACTGCGTCCAGCGGAAATAGTTCTCGTCGGTGGTCGAGAGCTCGCGGTCCCAGTCGATGGCGAAGCCGAGCATCTGCAGCTGGCGACGGAAGTTATCGATGTTGCGCTTGGTCTGGACGGCCGGGTGCTCGCCGGTCGCGATCGCGTGCTGCTCCGCCGGCAGGCCGAAGGCGTCCCAGCCCATCGGGTGCAGGACGTTGAAGCCGTTGGCCTTCTTATAACGGGCGAGGATGTCGGAAGCGGTGTAGCCCTCGGGGTGGCCGATGTGTAGGCCAGCGCCGGAGGGGTAGGGGAACATGTCCAGGACGTAGTACTTCGGCTTACCGCAGGAGATCGGCTCGGTGCGGAAGGTGGCGTTAGCTTTCCAGACGGCCTGCCACTTCTGCTCTAAGGCGGTGAAATCGTAGCTGCCGGGTTTTGTTTCCGAAGTGTCCATGAATGCGTGCAGATAGGAGGTTTGGGACGGCGCTGGCAAGGTTTTGGAGCATCCGGCGACCCTATCCCGCTTGCCTAGGCTGTCCGGCGGGGGTTATCTGCCTTTCATGAACGTGCTCGTGGTGGGCGGTGCCGGCTATATCGGCAGCCATTGCGTCCGGCAGGCGCTGGCCGCCGGGCACAAGGTAGCCGTGCTGGACGACTTGTCCTATGGGCATGTCGAGTCCGTGCCGGCGGGGGTGAAGTTGTTTCGCGCGGACATGGGCGACCAGGTCGCTGTCCGCGCCACCTTGCGCGAGGCCGCCGCCGAAGTAGTCATCGATTTCGCGGCGTTTACGAATGTCGGCGAATCCGTCCAGCAGCCAGCCCGTTACCACGAGAACAATGTCGTGCGGACCGAAGGCCTACTCCAAGCGATGCTCGCCGAGGGCGTCAAGAAACTGGTCTTCTCGAGCACCTGCGCGACCTACGGTATCCCGGAGAAGATGCCGATGACGGAGGATCTCCCGCAGCAGCCGATCAATCCCTACGGCGCCACCAAGCTCGCAGTCGAAAAGCGTCTGCGCGAGCTCGCCGCCTCCCATGGCCTGAGCTTTGCGGCCTTCCGCTACTTCAATGCCGCCGGCGCAGCGGCTGACGGCGCCATCGGAGAGGACCATTCCCCGGAAACACACCTGATCCCGCTCGCCATCGCCGCCGCGCTCGGACGCCGCCCGCCGCTTCAGGTCTTCGGTACGGATTACCCGACCCCGGATGGCACGTGTCTACGTGACTACGTGCATGTCGACGACCTTTCCCGTGCCCACCTCGACGTTCTGCCTAAGCTAAGCCAGCCCGGGCAGGCCCTATTCTACAACCTTGGGACGGGCACGCCGTATTCGGTCAAAGACGTTATCGCCAGCGTTGGCCGCATCCTTGGTCGGCCCGTCCCGCATGCGTTTGCCCCGCGTCGCGAGGGTGACCCGCCTGTCCTTTACGCCGACGCCTCCAAGGTTCGCCGCGAACTGGGCTGGGTCCCGCGCTACGACACGCTCGACAGCATCGTGCTGACGGCATGCAATTGGCATCTCGCCCGTCCCAAGGGCTTCGCCTCCTGATCCGATGTCCGAACAGCTTCACCCGCACTGGCGCATCCAGTATATTCGCACCCGCAAGGAGCCTGGCGCCGGCAGTCCGTTCGCGGCCTTGCTCGCGGCGAACGACGACGAAGCCAACCTGATCCTGCATCGCGGCGCACACTGCTTCGTCATCCTCAACAACTCTCCTTATAATCCTGGCCACCTGATGGTACTGCCGAATCGTGAGGTCGGCGAACTGGCAGACCTCACCGCGGCCGAACGCGCCGAGATGATGGACCTACTTGTGCTTTGTCAGGGCGTCTTGCAGAAAGTGATGAGCCCGGCGGGCTTCAACATGGGCCTCAATCTCGGCAAGGCCGCCGGCGCGGGTATCCCGACGCACCTCCACTTCCACATCGTGCCGCGCTGGGACGGCGACCACAACTTCATGCCGGTCATCGGTGATACGCGCGTCCTGCCGCAGGCTCTGTCCGAACTCTGGACGCGGCTCAAGCCCGTCTTCGCCGCCGCATGAGCCGCGTTGTCGACATCTCCGTCCGTCACACCAAGACCAAGGTCTCCGCGGTCTCCGTCCAGCGCGTCGTGCATGCGCTCGATAAACTCAAAGGCTACCGCTGCCCCGAAGGTTCGCTCTCCATCGCCTTCCTTGGCGACAAGGAGACGGCCAAGCTCCACGACGAATTCCTGGGCGACCCGACTGTGACTGACGTGATCACGTTCGTCGGCGAAGAGCACCCTGGTGAAGCTTTCGCGGGCGAGATTTGTGTGAACATCGACCAGGCTCGCCGGGCCGCTAAGGAGCATGGCGTCACGTTGGCCACTGAACTACGTCTCTACGTCGCCCATGGTTGGTTGCACCTTTCCGGCCTGCGCGACGGTAATCGCAAAGAGTCTGCCGCCATGCGCGTCGGCGAGGCCGTGGCGGTCTCGCATCTCGATAAGCTGGGCGCCAAGCTGCGCGTCCGCGATTAACGGACTCGCCCTCGGGGCTGTCCGCGTTCAACTTCTCCGCTGATGAAGCGCACCGTCATCATTCACTCCGGAGGAATGGACTCCACCGTCCTTCTGGCCCATCTGCTGGCCGAGGGTAGGGAAGTGCACGCCCTGTCGGTCGACTACGGACAGCGCCACCGCCGCGAGCTCGTGGCCGCCGCCGAGATCTGCGCCCATTACAAGGTACCTCACCGCATCGCCGATCTGCGGGGACTGACGCCGCTCTTCGGCGCCAACGCGCTCACGGATTCCCATATCGACGTCCCCGAAGGACATTACGAAGAGGCCAGCATGAAGGCCACCGTGGTTCCTAATCGGAACATGCTCCTCATCGCGACCGCCGCCGCCTGGGCGATGTCGCTCAAGGCTACCTCTGTCGCCTATGGCGCTCATGGCGGCGACCACGCCATCTATCCGGATTGCCGCCCAGCTTTCGCTGACGCCTTGGATAAGGCCATCCGGCTCGCCGACTGGCATGAAGTTTCGCTCGAACGACCGTTCGTGGGCATGGACAAGACCGCCATCGTGCAGCGAGGCGTCGAGCTGGGCGTTCCCTTTGTGTTGACTTGGTCGTGCTACGTCGGCGGCGACAAGCACTGCGGCAAGTGTGGCACTTGCGTGGAGCGTAAAGAGGCTTTCTTGCGTGCCGGTGTGAAGGATCCGACTCCTTACGTCGGGTAGTCTTATTCGTCGGATAAGAAGAGGTAAGACTGTTCGGTCGGGCTGTTTATGAAGTTGAGGCGATTCTTGCCTTGGGTATTTTTGCCCTGTGCTTCGCCGTCTTCGCCAACCTTTCGCCTGGCTCGCCCTTGTGGCTTGGCTGGCTGCGTCGGGTCTGTCGTGGGACCTCCTGCAGGTCGTTGCGTGGACGAAGATGTCGGTCGACAACGCGTCCCAGCTGACGGCATCAGCGGCGGTCTCGAAGACCTTGGAGGACGCCCCCTGTCCCTTGTGCAAAGTCGCGCAGGAAGGTCGTAAGAACTCGGAGCAGGCTCCATTGTCCAAGGACGAGGTCGCCAAGGTGAAGGCCAAGGCCGACCCGGCGAGCAGCGAGATCCGCCTCTTGGCGGCGAAGTTCTTTTCCGGACGCGATTATGCGCGTCCCCAGGATGAGGTAAGCATGTCACGCGTGGCCGAGGTGCCCGTGCCGCCTCCGCGAGTGCTCGGCTGATCACCGTTGCGGGCTGCGGTCAGTCGGCTCGCGCGTGGCATCCAAACTTATTCCAAAGTCGCACCCATCCGGTGCGCATCGTCGACTGCGCGGTCCGCCACACCTGCGTCGAAGACACCCTAAAAATACACATCATGAAGATCTCCTTCCTTTCCGAGCGCACCCCGCGTGTGGCTCTCCTTTCCCTCCTCGCGCTCGGCGCTTACACCGAAGCTTCAGCCTGTCCCTGCGGCTGCGTGAAGATCTGCGTCGATAACCTGGCCGACCGTCCGGCTATCTCCGCGACCAGTCCGTTCGTCCTCGATGTGCGTTTCGACGCCATCGACCAGAACGAGCGTAACGACGCCGCCCATGCGCACTGGTATGGCTCCCACTTCCTCACGACCACTAC
>CANHZL010000018.1 GCA_947465345.1 Opitutia bacterium | reverse complement strand
TAGACCGCGACGGTCTTGATTCCTAGTTCCCGACAGGCGCGGATAACGCGAAGGGCGATTTCGCCGCGATTGGCGATGAGGATCTTGTTCATGCTCGGGTGTTCGCGCTCAGCTGACCTTCACGCGGAAGAGAGGCTGGCCGAATTCGACCGAGGTGCCGTTGGCGACCAGGCACTCGACCACCGTACCGGAGATTTCCGACTGGATCTCGTTCATCACCTTCATGGCTTCGATGATGCAGACGACGGAGTCGGCCTTGATCGGGGAGCCGACGGTGACGAAGGGCGGATTCTCAGGAGAAGGGGTGCAGTAGTAGGTGCCGACCATCGGGGACGTAATCAGCTTGATGCTGGGGTCCGCGGCGGCGGGGGCGGCCGGAGCAGGGGCAGCGGCCACCGGGGCCGGCGCCGCAGCCACGGGGGCGGGGGCGGCCGCCACAGGGGCTGCCTGGGCTGCGACCGGGGCACGACCGGGGAGGTCGCGCTTGATACGCAGCTTGAAATCTTGGTCCTGGATTTCGAACTCGGAAAGGTCCGACTTCTTCATCAAATCCACGACTTGTTTAATCTTAATTAGGTCCAAGGTAATGTCCTCCGTGAGGGGGTGTCCCTCTCTGATACAGGGTGTCAGGGGGGTAAATCAACCCCTCATTCCTAAATGCCGGCAGGAATCTTACCTAACTTGCTGTCCCTCTGAGGCTTAATGATATCTTTAAGGGTCGGAATGGCGCTCGTTTCCGGCTTAGAAATCGGGCCTTTTAGCTTTATTTTTGTTAAACTAACGAGCGCACGATTGAGGTTGAGAAGGTCCAGCGGATTGAACCCCGCTTTGCGGGGCAAGGAGAAGTCTCCTTCGAACTCCAAAGTGGAGGTCTGGAGGTCGATTTCGCCAGCTAGGTCGAGCCGGGATTGCGGGCCAGTGACGGCTAGGTCGGGGAAGTAGGCCCGTCCGCCCACGCAGCCGAAAGTCCCTTTGGCTTGGCTGAGTTCGTAGGTCGTGGCGCCCACGCCGACTGCTTCCAGAACACTGGAGATACCCCCGAGGATTCGCACCTTCTTGAGTTCCGGATCCGTGAGCGAGTATTGGCCAAGGCCTTTGAGCAGGCGGGGCTTTTCGAGGTCGAGGTACCCGGCGAAATCCAGGTCCATCTTTCCGGCCGTGGCCGCCTTGGCGGCGATAGGCGACGGGGTCGCCTTCGGCTTGGGATCACTGAGGTCATTCAGCAGCTGGCCGATCTGGGCAGGGTCGCAGCCTTTGAGTCCGAGGGAGATCTTAGTCTGGCGCAGCGGGTCGCCGTCCAGCGTGAGCTGGGCTTCACCGTCGGCGAGTCCAAGCTTCGCCCGCACGCGAAGGCCGCCGTCGATATTCTCGGTGCTCGCCTGCAGGGACTTGCCGGAGACACCCCAGGCGGAAAAGGCGCCCGCGCATTCGATCGTGGTTTTTACGTCCGGGCCTTTTGCGCCCGGCGTGAGCAGTAAGGTGAACCGGTGATCGACGGGCAGGGAAAGTCCACGCAGAGCTTCACCGAATTCCTTGCCGGCACAACGCGCGGCAATCCAAGGTTGTAGATTACCTTCGGCGCGAACGACGGGTCCCGCGAGCGCCGGTGGCTTGGACCAATCCCAGGTCACGGACCCTTCAAGGCTACCGTCGGCTTCCGTCATCCCGCCGCCCAGACGATGCAGGCCAATGAAAGTCTGCTGGGTGTTGGCGTCGACGGAGACCTCAACATGCCGGAAAGGTGCACCCATGAAGTCGAAGTGGTTCAGGAGGACGCGGCCTTTCGTCACGCCCTTCATCGCCCCCCAATGGCTTTCAACATCGATGAAGGCGTAGGGATTCTCACGGATGAGTAACATGCGCCAGAGTGAGACCCACCATTCTCCCAATACGCGATCAAGGCTCGCTGGGGTGATTGCTCCGTTTAAGTGAAGCATGAACGCGCCCCCAGCTTTGAGTTCGCAGTCAGCTTCCCCAGTGATGGAAGCCAGGCGCAGGTCGCGGAGGCGGAGCGGAGCGCGCACGCGGTTCGGCTCGAAGTCGAAGTGGCCCCGCAGAGGCAGGCCTTTGACGGGCGCGATGCTTTCCGCCGAGATGCCCAGACCGCGGAAGCCGGAAGCGGAGATTTCTCCCTCAGCTCGGAGGAGTTCCCCCTTCGCCGAGATTTCTGACGCGACATCACGTAAGAGGACTTCGCCCCGAAGTTCGATGCCGACGGCATGAAGGAGCTGACCTATTTCGGGCTGAGCGCCAATCTCGGTGCCGGAGAGCCGGGCGTGACCGATAGTGGCCGTCACGGCTCCCGTCTGGGCGAGGAGGGCGGAGCCGCCTGCCGTCGAACCATCGGAAAGCAGGTCAAAGGCAATCTGGAGGCCACGGTCAGCAACGGGCCTTGCTTCCAGCTTCATGCGGCGGAGTTCGAGGCCAGCAAGCTTCACTTGAGCAAGCGTCAGCGCTGCGACCATATCTTCGCGCCGATCGCGGCCGCGCGCATGCACATCAAGCCTCTCGGCGGACACGGTGCGCCAAGCGATCTCACGGGCATGGCCATCGACTTTCCATTCGGCGATTCTTCCGTCGGCGGAGACTTTAGCGGCGCCGCGGAGATGGAGCCCGCGGACCTGGATGAGCCCGAGGCCGTCGTCCGACCAATCGTTACCGAGCGCCGCTTGGACGCCGAGTTCGGCGCTACCATCGCTACTGCCTTGGCAGTGAAGCGAGATGGAGGCGCCGCCGGAGCGCTCCGCCACATCAATCGCTGTTTCGATGGACGCGAGGGTCTCGGCCAGTCGGCGCACGAGGGGGATCTTCACGTCAGGTTCTTTCTCATGGCGGAGAAGCCCAGTGGGCACTTCGCCCGAGAGATGGCAGGTAATCTTGCCGCCGCGTGCCTGGATGGACCGAAGGTTGAGCCAGCGACCTTCCCGGGTGACATCGATGGTCAGCGTATCAATCAGCGGGCGTCGGACGCCGCCCCGGGCGACAGAGGCCGGACACCAAAGGCGCGCTCCAGATACGCGGACCTGCGTCGGTTCAATTTGGCCGGCGACGAGGAGCGCGGGGCTGAGCGCGATTTCCATGCGCGCGGCGGTGAAGACTTCGCCGGTGAGGCCATCGACGCCCAAAGTGAGGTCGTCGGCCGCCAACGTCAGGTCGGGTAGCATCCAATAATTTCGAGCCTGTAGGCGGACGCCATGCTCGGCAAGCTGCGCCGTGACCTTCTCCGTGAGAAAGTCCGGTAGCTTCGTTGGGTGATCGAGGTTCGCGATCCAGCAGAGCATGAGCTGGACCGGCAACAATAGGAGCAGGCAGGTGTTCGTCAGTCCGCGCAGGAATCTGCGGAAAGGGGAACTGGCCGGCTTCGGTTTCATCGACCGGGGCCGGAAAGTAGGGGAATCAGGATCTCGGCTAGGCCGGTCTCGAGGATGAAATCGTCATCGTCCGCTTCGTCGCGCAGGAGAACCGAACGATTATTAAAAGGCTCGGCGCAGAGATAGGTCCGGAAGGTCTCGCTCGCGGCGGCGCCGCCGGTTGCCGCTTGATCCGTCACGCGCAGTTCGTATTTCCAGCCGCCGGCACCGACATCGCGACCTGGGAATTCCGCCGCCCTTACTTCGGCGAGTCCGACTGCCAGCCGGCGTGAATTGGCGGGGTCGAGTCGGCCAGAGCCGGCCCAGTTGCCGTCGGGTCCGAGGCGAGCTTCGCCGATGACCTTGCCGTCACCGCGAGAAGTCAGGCGCAGGCCGCTCACGCGGGCGCCTTGCGGGAGTTCCGCCACCGCACGCTTACGCCAGGCCTGCGGCTCGACGTTCTGATGGCCGCCGTTGAGCAGGGAGAGATCGCAGACGGCCGCCAGCGGCGAGCCTTTCGCGTGCACGACGCGTGTGCCAGCTCCCTTGTCTGGGTCGTCCGTGAAACTGAGCAGGATACGCTCCGCACCAAACTCCAGCTCCAGTGTCTGCAATGAGGTGGTGCCAGGGTTGGTGAGCGCCATCACGGCGGGCACGCTGGCGCCTCCGCCGATTGGCTTGCGACGGCTGGCGCGTAGTTGGGCGACGGCGTCAAGAAAGCGGGCGACGATTTTCGGATCAGCTTCGCGGCGCTTGGTGGCCGTGGAACCCGGTGCAACCGGAATCTCCCAGCGCGCTTCGACCGCGGCGCCTTCTAGTCGGTGGAGCGTGATGGTGCGGCCGCCAGCTGCGATGGTGAAGCCAGTCACAAGTGAGGGGTCGAAGTCGGCTGGCCGGGAGTCGGCGAGCGTCTCGCGGGCGGCGAACCAATCGGCAAGCAGGCGGGTTTCGATGAGAAAGACCGACGCGTTATCCTCGAGCTTCGCGCAGAGCATGGTCGGTTGTGCCGGTGCCGGCTTGCCGACGAGGAGGACCTGTCGTCGCGCGTTGCCTTCCAGCGAAAGTCGTAGCGTCGGCGTCGTCAGACCCGTGGCTTCTTCGGTGAGGGTGACGAACTTGCTGGCGCGAAGGTTGGTCAAATCAGCCACCGCACGCGAAGTCGCTTCGGCGTCGGCGAGGGCGTCATAAGGGGTCTCAAAGCGCCATTCGGGCGACTGGACGCGGCGACCGACGCGGGGACGGACCTCGGAGGTGAGCGCGGTCACGGTCTCACCGTCTTTGGCGCGATGCCGCACTGAGACAGCACGGGCCTCGAAATCTGCGATCTCGAACACTTTGTCCACACGGTAGCTTTCCGCCTTCGCTGCCAAGGCCGCGGCCATCGCTTCCGGCAGCGGGATGATGCGCTTACCGTCTTCGGTGAGCAGGAAGTGATGACGCGTGGAGGGCTGCACGCCGATCTTGACCTCGATGACGGCTCCCGTCTCCGCGACGACTTTGAGGGTCCAGCGTGGCGTCTCGAGGCCATAATCCTTGAGACCAGCACCGTTGGCCTTGGCTTCGCTCGCATCAAAGCCGCTCTCCATGCTGACGAAGCGGAGTTCGTCGAGCAGGCGTTGGACAGACCAGATATTCGCGGGCCAATCGAACGGCTCGGCCAGCCGCCAGACCGCGTTGCGTTTCTCGAGCACAATTCGCTCGGGTCCTTCGGTCAGGGTCACCTTCGCTGGCGTGGAAGGGAAGAGCTGCGTCTGGCTGACGGCGGCGGGTCGATGACCGGACGTAGCCTTCCAGACGAGCCCGAAGGCAATCAGGTTGGCGACCAACAGGATGACGGTGGTGCGGGAGATCCGCATGTGCACGTCAACTTCTGCGACGCCACACGGAAACCGCAAGCCCGACTGCGAGCACGCCGAGAGGAATCAGGCAGAATCGGAGAGCTAGGGCCCAGAAGTCCGCCGCCGTCGCGTTAAGCTGATATTCGCCTTCGGTACGGGCAGGCAAGGAGACGGCCCGGTCGCGGTCCGTGAGCCAGGCGGCACATTGCGTGATGAAGGCGCGGTTGCCGCCGCGGTTCAGGCGGAGGTTGGCGGCGATCTCCGAAGTCCCGACGACGATGAGACGGCCGCCGGCACCCCCGACGCCCTTGCGGATGCCGGTAGCCCGTTCGGCGGCTGAAGCCAGGCAGACTGGGCCAGCCTGGTCCCGGTCGGCGTCAAATCGTACGGGACGGCGCACGAGATCCGTCTCTCCCCAGGCCGCGTCGGACGAAAAGACAAGCTGCCATACGCCGAGCGTGCTATCCGGGGCACTACCTTCGTCGAAACGGGCCGGCCGAATCCGTGCAGCGATGAGCGGCAGGTTCTGCTCCTTGAGAACTTTGGTGAGCGGATGTTCCTTCTCTTCGAGTCGGATGAGGGCGATGTCGCCATCGGTGGTCCTCCGTGCCGGGTCGGGCTCCTGGAGCTCGGCGTCCGGGGTGAAGATGGCCCACTCCGCCAAGGTCGGCTCTAGTCCGTGTTCCCGTCCTGGATCCAGCAGGGCCAGTACGCGGCCATTGCGTTCGGAGAGGAAGCTCCGAAGGCGCGCGTTCTCCGAGGCGGAGAAGGGCGTCAGCGGTCCAGCGATGAGGATCATGGCAGCGTCGCGAGGCACTTCGGAGGCGGTGGAGAGGTCGAGTTGCCGGACTTCGAAGTTACGGTTGCGCAGTTGGCGGGAGAGAAGCGACATGCCGCGGGCGGGCGAGGCGTCTTCGATTCCTAGTTCGCCATGCCCCTTGGTCATATAGCAGACGGCGGGTTTATCTTCCGTCACCTCGATCAGGGCTGACGTCACGACTTCTTCTCCGCGGAAGCCCCCTTCCTTGGTCACAAGCTCGTTATAGGTGACATACTTGGCGCGCGGGCCGCAGGTGAGGATGAGAGAGATGGAGGCGTCGGGAGGCCCATGCCGGCCGGCGAGCTCCGAGATTAGCGGAGCGTTGCGGCCGCCCCCAGCGAGCTCGACGGCAAACCAAGCAGGCCCGCTGCGACCGGATTCCACGACATAAGAATCAAGCAGCTTTAGTAGGCGGGAGCGGACGGCCTGCGCACGTTCGCTGGTGTCGCCGGTAAGGAGCACCGCCTTCACCCAGCCTTGATTACGGCCTACGCCGACGGGACTTCGGCGGCCGGCCGCACGGACTGTCTCAGCGGATTCCGGCGCGAGCGAATGTCGGCGGTCCGCCGTGATATCGTGACGTAGGCGGAACTCCGGTAACGCACCCAAGTAGTTGACGACCACGGCGAGCGCGATGGCGAGCAAGGCCTGCGTCAGGCGGTTTAGTCGGCGGATGGGGCGCACGGCGCCGAAGTCGTCGCGGATCGGGGCCATATCACTCTTGACCCTCCACGGAAAGAATCGCCAAGCCGAGGCACAACAGCGTGCCGGTGCCGTATAGAATGATTGGTCGCGAATCGAGAATGCCGGCCGCGAAGTCCTGCAGGTGTCCGAACGTACGTAGGTGGGCAGCGGGCTCACGCAGCCAGCCGAGCCATTCCCAGCTTTCGATGGGTAGTGATTCCATTGCACCACCCGCGGCGGTCATCGCCAACAAGCAGATGAAGGCCAGTAAAGCAGCGAGCGCCGAAGAGCGCGTGAGGCAGCTGCAGAGGATGCCGATGGCGACATGCAGCAGGCCGCTGATGCCGATGAAGCAAAGTCCGCCCCAGAGGATCGACGGATCGCTGAGCCGCGCGTCGCCCGGCGTGCCCAGTCGTTGCGAGGTTAGGAGGGGGAAGAGCGTGAACAGCAACCAGAAGATAATCCACACGATCCACGTCGAAAGGAACTTCGCCCAAACGACAGCGGCGGGGCTGGCCGGAGTGGTGAGGAGTGCGGAGAGCGTGCCGGAACGGCGTTCTTCGGCGAAGGTGCGCATCGTCAGCAACGGCAGGACGCAGAGTAGCGGCAGCCAGAAGAACCAGAGCGTGGCCTCAACGGGCGTGCGTTCGCTCGGTGCTCGGCTACCTTCCACCAGCGCGAAGAAATGGATACCTCCCATGAGTGCGAGGAATAGCCCAGCCGCAGCCCAGGTATTCCAGGAGAGTGCGGCGGACCGAAGTTCGTGTGCCAGGAGTGTCCGGAAATGGCGCATCAGGATCGGCGGGCTTCGCCCGGGGTACGGCGGGTGGCGGCGAGGAAGATATCCTCGAGTCCGAAGCGATCTTCAGCGATCTCGCGTAAGCTGATGCCGGCCGCAATCAGCGCGCCAGCGAGGCTTTCCCGGGCGTTCGAGGCGGCGGGTAGGCCGATGCGGAAGGTGTTCCAGCCATCGGTGGAGGGCAGGGGGGCTAACGTCGCGGCTGGCTCAGTCGCACGGCAGGCGGCCAGTAGCGCGGCGGCGTCCGCTCGGGTGACAATGGTGAAACTGATTTCCGGCAAGAGCTCGCGGCGCAGGTCTTCGGTGCGGCCTTGGGCGACGAGGCGTCCGCGATTAATGATCACGACCTTGTCGCAGACCTGTTCGACCTCATGGAGAATGTGGCTCGAGATCAGCACGGCCATCTTGCCGCGCAGCGAGCGGATGAGGTCGCGGATGCCGAGGATCTGGTGCGGGTCTAGTCCGATGGTGGGTTCATCGAGGATCACGACGCGCGGCTCGGCGAGCAGGGCGTCCGCGATGCCGACGCGCTGGCGGAAGCCTTTCGAGAGCTGGCCGATCAGGCGCCCGGAGGCGCGGCGCGTGAGGTCGCAGTCATCCATCACGCGGCGCACGCGTTCTTCGACACGTTCCGGGGCGACGTCCTTGAGGCGTGCGCGCAAAGTCAGGTATTCTTCGACGCGCAGGTCTTCGGGTAACGGGTTGTTCTCCGGCATGTAGGCGAGGTGCCGCTTGGCCCCGACAGGATCGAGCGCTACGGAGACGCCCCAAATCGCGGCTCGGCCTGAGGTACCTGACATGGTGCCCGCGAGGATACGCATCGTGGTCGACTTCCCGGCGCCGTTCGGCCCCAAGAAACCGACAATCTCACCGGGAGCCACGGAGAAACTCAGGTCCTCCACGGCCGTCAGGGAGCCGTACCGTTTAGTCAACTTTTCGGCCACGACGGCGGCTTCCGGCAAGGGCGCTGCTTCGTTCATGTGTCGGGCTCCGGGAAGATGGGTTACGACTCGTCGGCACCATGCGAACGGGTCAATGAAAGACACGCCGAAGGACCTTTATTGGCAAGGAGAATAGAGGTCGGTGCGGCGACCCTGAGAACGAAAAAGCCCCGGCGTAAACCGGGGCTTTTTCGTTTGGTCTGACGCCTTGCTTACTTCGCGGCGGGCGCGGCGGGCGTGACCAGGGAGGGCTCCGATTGGACGAGCGCGTCCTTGTCGGATTTCCAGACGTGGGCGGCGCGGAGTTTCTTGTCCATCGCATTGAGCCACTTGGTGGCTTCAGCGGTGTCGCCCTTGGCGACGGCGAGGTTGGCGAGGGTCAGCATGGCGAAGCCACGGAGGGTTTCCGGGGCATTGGCATCATCGGCGACGGCGGCGATCTCCTTGGCGGCGCCAGCTTCACCAGCTTCTTGACGGCACAATGCGGCGTAAAGGCGGGTGCGCGTACCGAGAGCGGTGATGGCCGGGGTCTTGCCCGCGGCGGCGGCGAGGCGTCCAGCCTCGTCGTAGGCCTTGGCGGCGTCCGTCAACTTACCGGCCTTCTTGAGGTCGTCGGCGACGTCGGTCATGGCGACCGCGGCTAAAGGTTCGCCTTTATGGCTCTGAGCGAAGGCGCGGCGGGCGGCTTCATCCTGACAGGCGGTGAATTCTTCGCCGAGGGCGACGCGGCGGCTTTCGTTCCAGAAGAAATAGGCGAGGAAGGCCAGGATGCCTACGACGATGCCGACGGTGCCTTTGATGATAACGTCCTTGTTGCGCTCCCAGAAGAGCCAGAGACGGTCCTCGGTGTCCGCATTCACGAAATCCTCGTCGACGACCACGAGATTACGGTCGTCGCCAGCCGGGGGCTGCTTGTTGGAACGGTCTTCAGGCATGGGGGGTCAACCCTTGGCAAAGGACCGATTGTGTCAACCCCCGCTACGGGCTTGTCCCCGCCCCCGAGAGGGTAACTATGGGTGGACACATGAGCGCCTCCGCCGCCGTTCTTTCGCTTCTTCAGGCCGCCCATGCCAAGGGGCAGATTTCCCCCTCTAGCCTCGCCAATGCTGGGGATTGGCTTCGCTCCGGGGCCTTGCCCGCCGAGGCGATTGCCTCCCTGCGGGAT
Organism: Opitutia bacterium; assembly: GCA_947465345.1. The sequence goes on along the minus strand of CANHZL010000018.1, from coordinate 9,382 downwards.
CTTTGCGAGCGGGGGGCTTGGGCGGAACTCGAAGACCGCTTCTATAAAGGCATCGCTTTCGGGACGGGGGGCATGCGCGGTCGCACCGTCGGCCGCGTCTCGGCGACCAACGAGCTCGATGCCCAGGGTCTGCCTGTCCGGGCCGCCATCGGTTCCGCCTGCCTCAATGACGTCAATGTCCTCCGTGCAGTCATCGGCCTCTGGAAGCATGTCTCCGCGACCCAGCTAGGCGCACGCCTAGTGGTGGCACATGACGTCCGCCATTTCTCCCGCCACTTCGCCGAACTCATCGCAGGCGCTTGGAGCGAACTCGGCGGCGAAGCCTATCTCTTCGTCGGCGCCCGCTCGACCCCGCAACTAAGCTTCACCGTCCGTCACCTCGGCGCCCACGCCGGGGTTGTCATCACCGCCAGCCATAATCCTTCGCACGATAACGGCTTCAAGTGCTGCCTCGGCGACGGGGGTCAGGTACTGCCTCCGCACGACGCCGCGATTGTCGCCGAAGTCGGCAAGCTCGGCCCGGCTGACGTGGCGCCTTATCTCGAAAAGGATCTTGCTCGCGTCCTCACCGTCCCAGCCTCTGCCGAAGATGCCTATTTGGCCCGCCTTGCCGGCGTGGTGCTCGATCCTGAGGTAATCTCCCGCCACACACCGAAGGTCGTCTTCACGAACGTCCATGGTACCGGCGACGTCATGGTGGTCCCCGCCCTCCGTCGCGTCGGCATCGACCCGCACGTGGTCGAAGAGCAGCGTGAACATGACGGCCGCTTCCCGACCGTTGCGTCCCCGAACCCGGAGAACGCCAGCACGTTCGCCCTCGCCCTTAAGCTCGCCGATGAGATCGAGGCCGACCTCATTCTCGCGACCGATCCCGATTCGGACCGTGTCGGCGTCGCCTGCCCTCTGCCCGCCGGCGGTCATCGTCTGCTTAATGGTAATGAGGTCGCGGCTCTACTCACCGAATTCCGAATCTCCTCCCTTAAAGACGCCGGAATCCTGCCTGAGGCTGGTTCGCCGAACGCGGCCGTGGTGAAATCCCTTGTCACGACCCCGCTCGTCGCCGCGATCTGCGCCCGCCATGGTGTCCGCTGCGTAGAGACGCTGGTCGGCTTTAAGTGGATCGCGCGCAAGCTCGAGAACTGGAGCCGCCGCCTCGTCGAGGGCGCCGGTCCGGATTCCGCCGCGCTGCCGCTCCGCCGCCGCGCCCCGCTCGCACTGCGTTATTCCACGCTCTTCCTTCTCGGCGCCGAGGAAAGCTACGGCTACCTCGCCGACGACGCCGTCCGCGACAAGGACGCCAACGCAACGGTGGTTATGCTTTGCGAGTTTGCCGCGCTGCTCCGCTCCCGCGGCCGGACCCTCCTTGATGCACTCGACGTGCTGCACCTCAGCTACGGAGCACACCACGAGGACCTCCTGAATCTTTCGTTCGAAGGCGCCGAGGGCGCCGCCTGTATCCGCCGTATCGTCGCCTCCTGGCGGTCGGCTCCTCCGGCCGTCATCGATGGCTCCAAGGTCGTCCGCGTGACGGATTACGAACGCGACAAGGTACTTGATGCCGAAGGCGAGCGCGTGCCGCCCGAGGAGTTCATTCTCGCCGAGCTCGCTGATGGCCGCCGCATCGCGGTCCGCGCCTCCGGCACCGAGCCAAAGGCGAAGTTCTATTCGTTTACCAAGGCAGCGGTCACCGATGCCGACGATCTCTCCGCGGCCCGCGAGCGCGCTCGCAAGTCCGCCCTCGCTCTCCGTGCCTGGCTCGAGGTCGATGCGAAACGTCGCGCTAAATAATCTCATGAAGACCCTATCCCTGTTCTCCCTCCTTCTTCTCGTCGGCTGCGCCAGCCCGGTTGGCGACCGTTCCTTCGTCGCCGAGAAGACGCCGGCGGCGGCGGCCCTATCCGGCCAATCGGCCGCCTCTGGCTCGCTTGAGGACCGCGTGCGCGCCGCCAATGTGAAGAACGATCAGCGTCTCCTTAAGGGCGACTGGCGCGCGGCCAAGCCCGCTGTCGGACCTCAGCTGTAAGTTTACTTCTGCGCGCCACCGGCGAGCAGGGCGCGCACGGCGGCCTCCTCGGGTACGGTATCTGCGGTACTCGCTGCGCCGATGCCGTCTTGGAGGACGAAGCGCAGCTTGCCGCCACGCACTTTCTTATCGCGACGCATCGCGGCGAGCATGGATTCGAGCGGGAGCGGCGCGCGTAGCGCGACGGGTAAGGCGTGGGCTTTCAGCGTGGCCTCGACTTGTTCGACCTGGGCGGCGGTGCAATGCTTCAGCTCGGCCGAAAGGCGGGCGGCCATCACGAGGCCAATCGCAACAGCTTCGCCATGCAAGTAGGTCCCGTAGCCAGCGGTGGCTTCGATTGCATGGCCGAAGGTATGACCAAGGTTGAGGAGCGCACGTCCGCCTTGGGCACTGGTCTCGCGTTCGTCGCCAGCCACGACGGCGGCCTTGATCTCGACGCAGCGGCGGATGACGCGCGGTAGCAACGGATGGTTCCAGCTGAGCGGGGAATTCTGTTCGAGCAGGCCGAAGAGATCGGCGTCGGCGATGATGCCGTGCTTGATGACCTCGGCCATACCCGCCGCGAATTCGCGCGGAGGCAGGGTGGCCAGTAGGTCGGTGTCAGCGAAGACGGCCGTGGGCTGATGGAAGTTGCCGACGAGGTTCTTGCCGGCGGCGAGGTTGATGCCGGTCTTGCCACCGACGGAGCTATCGACCATTGCGAGCAACGTCGTCGGGATTTGGTAGAAATCGACGCCGCGCTGGTAGGAGGCCGCAGCGAAGCCGGCGAGGTCGCCGACGACGCCACCACCGAGCGCGAAGACTGCGCCGTCACGGGCCACGCCATTGGCGGCAAGGAAATCCCAGACGCGCGCGAGTTCAGCGGCCGACTTAGCGGTCTCCCCATCCGAAGCCGTCGCGAGCACGGGCATGAGGCGGGCGAGCTGCGCTGCAAAGCCTGACTGCGCGGCGGCGACGCCGGGTGAGGTGATGGCCACGCACTTTTGGCCGGAGGCCACGCGGCGTTCAGCCACAGCCAAGGCTTCCTTGCACATCCCGGCCCCGATGCGAACAGGGTAGGAGCGCTGGCCTAATTGGACGGTGACGGTCTCGGCCGACATGGGTTCACGCTGGGGCGGGGTGCCCTCGCTGGCAAGACAACCTCACTCGGCCAGACCGACGATCGAGCGGGCGTAGGCCCGCGCATCGAAGGGCTGAAGGTCGGCCGGTTGCTCGCCGACGCCGATGAAGCGGACCGGGACGCCGAGTTCGCGGACCACCGCGACGAGCGCGCCGCCGCGGGCGGTGCCGTCGAGCTTGGTCACGATCAGACCGGTGAGACCGACGGCTTCATGGAAGATGCGGGCCTGTTCGATGGAGTTCGCGCCGAGGGAGCCATCGAGGACGAGCCACTTCTCGTGTGGCGCGCCCGCGTGCGCCTTGGCGGTCACGCGGACGACTTTGCGGAGCTCTTCGAGTAGGTGCGCCTTGGTGTGGAGGCGGCCCGCGGTATCGAGGATGACGACATCGGCGCCGCGGGCGACACCAGCCTTGGTCGCGTCAAAGGCCACGGCGGCGGGATCGGCGCCGGCGGCGCCGCCGACGACTTCGACGCCGAGCCGGTCGGCCCAGGCAGAAAGCTGTTCACCGGCCGCAGCGCGGAACGTGTCACACGCGCCGAGCAGGCAGGTCTTGCCCTCTTGGCGCCAGCGCCAAGCGAGTTTCGCTGCGGTGGTCGTCTTGCCGGCTCCATTGACGCCAAGAAGCATGATCACGTGCGGTTTCGCCAGGTCGGGCGCGGCGACGGTCTCGCCGCCGAGTGCTCGCACGATGCTCTCCGCCGCGGCTTCCGCGGGTGAGGTCTTGCGCAGCGCGGCTTCGGTTTTCCAGGCGGAGCGTGCTGCTTCGACGACTTCCTCGGCGGTGGCCGGACCGAAGTCGGCGGCAATCAGGCGCTCACGCAATTGCTCGGCCGACTCTGCGTCCATCGGACGGGCCAGCAGATTGGCCACGGCCTCGGCCGTACGGCTTAGGCCGGACTTCAGTCGCTCGAAGAAGCCCGCCATGATTCAACCACCCTCGGCTTTACGCGGGTCGCGGCCCAGTTCTTCCTTATAGCTATCGAGGATGCCGTTTACGAAACGCTTCGATTCTTCGGTCGAGAATTCCTTCGCGATGTCGACGGCTTCGTTGATGCTGACGACCGGCGGAATGTCTGTGCGGCGCATCAGCTCGAAGATGGCGACGCGCAAGATGGCGAGGTCGACGCGCGCAATGCGGCCAAAAGCCCAGTTCTTAGCGTACTTGCCGATGACTTCGTCGATGAGGGCGAGGTCGCGGATGACCCCCTGGATGAGTTCTTCGGCGAAGGCGTAGTACTCGCGCGGCTGCGGGCGCTCAGAGAAAAAGTCGAAGAGCCCAGTCACCATGTCGGCATGGCGTTGGACCTCCCAGGAACAAAGGAACTGCATGGCGGCCACGCGGCTGTCATGGCGACGATTGCGCTTCGCGGGCGGCGCGGCGGGGTCCGGGGTGACCGGTTCGTCGGGAGCGACGATGGCAATCTCGATGCCGGCTGGGATGTTGTGGCGGCGGAACGCGTCGACGGTCTTCGGGCTAGAGCCGATGATCTCGACCATGCGGCGATGGCTGCGGACTTCCTCGCGGAGTGCCGTGCGCGGCTCTTCGATCTGCGAAGGCAAGGGGAAGGGGCCTGAGATGCGGGCACCGGTGCCGGCGATGCTGGCGATGATGTCGGCCGCGGTCTGGTCCGCCATGCGGTAGTCGACGCCTTTGATCCGGATACGGATCTTGGCGCGCGCGGAGGCGGTAGTAGGCGAGTCGTTTTCCATCGTTCAGTTCTGGGCAAAAGGTTCCTGGCCGCCGCGCTTACGTTCCTCTTCCTCGACCTGGTCGAGGCGTTCGCCAAGCGTGATACGGTGGCGGGCCATGGTGAGGGCGGCGTGGGCGAATTCCGTACCGCGGTCGAGTGAGCCCTGACAGCGGGCGACAGCCTGCTCGCGGTTATTCGTGACGACGATGCCATTGATCACGGGAACCTCGGAGCGGATGGCGGCATCCTGGAGGGCGTGGGCGGTCGAGTTCGCGATGATTTCGTGATGCGGTGTGTCGCCGGCGATGACGACGCCCAGGGCGATAATGCAGTCGTAGTCACCCGTCATGGCCGACATGTACGCGGCGAAAGGGATTTCGCCAGAGCCGGGCACGGCGACCTCGACGATGGCGGCCGCTGGTACGCCGGCAGTGCGGAGGCCCTTGATGGCGTTCTTCTTCAGGGCCTGGACGAGTTCTGCATTATAACCGGCCGACACGATGGCGAAGCGAAGTTCGGCGCCATCGATGGCGTCAGGGGTGGGCTTGTCGAGGCTCATGGCGGAAGAACAGAGGGCCGATGGAGTCGCTTCCGAACCCGTCTGCAAGCGGAAACAGCCGAAAGCCCTTAGAACGGAACCTGCTCGACGATCTCCAGCCCGTAACCACCGAGCCCCACCACTTTGCGCGGGTTGTTCGTGATGAGCCGGATACGGCGGAGCCCGAGATGGGAGAGGATCTGGGCGCCGATGCCGTAGTCGCGTGCATCCATGGCGCCAAGACGGACGCCCGACTGGTCGGCCTGGACGCCGCCGAAGGGCTGGGTGACGTGCACGATCACGCCGCGGCCTTCTTTGGCCACCGCTTCAAAACTGGCGGCAAGCGAAGTGCCGGCGCCGAAGGCGCTCCCACGGAAAAGGTCGCCTAGCATGTTCTCGCGCTGCACGCGCACGAGTGTCGGCGATTCGTCCGTCTGGCCGAGGGTGAAGACGAGGTGCTGACGGCCGTCCGGTAGCGACCTGTAGACGCGGAGCGTGAATTCGCCCCAGGTGGACTTGAAGGGGCTTTCGGCGACGAGCTCGACGAGGCGTTCGCGGCGGTGGCGGAACTCGATGAGCTGCGCGATGGAGATCATGTGCAGGCCGAACTTCTTCTTAAGTTCGACGAGCTCGGGTAGGCGCGCCATCGAGCCATCCTCGTTCAGGATCTCGCAGATAACGCCGCTCGGGTGAAGGCCGGCGAGCGACGCGAGGTCAACGGCGGCTTCGGTGTGGCCAGCGCGCTGGAGCACGCCGCCAGGTCGGGCGAGGAGCGGGAAGATATGGCCGGGCTGGACGAGCGCCTCGGGCTTGGCCTGCGGGTCGGCGAGGATTGCGATGGTCTTCGCGCGGTCGTAGGCGGAGATACCGGTGGAGATCCCTTCGGCGGCGTCGACCGCCACGGCGAAGGCGGTGCGCTGCGATTCGCGGTTCTCCGGCACCATCTGGGAGATGCCTAAGCGGCGCAGCTGGTGCTCGACGGTCGGGACGCAGATGAGGCCGCGCGCATGGCGGATCATCATGTTGACGGTCTCAGGTGTCGCCTTCGAAGCCGCCATCACGAGGTCGCCCTCATTCTCACGGTTCTCGTCGTCGGTCACGATGACGAGCTTCCCGGCGGCGATGTCCGCAAGGGCTTCCTCGATGGTGTCGAAGGGCTCGTTCATGGGTGTGACAGGAGGGTCGAACTTGGGCGTTCTGCCTGACGGTGCAAGCGGGGAGATGGCTTCGGGCCTCCGCCGGCGCTGAATTACCCCTTTATTTGTAGGTCAGCGGTGCTGGCTCTCACGTCGTCTTAGCGGATCAGGTGCTGGCAAGGTCAGGATAAGGTGCGCAGAAGAAAGACGACTAAGAGCCAGCCGGATAAGATCGCCGCCGGAACTCCGAGTAGGCGCGACAAACTCTTGGACTGAGACTGCGATAGAAAAGCGACTGCTAGGAGCGTACCGCCCAGCGGCCCTAGCCAGCGATACGGCAACGTCAGTTGAATACTCATCGTCGGCACGAGCGCGCAGACTTGCGCAATCCAGGCCATGAGGTGGAGGAGTGCGGCCGCGAGGCCGTTGAGCCAGGCCGCCGGCCAGGCCAGCCAATCGCTCACACTGCATGCGACTGAAGCCATCCCGAGCATCAGGGGAATTTCCGAGAGCGGTACGAGCACGAGGTTCACGACGACACCACCCCAGCTCGCCGACCCGAAGAGCCCGAGCGTGAGCGGCGTGCCGGCGAGTGTGGCCACGAGCGAGACGCAGAGGCCACCAAGCAGGAACTTGCGCGCCCGCCAACGTAGTTTTTGCGCCGTGGTCTGCGCCTTGGACGGAGTCAGGCGTTCTTCCTCCGTCGGTTGAGCGCAGCGATTCGCTGCCGGTCCGCCGGCTGTGATAATGCCGAGCACGGCTGCATAGCTCAGTTGGAAGCCGGCATCCGTGCAGGCTTCGGGCGTGAGGATGAGCGTGACGGCGCAGGCCAGCGCCAAAGACTGCAAGGCCGGCGTGGCTCGTTCGCTCGCGTGGCCGCCCCAGAGGAAGGCGGCCATGATCCAGGCGCGGACCGACGATGGCGACGCGCCCGTCACCTGCACGTAGAGCCAGAGTAGCGCGAGGATGACTACGCCCGAAGGTAGTTCCGGTAGGCGCGCCCGCTTGGCCAGCCAGAGTAACGCGGCTGCCATCCCGGCGATGTGCAGGCCGCTGATCGCGAAGAGGTGCAGAGTGCCGGTCGTCGCAAACGCTGCCTTCGCGTCTGCCGGTAATAACGCGGTCCGGCCCAGCATCGTCGCGGCGAGCATCGCGCCTCCGGCGGGATCATCCCAAGGCATGGCCCGCAGCCAGGCCTCCAGTCGCAATTGCTGTGTCTGTCGCCAGAGCGCGAAGCGCGATGGCGGCGCGAGTTCGCCGAGCACGCGTCCACCGCGCAGCTTGAGTGTCGCGCCTTGCGAGCGCAGCCAGGCGTCGAAGCCGTCCGCCTGAGCGGAGATTACCGTCAGCCCGCCAGCAATCATCAGTTCCACGCCTTCGGCGGGACAGGCTCCGTGCGCGGAGACTGCAACACGGCGGCGGAAATACCCGCCGTCACGGTCCGTGATCCAGCCTAGTCCGGTCCAGCCGTCGCCGTCTTTGCGTGGGGCCGCTCGCTCGACGAGTACGGGTAGTTCGACGAAAGGCCGCCGGATGACCGCCGGCGTCTGCGGTGGCACTCGCAGCTGATGCCATGCGGCGCCGATGGACATGCCGGCGATCGCAATCGCGATTCCGGCGATGATCTTATGTCGGCGAGTGAACCAGCCGAGCGCGGCGGCAAGCGTGCCGACGAGCAGCCAGGGTCCGGGCGAAACGCCCGCGGCCGCATCGAGCGAACACCCGAGCAGGAGGGGGAGGGCGAGCCAGAGCGCTGGACAGTGTCCGAAGCGGTCGGGGATCAGGGAGTCTTGCTCCAGGGGGTCGGGCCTTGCCATGCGCGGAGGCCTTGGCCTCCGATGGGCAGGGACCGGACCTCCGCGGCGAGCGAAGTCCAAGCTGGGTGCTTGGCGAGGACGGGGGCCTGAAGCAGATTGCTTAGGGGGATTACAACAAACCCTCGGGAAGACCACCTAGGGTGGGGGAGGGTGACGGTCGGGCTGTCCCAAGTGCCTCCTTCATAGAAGAGCAGGTCGATGTCCAACGTCCGGGGGCCGTTGCGGTTGGCGGTCCGTTCCCGTCCGAGCTGCCGCTCGATTTCGAGAGTTTGGGCAAGTAATTCGTCTGGGTTTAGACCGCAAGTAATTAGCAGACAAAGGTTTAAGAAGTTTGGCTGGTCGGTGTACCCCACTGGGTCCGAGTCGACAGCCTCCGAAATAGCCAAAATGCGGGTTTCGGGGAGTTTGCCCAGAAGCCTGATGGCTTGTCCGAGGATATCGGCCCGGTCGCCTAGGTTACTGCCTAGGCCAAGAATAGTGTGTTGAGGGGTCCCCTTCACGCCCGCTCGCGACGGATCTTCACCGAAATGGCGTCGAACTCGGCGGCCACGGGGGCGAAGGGTTTGTTGACCTCGACCGTGACGGCCTTGACCACCCCGAAAGTGCCCAGAATTCGCGCGGCGATCTGCTGGGCGAGGGTCTCGATCAGGTAGACCGGCGCACCGGTTAGCTGGGCTTCCACCGTGCGGATGACTTGGGCGTAATCGACGGTCAGCTTCAGATCGTCGGCGGCGGCCGCCGGACGGGTGTCCACCTCGAGGTCCACGGAGACGGTGAACCGCTGGCCGAGACGCTTCTCCTCGGGCAGGGCGCCATGGTGTCCGAAGGACTTGATGCCAGCTATCCTGATGATGTCCACGCCCCGATGAATGCCCGCCCAGGACGACCCTGCAAGCGCCTTCCCGCGGCGCGCCCGCAATTGTTAGAAGTCCCCACTTGACCACCCTTCCAACGGTCGCTGACAGTCCGCGGAACACTATGCCTAAGAGGACCGATATCCGCTCAATCCTCATCATCGGCTCGGGACCGATCATCATCGGCCAAGCCTGCGAGTTC
>CANHZL010000017.1 GCA_947465345.1 Opitutia bacterium | reverse complement strand
TTTCAACCGTTGCAACGTGACCACCAGCGAGGGCGGCTCGATCAACGACGAGCTCCTCTTCCGCTATGCCGTCGATCGCACCGACACCACCATGGGCGTCTGGATGGGCCTGACCGCCGGCTGCGCGGTCTGCCATGACCATAAGTTCGACCCGGTCACGACCAAGGAATTCTACTCGCTCTACTCCTTCTTCTACAGCGCCGCCGATCCGGCCATGGACGGCAACATCCTGCTGACCCCGCCGGTACTGCAGCTCTCGACCCCCGAACAGGAAAAGACCCTCAAGGACTTCGACGCTAAAATCGCCGGACACCTCAAGGCCGTGCGCGACGCCATCGCCTCCCTCAAATACGTCGATCCCGCGACGCTCACGCCGCCTCCGCCCGTCCGCACCGGCGAGACGATCTGGCTCGAGGACGCCTTCCCCGAGAAGGCCAAGGTCAACGGCACCGGCGGCACCACCACCTTCGTCGAAGCCGGCCAAGGCCCGGTGCATAGCGGCAAGCGGGCGCTCAAGCGCACCGCGAAGGGCGTCGCCCAGGATTACTTCGAGAACGGGGCCGCGTTCGTGATCCCGCCCAACGGGATCATCTCCGTCTGGACCTACCTCGAGCCCAAGGACCTCCCCAAGGCCATCATGCTCCAACTCCACGTCGGCGGCTGGAATCACCGCGCTTTCTGGGGCGAGGAAGGCGCCATCCCCTTCGGCAAGGTGCGTACACCTGAGAAAGTGAACATGGGCAAGCTGCCTGACGCCGGCAAGTGGACCCAGCTCAAGGTAGACATCGCCAAACTCGGCCTCAAGCCGGGCATGAAGGTCGACGGCTTCGCTTTCACGCAGTTTGACGGGACGGTCTTCTGGGACCGACTCGCGATCAGCCACCGCATCGAGGAAGCCAAGGACCTGCAATGGTCGTTCCAGTTCTGGTCGGAGAAGATGCAAGGCTCCCGCGTCGAAGCGCTGCCGGGCGACCTGCAGACTCTCGTACGCGGCAAGAAGGCCGCCCTATGGACCGACGCCGAGCGCAAGCGCCTGCTCGATTGGTGGCTCGAGAACGAATTCCAAGGCGGCCGTGAGAAACTCGAGGGCATGCGCGCCGAGAAACTCGCCGAGGAGTCCCGCAAGAAAGCCCTGACCGACAAGATCCCCGCGACGCTCATCATGGCTGAGCTCCCGAAGCCACGGCAGGCCCACGTGATGATCCGCGGTCAATACGACAAGCCTGGTGAAGCGGTCTCCCGCGGCGTACCCGCGGCCTTCCACCCGCTGCCCAAGAAGGAGACCTACGACCGTCGCGACCTCGCCGCCTGGCTCCTTTCTCCTGCCAATCCGCTCACGAGCCGCGTGACGGTCAACCGTTACTGGCAACAGTTCTTCGGCTACGGTCTGGTCAAGACCAGCGGCGACTTCGGCTCGCAGGGCGATTCGCCCAGCCACCCGGAGCTCCTCGACTGGCTCGCGGTGGAATTCCGCGAGACCGGCTGGGACGTGAAGCGCCTCGTGCGCCTGCTCGTCAGCAGCGCCGCCTATCGTCGCTCCGCCGCGGCTTCACCGGAACTCCTGACCAAGGATCCGGAGAATCGCCTCCTCGCCCGTGGTCCGCGCCATCGCCTCGACGCCGAGGTCATCCGCGACCAGGCGCTGTTCGTCTCCGGCCTGCTCAGCCCGCGCATCGGCGGCAGGGGCGTGCGTCCTTACCAGCCTGATGGTGTCTGGGAACCGGTCGGCTTCACCGGCAGCAATACCGCCCGCTACACGCGCGACACCGGCGAAGCGCTCTACCGTCGCTCGCTCTATACGTTCTGGAAGCGCACCGCGCCGCCGCCCTCGATGATCGCCTTCGATGCGCCCGCCCGCGAGGCGAGCTGCGTCCGTCGCGAGCTCAGTAACACGCCGCTCCAAGCCCTCGCGCTGCTCAACGACGTCCAGCACGTCGAAGCCGCCCGTGCGTTCGCCCAGCGCATCCTCAAGGAAGGCGGCTCAACCGATGAAGCCAAGGCCGCGTTCGCGTGGCTGACGGCCGTTGGTCGTCGTCCCGCCGCGAGCGAAACGCAGGTCACGCTCGACGCCCTCCGCGCCCACCGCGCGCGTTACGTCGCCCAGCCGGCCGACGCGACCAAGCTGATCACCTTCGGCGAATCGAAGCCCGACGCTTCCCTGCCCGCGCCCGAAGTCGCGGCGTGGACCCTCACCGCCAGCCTCCTCCTCAACCTCGACGAGACCCTCAACCGATGAATGAACCGATCCAAGACCACCTGCGCCTCCTGAACCGCCGGAGCTTCCTGAGCACCGCCGGACTCGGCGTCGGCGGCGTCGCCCTCGCCGGCCTGCTCTCCCGCGAGGCCCAGGCCGCGAACACCGTGCACAAGCCGCTCGCCGGCTACCCGCATTTCGCGCCCAAGGCCAAGCGCATCATCTACCTGCACATGAACGGCGCCCCGTCCCAGCTCGACCTCTGGGACTACAAGCCGCAGCTGGAGGCCCACTTCGACAAGGACCTGCCGGAGAGCATCCGCAACGGCCAGCGCATCACCACGATGACTTCCGGCCAGGCTCGCTTCCCGATCGCCCCGAGCCAGTTCAAGTTCGCCCAGCACGGCAAGTCCGGCCGCTGGATCAGCGAACTCCTCCCGCACACTGCGAAGGTGGTCGATATGCTCGCGGTGATGAAGTCCGTCAGCACGACCGCGATCAATCACGACCCGGCCTGCACGTTCGCGATGACGGGCAACGAGATCCCCGGCAAGCCGAGCATCGGCTCCTGGATCAGCTACGGTCTCGGCAGCGAGAGCGATGACCTCCCCTCGTTCGTGGTCCTGACGCCCAAGAGCGTCGGCGGCCAGGCGCTGTTCACGCGCATGTGGAGCAGCGGATTCCTGCCGACGCGCCATACGGGCGTAGCCCTCCGCTCCGGCGGCGATCCGGTGCTCTACGTCCAGAACCCGCCCGGCGTGCAGCCGGGCGACCGTCGTATCACGCTCGACGCCCTCGCCCAGCTCAACGCCGCCGGCCACCGCGAGCTCGGCGACCCCGAGACACTTACCCGCACGGCCCAGTATGAGATGGCCTTCCGCATGCAGGCCAGCGTGCCCGACCTGACCGACCTCTCCAAGGAGACCCCGGCCACCCTCGACCTCTACGGACCCGAGGTGAAGGAATCCGGCACCTTCGCCCACAGCGCCCTGCTCGCCCGCCGCATGGTCGAACGCGGCGTCCGCGTGGTGCAGATCCTCCACCGCGGCTGGGACCAGCACGGCAACCTTCCCAAGGACATCGCCCGTCAGTGCCAGCAGACCGACCAGGCCTGCGCCGGCCTGCTGCTCGACCTCCAATCGCGCGGCATGCTCGAAGACACCCTCGTGGTCTGGGGCGGCGAATTCGGCCGCACGGTCTACTCGCAAGGCACGCTCACCAAGACGAACTACGGCCGCGACCACCACCCGCGTTGCTTCACCATGTGGATGGCCGGCGCCGGCGTTAAGCCCGGCATCTCCTACGGTGAGACCGACGACTTCAGCTACAACGTGACCAAGGACCCGGTCCACCTCAGCGAGCTGAACGCCACGATCCTCCACCTCATGGGCGTCGATCACCGCCGATTGACCTACAAGTTCCAGGGCCTCGACCAACGCCTCACCGGCGTCGAAGAACGCCACGTCATCAAGGGTATCCTTGCCTGAGCATGCGTTTCATCGCGGCTTTGGTGGCCTTGGCTCTCGTCGGCTGCGCGACGCCGGAGTCGTTCTCGGTGCGCGAGGACTTCGGGCCAGGCTTCGATGCTAAGAAGTTCATCACGCCTCTCCCCAACAAGAACACCTCCGTTCGCGACGGGGTGATGTGGACGCGCGGCTCCAGCGGGGGCAAATACCCGCCGATGGTCTACCTGGCGCTGGCCGGCAAAGACCTGACGATGTCCTTTCGCTACCGCCACCTTGAGAAAGGCGGCATGCTCTGGCTCTTCGTCGACGGTGACGATGGCTACGGCTCGGTGGACCACATGCTCCGCGTCCGCCTCAACCGCGACAGCGTCGTGCTCGAAGTCGACGCCCACACCCTCGACCCGAAGCACTCGCTTCGTCAGAACACCCGCGAAGCCGATCCGGTCAGCAAAGCCTATCGAACCAACGAGCATTTCCCGGCCGAGAAGGTCGACCTGACCGCCAACGAATGGCGCACCGTGAAACTCGTCTTCAAAGGCGACTCGGTGGACATGTCCGTCGACGGCAAATGGCAGCACACCCTGAAGCGCCCAAACTTCGACGCCACTAAGCGCAAGCTCCTCTGGATGCAGAACGGCGGCGAGAAAGGCATCGAGATCGATGACGTGATCGTCACCCCTACCCCCTGACCGCCTGTCCTCTTTTGCACCTTTGCACTTTTGCACTGCCTCTCCTACCCCCACCCCAACCCCTATCATCATGAGCCCATTCCTCGCCCTGCTCCTCGCTTCGTTCGCCTTCGGTGCCGACAGCAAACCCCTGCTCAACGAGAAGCCCCTGCCTTCAATCGCGGCGCCCACCTTTAAGGAACCCCTTGGAGCCGAGTGGTCGCAGGCCAAGGGCAAGTGGACTCCTGATAACGGCGTACTGCACATGGCCGATATCCCCGAGGACAAGCACGTACCGGTCCTACACCATAAGGTCGGCCTCTCCGCCGCCGTCATCGAACTCGACTTCAAACAGGATGCCGCGGGCGCCTTCTATGTCGGTTGCGATTCGGACAAGCATGTCGGCCGCGTCGTCGTCCTCGGCGGCAGCGTGGTGATCCAGGAAGACACCGGCAAGACCTCCAAGACGATCGCCTCGCTCAAGTATGCCGTCAAGGTCGGCGAATGGCACCACCTCCGCGTGGAGTGGAAGGATGACCGTTACGCCTTTGCGATTGATGACCAGGCCCCGGTCATCGCCCAGCACGCCTATTTCGCCACCGCCAAGAAGCGCAGTTGGCTGGCCGGCTCGAAGACCGCTGACGTGAAGAACCTCACAATCCACGGCGAGAAGGCGGTAGAAGTGAAAAAATAAGGGGAATCCCCCTGTTGTAGTCAGGAATAATACCCAGACGGGGAACATCCCGTCCCGGGCCCGTATCTTAATCTGGTCAGGCATACCCGATGCTAACGAGGTCACCCCCAAGGCGGTCCCTGAAGTAAAGGAACGAATCTGGCTTCCCCTCTGCCGTTAACCCACTTTATTCAAGACACCCCTTCCCCATGCGTAAGCCCCTCTTGGCGCTCCTTCCCTTCCTCGTCTCCGCGTCGTTCGCGGCCGAGGAGAAAATCCAGTTCAACCGCGATATCCGCCCGATCATCGCCGATAACTGCTTCCACTGCCACGGCCCGGATCCGGCCGCCCGCAAGGCCAGCCTCCGCCTCGACACCGAAGCCGGTTTCTTCGCCCCGCGCATGACCAAGGACGGCAAGGAAGAGCCGCCGACCATCATCAAGGGCCAACCGAACAAGAGCACGCTCTTCCAGCGCATCATCTCCAAGGACGAGGATGAGATCATGCCTCCACCCAAGGAACACAAGACCCTCAAGCCCGACCAGGTCGCCCTCGTGCGTCGTTGGATCGAACAAGGCGCGCCTTGGCAGCCGCACTGGTCGCTCGTCGCACCGCAGAAGGCCCCGCTACCTGTTGTAGCTGATGCTTCGTGGGCCAAGAACCCAATCGACCGTTTCGTTGCTGCCAAGCTCGCCAGCGTCGGCCTCAAGCCCGCGCCCGAAGCTTCCGCCAGCGCACTCATCCGGCGCGTCAGCCTCGACGTCATCGGCCTGCCGCCTTCGCCCGAGATCCTCGCCAAGTACCTGCCCAAGGACGGCGCCCGTCTGAGCGACGCGAAACTGTCCGAACTCATCGACGAACTCCTCGCCAAGCCTGCCTACGGCGAGCACCGCGCCCGCTACTGGCTGGACGCCGCCCGCTACTCCGACACCCACGGCCTGCATTTCGATGCTTACCGCGAGATGTGGCCCTACCGCGACTGGGTCGTGAAGGCCTACAACCGCAACCAACCCTTCGACCAGTTCACCGTCGACCAGCTCGCCGGCGATCTCCTGCCCAAGCCCACCGAAGACCAGCTCATCGCCACTGGGCTGCAGCGCTGCAACATCACCACCAACGAAGGTGGCACCATCGTCGAAGAGAACCTCGCCAACTACGCCGCCGACCGCGTGCAGACGATGGGCTGGGTCTACCTCGGTCTCACGACGAATTGCGCCCAGTGCCACGACCATAAGTTCGACCCCTTCACGGCGAAGGACTTCTACTCCATGGCGGCCTTCTTCCGCAACACGACCCAAGGCGGCCTCGACGGCAACGTGAAGGACGGCCGCGGTCCGGTCCTCTATCTCCCGTCCGACACCGACAAGCCGCGCTGGGCGGCCCTGCCCACGGAAATCACCGGCAGCAAAGCCAAGACCCAAGAAGCCCGCAACGCCGCCAAACCTGAATTCGCCACCTGGATCGCCAAGATCAAGCCGGCCGACCTCGATGCCGACCTCCCGACCAAGGAACTCCTCGCCCGACTCGCGTTGAACGAAGGAAAAGGACTGCCCGCCGGCACGACCGCCAACGGCGAACCCGTTATGTGGAAAACCGACGGTAAGCTCGGCCCCGCACCCACTTTCAAGAAGGGCTCCAATCTCGTGATCGGCGACCTCGGCAACTTCGACACCAAGAAACCCTTCAGCGTCGGTGCCTGGATTCGCCCCACCAAAGTGGAAGGTAACGGCGCCATCGTGGCCCGCATGGATGACGCTAAGGCCGCGCAAGGCTGGGATTTCTTCCAGGCCGGCAAGAACCTCGGCCTTTACGTCATCAGCAAATGGCCTGACGACGCCCTGCAGGTCAGCACCACGAAGAACTTATTGAAGGCCGGCGTCTGGCAGCACGTCTTCGTGACCTACGACGGCAGCGGCAAGGGCACCGGCGTAAAGTTCTACATCGACGGCGTACTCGCCGAAGCCAAACCCAACATCGACAAGCTGAAGACTTCCTCAACCTCCGCCACCCCGACCCGCCTCGGACAGCGCAGCAACAGCGAGTTCTACGAAGGCGGCATCCAAGACGTCCTCCTCTACGGACGTTCGCTCAACGGAAGCGAAGTGATGACGATCTCCAAAGTCGGACCGATGCAGCACCTACTCGCTTCGCCCAAGCTCGACCAGAAACAGAAGGACCTGGCGTTCGAATACTACCTGACCACCCGCCACGAAGACTTCAAGAAAGCCACCGCCCTCGCCGCCAAGCTCGAGGCCGAACAGACCGCGATCCGCAATCGCAGCCCGCTCACGCACATCCAGGAAGAGAAGATGGGGTCAAAGCCGATGGCTAACATTCTGATGCGCGGAGCCTACGATAAGCCCGGCGTCCAGGTCGACGCCGAGGTCCCCGCCGCACTCGGCAAACTCCCCGCCGATGCCCCCCGCAACCGCCTAGGCCTTGCCCGCTGGCTCGTCAGCGACGCCAATACGCTCACCGCCCGCGTCACGGTCAACCGGATGTGGCAGGAGCTCTTCGGCACCGGTATCGTTAAGACGACCGAGGACTTCGGTATCGTCGGCAGCGCGCCCTCGAACCAAGAACTACTGGACTGGATGGCCGTCGACTTCCGCGAACACGGCTGGGACCTGAAGCGCTTCTACAAGCAGGTGATCTCCAGCGCCACCTACCGACAGGCCGCCGTCATCACGTCCGAAAAGCTCGACAAGGATCGCGACAACGCGCTGCTCAGCCGCGGCCCCCGCTTCCGCATGGATGCCGAGATGATCCGCGACTACGCGCTCGCCGCCAGCGGCACACTCTCCCCCCGCATGGGCGGCCCCGGCACCTATCCCTATCAGCCCGAGAACATCTGGGAAGTGGTCGGCATGCACAACATGTCCTACAAGCAGGACACCGGCGAAAACCTCTACCGCCGCACGGTCTACAACTTCTGGAAACGCATGGCCGCGCCCGCCAGCCTCGACATCTTCAACGCCCCGTCGCGCGAGATGAGCTGCGTCCGCCGCGACCGCACCAACACGCCCCTCCAGGCCCTGGTGACGCTCAACGACCCGCAGTACGTCGAAGCCTCCCGCATCCTCGCCCAACACACGCTGCAGCAGGCCGGCGATGACACCGTGCGCCTCCACGCCGCCGCCACCCGCCTGCTCTGCCGTCCGCTGAAGTCCGAGGAAGTCCCGATCCTGACCGAGAGCCTCACCCAGCTCCGCAAGCATTACTCGGCCAACGCCGCTGACGCCGACGCCCTCCTCAAGGTCGGCGAATCGAAGTCCGATCCGAAACTCCCCAAGTCCGAACTGGCCGCCTGGACTATGGTCTGCAGCCAGCTCCTCAACCTCGACGAAGTCCTTAACAAATAATCCCATGTCTATCCTCCACGAGTGGAACACCCTCCAGACCCGCCGCCGCTTCTTCGGCCAAGGTGCTAACGCCCTCGGCGCCGCCGCGCTCGCCTCCCTCATCGGGAAGTCGACCGCTGAAGCTGCGCCCGGCGCCGTACCGACGCACTTCAAGCCTACGGCTAAACGGGTCATCTACCTCCACATGGTCGGCGGCCCGTCGCAGCTCGATCTCTTCGACTACAAGCCGAAGATGAAGGAGATGTTCGACAAGGACCTGCCGCCGAGCATCCGCAACGGCCAGCGCCTGACCACGATGACCAGCGGCCAGACTCGTTTCCCGATTGCGCCTTCGAAATTCAACTTCGCCCAATACGGTCAGAGCGGAATGTGGCTGAATTCAGACCTGCTGCCCAATCTCTCGAAGAACGCCGATGACATCTGCTGGATGCGCTCGCTCCACACCGAGGCCATCAATCACGAGCCCGCCATCTGCGCCATGCAGACCGGCAATCAAGTCTCCGGACGTCCGTGCATCGGCTCCTGGGCCTCCTACGGCCTTGGCTCCGAGAACGATAACCTGCCGAACTTCGTCGTGCTCATCGCCACCCCGACGAACCGCGATCAAGAACAGGCCATCTCGTCGCGCCTCTGGTCCAGCGGCTACCTGCCGAGCGAACATGCCGGCGTCTCCTTCCGCAGCAAGGGCGACCCTATCCTGTTCATCAATAATCCGCCAGGCGTCCCGAACGACATGCGCAAGCAGACCATCGACGGCATCAACCAGCTCAACCGCCTCAACTACCAGGCCGTCGGCGATCCCGAGACCCATACGCGCATCCGCCAGTATGAGATGGCCTTCCGTATGCAGGCTTCGGTGCCCGAACTGACCGACCTCACCAAGGAGCCCGAAAGCACCTTCAAGCTCTACGGCGAGGAAGCCAAGAAATCCGGTAGCTTCGCCAATAGCCTGCTCATGGCCCGACGCCTCGCCGAACGCGGCGTCCGCTTCACGCAGATTTACCTCAATAACTGGGACCACCACGGTAACCTCACGGGCCGTATGCCCAGCCAGTGCAAGGACATCGACGGCCCCTGTCACGCCCTCATCGAGGACCTCAAACAGCGCGGCATGTTCGAAGACACGCTCATCGTCTGGGGCGGAGAATTCGGCCGCACCATCTACAGCCAGGGCGGCCTGACCAAGGAAAATTACGGGCGCGACCACCACCCCCGCTGCTTCACAATGTGGATGGCCGGCGGCGGCGCCAAGGGCGGCCGCATCTACGGCGAGACCGACGACTTCAGCTACAACATCGTCAAGGACCCGCTCCATATCTCGGACTTCCACGCGACGATCATGCACCTCATGGGCTACAACCATGAACGCATGACCTACCGCTTCCAGGGCCTCGACCAGAAGCTCACCGGCGTCCTCCCAGCCAAGGTCGTCAAGGAACTGATTTCCTGAGAGGGCCAGGGCTAGGGCCAGAGACAGGGCTAGGCTAACTCCCTAGCCCTTATCATTTCTCAGTATCCCTGCCCCACCACTACCCCAAACCTACCCCTTATCATTACCGATGGCTAAGCTTCGCCTCCTCACCGCCCTGCTCCTGCTGACGAGCATCACCCGTGCCGCCGATGCGGATCGGGCCACTCAAGCGCGCTTAGACGCCAAGCAGGACCGAACGAGCATCCCTTACGAAGGCTACACGCCCAACCGGATGGTCTGCGATACGACCCTCCGCCTGATGCCCGATGGCTCGTGGATCTACTTCATGCTGGCGGGCGGCGACACCGAACCTTCGCCGCTGAACTATACCGCCGTCACCCGGAGCACCGATGAAGGCCGAACCTGGAGCCCGCTCGCCGCTTTCGACGTCGGCTTCCCGCGCGAAGGCAAGACGATCGGCCAAGGCCCGACCGAAGTCCTCGTCCGCGATGGCCGTGCGACGCTCTTCTTCTCGACGCACTCCAAGCATTGGGCCAACGACTGGCGCTCCTGGTATCTGACCAGCGACGATTCGTTCAAGACCTGGAGCAAGCCGTCCGAACTGCCCGGCCGCCTCAAGGAACGCACCTTCATCCGTCCTTCCATCACCACGCGCGACGGGCGCATCCTGATGCCCTTCCAGCATTACGTCGGCCCCGATTCCGAAAAGGACAAGGCCCCGCTCGACCGCGCCTTCACCAACCCACGCAATGGCGTGCTGATGAGCTCCGACGGCGGCAAGACCTGGAGCGAGCACGGCAACGTACGCCTCACGCCCAACGACAAGTACTTCGGCTGGGCCGAACCGACCATCCACGAACGCGCCGACGGATCGATCCTGATGTTCATCCGCGCGGACACGCTCGGCGGGGTCCTCTATCAAGCGACCTCCCGAGACGGTGGCCGCACCTGGCCCGAGTTCGCCACGGTCACCGACATCCCCAACCCCGGCAGCAAAGCCACCCTCTTCCCGCTCGGCGGCAGCGCCGTCGCCCTACTGCACAACAACAACTCCAAACGTCGTGCACCTCTCTCCCTCTGGATCAGTTTCGACGACGGCAAGACGTGGCCCTACCAGCGCGTCCTCGTGCCCGAAGCCGGCCCCGACCCTAAATACCCCGGCAAGCTGATGAAGGGTTCACTCAACTATCCGGATGGCTTCGTCAGCGCGGACAAGCAGTGGCTACACTTCGCCTACGACGACGCCCGCCATCGCGCCGTCCATTACAGTGCGAAACTTCCGCCCCTGCCGGCGAAGTAAACCGGCAGCTGAAGGCAGAATGAGTTGGCAAAGTGGGGACGACAGCTAAGTTGCCCTCTTCCCCGCCCATGCGCCTCCTCCTTGCCCTAGGGCTCCTGCTTGCCTCGCCCTTAACCCAGGCCGAGGAAGCCGATGTCATCGTCTACGGTGCCACGCCCGGCGGATTCTGCGCCGCGATTGCCGCCGCGCGCGAGGGCGCAAAGGTCATACTGCTTGAACCATCCGCCCATGTCGGCGGCGTCAATACGGGCGGCCTGAGCTTCAGCGATTCAAATCAAACCGTCCGCTCCACCCTGCTCGGGCTCTTCGAGGAATGGCATCAGCGGATCGCCGCCGACTACGCCGCCCGGGGCGTAAAACTCCCTTACGATGTGGCGAAGAAGGATAATGCGGTCTGGACCTATGAGCCGCACGTCGCCGCCCAGGTGACGCAGGCGATGCTCAAGGAAGCCGACGTCACCGTAATGACGAAACAAGCCCTCACGGGTGTCGAAAAAGACGGCCCGAAGATTATCCGTCTCATCACCAGTACCGGATCGCATACCGCCAAAGTCTTCATCGATGCGACCTACGAAGGCGACCTCCTCGCTAAGTCCGGCGTCGTCTGGCATCTCGGACGTGAGAGCCGCGACGAATACGGCGAATCCCTCGCCGGTCGCCAATACCCGAAACAGAAGCTAGCCATCAATGGCTTCGATGCCAACGGCCTACCGCTTCCGTTCATCACGACCCTGCGCACCGGCGATGATCAGGCCGGCGAAGAAACCGTGATGGTCTATAGCTTCCGCCTCTGCCTCACGAAGGATCCCGCCAACCGCGTACCCTTTCCCGCACCGACCGCCTACGACCCAGCTCGCTTCGAACTGGTCCGCCGTTATTTCCAGAAATATCCCGACGCCCCCCTGCCTTGGGATCTCTACCCTCTTCCGAGTGGAAAATTCGACGCTAATAACGGCATTGGGAAGATGTTTTCGATGGGGCTCGTCGGCGAAGCCAATGGCTGGTGCGCTTCCGACCCAAAGGGTCGCGCCAAGCTCTGGGACAAGCACAAGGAATACACGCTGGAGTTCTACCATTTCCTCACGACAGATGAAGCGGTCCCGCCAAAGATCCGCACGACGATGGCCGAGCTTGGGCTCTGCCGCGACGAGTTCCCAGAGACCGACCATTGGTCACCCCAACTCTACGTCCGCGAAGGTCGTCGTATGGATGGACGCTTCATATTAACGCAGAAAGATGTGATCGAAGACCCGAAGAAGGCCGATCCAATCGCGGTATCGTCGTTCCCGATTGATTCACATGATTGTCGACGCATCGCCCTGCCCGACGGCGTGATCAACGAAGGCACCATCCTACCGGTGCACGCTCCCGGCCGGAGGCATGGCTACGCCTACCAGATCCCTTACCGCGCGATCACGCCCTCTTCGACCGAGTGCGCTAATCTCCTCGTGCCAGTGGCACTGTCCGCCTCCCATGTCGCCTATTCCTCCGTCCGCGTCGAACCGACCTGGATGACGATCGGCCAGAGCGCCGGCATCGCCGCTGCCCTCGCCGCCAAGGAAGGCGTCACGGTGCAGGCCTTAGATTACGCCAAGCTACGCGAGCGACTCCTGGCCCAGCATCAGGTCCTCGATCTCCCCGTCCTCCCACCCTTGCCACCGCCCCAAGCTAAGGCTAACCCTTCCAAATGAAGACCCGACTGCTCCTCTGCCTTTCGGCGCTGCTGGTAGCCTGTTCCACCCAAAAGCCTGAACCCAAGCCTGCCGCCTCGATCTTACCCACGGGCTGGGATGCCAAGGCCGCCGCCGACAAGGTCATGGCCGGACTGATCAAGGTCTCAGGCCCCGAAGTCAAAGGCGCCCACGACTCACACTTGGCCATCGTCGGCGACCGCGCCTTCGTGGTAGCCGAAGCCAACGACCGCCAGGCCGGCGAAGCCGCCAACTGGCCCTTCATCTACGCCACCCTCTCGATTGTCGACCTCCGCAACGAGCGCCTGCTGGACGTGATGACCATCGCGCGCTCCGAACAAGCCTTCGCCAACGAAACCCTCCCCGTCGGCGCCTGCTTCGTCCCACGCGTCAAGCAAGTCGGCCCACACACCCTTCGTTGCTGGTTCGCCAGCGAGCAACCCGGTAAGCGCCAGTCGCAGACCTACTACCGCGACCTCGACCTGCGGACGATGACGTTCGAGCCGGAAATTCACCGGATGAAGCTGACGACGAGCGACGGCACGTTCGACCTGCAACCCAAGCCGCTCTACGCCGACGCCACTAAGCAAGGCTTCAAGCGCAAGCCTGTCGACGCCGGGCTGTATATGTTCGATAACTTCAAGGAGTTCGACAGTCGGACCTATATCGCCATCAATAACTACCTCGGCGCTCAGCAGGCCCTCTGCACCATGAACGCCGCAGCCGACACGCTGACGATCGTCGGCCATTTCAACGGCCCCGGCGAACCGGCGCTGACCGAACCCGCCATCCATCGCATGCCGGACGGAACCTGGCTCGCGATTTCCCGTAAAGAAAACGGCAACCACAACTACTGGTTCTCCGAAAGTAAAGACGGCAAAACCTGGACCACCGGCGGCGAGAAAGATTTTGTGAAGAATGGCAGCTCGTCCAAACCGACCTTGGATAAGTTCAACGGCGTCTATTACCTCGGTTGGCAGGAACGCACCCAGATCGATAAGGTCAGTCGGAGCATCTTCAACATCGACGTCTCCACGGACGGTAAGACCTGGGAGCGTAAATACCGCTTCGAGTCCACGAAGTCCTTCCAATACCCCACCTTCGTCGAAGCCAACGGGCAGATTTGGTTCAGCGTGACCCAAGGAGACTCCGATCCAAGCCGCAAAGAACGCATCATGTTCGGTCGCTTGGAGTAATCATAAGTCCTCAAATCGGCCTTCAGCCAAAAACTCCTCGCAACCATTCGGGGCGTAGGGTGTATTAATGATACCCCCATGCGATTCCTCGCCCCCCTCCTCTCCGTTCTGCTCGGCGGCTGCGCCGTAGCCGGCCCCATCTCGTTCGACAAGCAGACCCTGACCAAGGACTTCGTCGCCGAAGGCTGCGCCGTCGCCGACTTCGACCATGACGGCCATGTCGACATCGCCGCCGGCTGGTACATCTGGAAGGGCCCTGACTTCAAGCAGCGCATCAGCTACGCGGTCGAACCCTCCCATGATAAGGGCCCGAACAAGACTCCGTTCAACCCCGCCGCCGGTTACTCCGACTACTTCATCTCCTACGCCTACGACTTCAACGGCGACGGCTGGTCCGACATCCTTGTCTTCGGCTTCCCAGGCGACCCCGCCCTCGTCTACGAAAACCCGAAGGGCAAGCCCGGACCCTGGACCGTCCATAACATCTTTGATGTCGCCGATGGCGAATCCCCCCAGCTCGTCGACATGAACGGCGACGGCAAACCCGAGCTCCTGGTGCACACGAGCGACCTGAAGAAGGACCCCAAAGCCAAGGGCGGTAAGAGCGGCGGCCAGTTCGGCTACGCTGAGATCGATTGGGCCAACCCCTTCGGTAAGGCTAAGTTCCACGCGATCACCGAGAAGTCCAAGGAGAACGACCAGAAGATCTTCAAGTACACGCACGGCTATGGCGCCGGTGACGTCAACGGCGACGGCCGCATGGACATCCTCGAAGCCAACGGCTGGTACGAACAGCCCAAGGACCTCGCCGCCCCCGGCCCTTGGAAATTCCACAAGGCCAACTTCGGCCAAGGTGGCGCCCAGATGTACGTCTACGACGTGAACAAGGACGGCCGCCCCGACGTCATCACGAGCATCAAGGCCCACAGCTACGGCCTCTCCTGGTTCGAACAGAACCCCGACGGCTCTTTCGCGGAGCACGTCATCCTCGGCAAGACCAAGGAAGATAACGCCGACGGCAAGGGCTTCAGCCAGATCCACGCCATCCAGCTCGAAGACATCAACGGCGACGGCCTGCCCGACATTGTCTGTGGCAAGCGCCGCTGGGCACACGGCATCAAGGGCGACGACGAACCGAACGCCGACCCGGTCCTCTATTGGTTCGAGATGTCCCGCGAAGGTAAGGGCGGTGTGAGCTTCATCCCCCGCCGCATCGACGGCGACAGCGGCGTCGGCACCCAGTTCTTCACCGGCAAGGTGAACAAGGACGACAAGCCCGACATCGTCATCGCCAACAAGCACGGCGTGTTCGTCTTCACCCAGAAGTAAATCCCGCCAGACCTTTCCCGCATAATGGGGTCAGACCCTATTAAAGGGGTCTGACCCCATTATCTTTAACCACTTAACCAGACTTCACCTATGCGCGCACTGCTCTACCTGCTGCTCGCGGCCTCGCTCCACGCCGAAAGCCGCCCCGATCCTATTATCCTGATGGTCCACGACTGCCTCAAAGCCCCCAAGACATATGACGCCGAAGGCTTCAAGCCAGATGGACAAGTCCACGCCATCTTCTACGACGCCCTGACTTGGAAGGGAAAGCCGACGCGCGTCTTCGCTTGGATCGGACTTCCAGCTAAGCGCGAAGGCAAGGTCCCCGGCGTGGTGCTCGTCCACGGCGGCGGCGGCACGGCCTTCAAGGAATGGGTCAAGAAATGGAACGACCAAGGCTTCGCAGCCATCAGCATCGCGGTCGAAGGCCAGACCGACGCCACCGAAAAGAAGGACGCCAAGGCGAGGCCGACCTGGGTACGTCATGCCTTCGGCGGCCCGGCACGCGACGGCACCTTCGCCGACACGAAGCTACCCCTGAAGGAACAGTGGATGTATCACGCCCTCGCCGATACGATGCTGGCGAATTCTCTTCTACGCTCACTCCCCGAAGTCGATGCCACGAAGATCGGCGTGATGGGCATCTCCTGGGGTGGCGTGATCACGAGCACGGTCATCGGCCTCGACGAACGTTTCGCCTTCGGCATCCCGACCTATGGCTGCGGCCATCTTTTCGACGCGGAGAACGGCTGGGGCAAAGCCCTGCATGACAACGAAGGCTACAAGCAGGTCTGGGACGGCATGAACTACGCCGAGCGCGTGAGGATGCCGGTCCTCTGGCTCTCCTGGCCGCAGGACGCCCACTTCCCGCTGGGCTGCCAAGCCGAGAACTACCGCAAAGCACCCGGGCCTCGCATGGTCTCGCTCGTCTCGAAGATGGGCCACAGCCACCCGGCCGGCTGGAATCCGCCCGATAGCTACGCCTTCGCCCAGAGCGTCGTCGAGACCGGCAAACCGTGGGGCAAGTCGACCGCGGCCGCTACGAAGGATGGCAATGCTATCGCGATCTTCGCCTCCAAGAAGCCGATCACGCGAGCCGTGCTCGTCTCGACGACCGACAAGGGCTTCACCGGTACACGCAAGTGGGTCGAGACGCCCGCCAACCTCGAACTCTTCAACGGTACAGTAGCCTCAACCTCCGCCCCGCTTCCTACCGGCACGACGGCCTGGTTCATCAACGCCTACGCCGACAATCTCACGCTCACCTCCGACTACCAAGAAATCAAATGATCCGCGCCCTTCTCTGCCTGCTCCTCGCGGCCTTCTCGCTCGCCGCCGCTGACCAGCCGGCGGGGCGTTCCTTCCTGATGCTCGGAGGCCTGACGCAGATCGTCGACGCCTCCGGCAAAGTCACTTGGAAATATCCCGCGGTCACTCGCGATGGTTATGTCCTACCGAACGGCAACCTGCTGCTCACGCTCTCGAAGACGAAGGCCTATCCTGGCGGGGCAGTCGTCGAAGTGACCCGCGACCAGAAAGTCGTCTGGGAATACAAGGGCACGCAGTCCGAGGTGAATACTGCCATCCTGCTGGACAACGGCAATGTGATGCTGACCGAAGCGGGCGATAAGCCACGTCTCCTCGAAGTTGCCCGCGATGGTTCGATCAAGGTCGAGATTCCGTTGGGCTGCCAGATCACCAACCACCACATGCAGAGCCGCATGGCCCGCAAGCTCCCCAACGGCCACTACCTCGTGCCACAGGACAAGACCGTCCGCGAATACGATGCCTCCGGTAAAGTCGTCTGGGAATGCAAGAGCCCGGAGTCGACCGCAGACAACCGCTCCTTCTGTTGCCTGCGCAACGCCGCTGGGCACACACTCATCAGCCTGACCGTCGGCAGCAACCTCATCGAGGTCGATGCGGCCGGTAAGATCGTCTGGGAACTCCGGGATGGCGACCTCGCGGGCGTGCAGGTTAACCGCACCACGGCCCTCTCCTGGCTACCTAACGGTAACATCGTTTTCAGCAACTACGCCGCCCGCGCCCCACAGGCCAAGCTGGTCGAGATCACCCGCGAGAAGAAGGTCGTCTGGACCTACACGGACGCCTCCAACCAAGGAATTCATGAGTTCCAGTTGCTGGACGTCGAAGGCAAGCCGCAGGCGGAAGTATTGCGCTAAGAGCGATTGGCAGGGCAAAAGACCCCGGGTCGCGAAACTATCAGGAACTTAGCCCCCTCGGGGCTTGTCAGCCCTTGGTGTGTCGACACTCATATCGTCGCCCCAAACCCCCTTCGGACCCCGTCTTTTCATGAAGCTCCTGCTCCCTGTCCTTTTCGCCTCCTTGGCCTTCGCGGCTGAAGATGCCCCGGAGGTTCGTCTGGATGCCAAGCACCAGCAGCTGTTCAAGGAGACCTGCGTTTCCTGCCATGGTCCGGATAAGCAGAAGGGTAAATTCCGTATCGACCAACTCTCCCTCAAGGTCGACACCGTCGAGACCGCCGAGCGCTGGCAGAAGGTACTCAATCAGATCAACTCGGGCGAGATGCCACCCGAGGATAAGAAGCAACCCTCCGCCGCCGCCAAGACGGAGCTGCTCGATGACCTTTCCAACATGATGGTGGCCGCCCGCAAGAAGCTGGGCGACCAGAACGGCGTCATCACGATGCGCCGACTCAACCGACGCGAATACCGCAACAGCCTCCGCGAACTGCTCGGCGTCGAGATCAACGTCAGCGAACTGCCACCCGATGGCGGCTCGAGCGGCTTTGATACCGTCGGTGCCAACCTCTTCATTTCCGCGAACCAGATCGACCAATACCAACAGCTAGGCCGCGAGGCGCTGGAAGAAGGCTTCGCCTGGCAGCTGTCCGCCGACGTGCAGAAGAAGCTGCACTACGAAGGCGAGACCATCACGCCGATCGTCCGTAATTTCGTGAAATACCAGATCGACGCCCAGGAGCGGGCGCTGAAATGGAAAGCCGCGGTCGAGGCCGCCATCGCCAGACCCGAGAACGCCACCATCGTCGCCCAGCTGAAGAAAGAGACGAATAACAACGCCAGCCGGCTCCGTCGCGAATGGGCCCGCATCCCCGGCGCCCCCAATCCGCGCGACTTCGGCTTCGATAAGAAAGGCGAGAACGACGCCGACCTCGCGAACGATTCACTCAGCGCAGGCTGGCTTAAGTATCACCAGTATTATGCCGGTATGCCGGACGTGGAACGCGGCGCCTACCTCGGCACCCAGACTCGCCACCCCGCCGAGCTCAACCTTAACTACATCGAGATCCTGGTACCGTACGACTGGCCGGTCGGCGAGTATGTCGTCCGCGTCCGCACCGCCGCCGTGAAAGACGCCCCCAAGGAGCGCCGCTTCCTCGACTTCGGCATCCACGCCCGGACCGCCAAGGTCATGGCCACCCGCGAGATTTCTGGCACGATCGAGAACCCACAGGTAGTCGAGTTCCCCCTCACCCTTACCCGCGGCAACGCCACCTCCCGTGATAACCGACTCGTCTATCTGCGGGAGAAAGGCAGCTGGGACGATAACGACGAAGGCGGCCGCAAGCGCAGCGAGGCCGTGAAGCGCAACGGCGTCGGACCCGAGCTGGCGCTCTGGGTCGACTGGGTTGATATTGAACGCCTTCCCAACGCCGCTAAACCCAAGCCACCCGGCTTCGTCGCCCTCAATCTCCCGCTCGACGATAAGTCACCCGCGCCGACGACACACGAACTCCGTGCCGCACTGGAACGCTTCGCCACCGAAGCCTTCCGTGGCACCAAGCCACCGGCGCCTTACCTCGATCGCCTGCTGGCCTTCTACGACGTCCGCCGCAAGGCCGGCGACAAGCCGACGGCGGCCCTGAAGGAGACGCTCGCGCTCGTCTTGTCCTCGCCGATGTTCATCTACCTCGCCGAGCCGGCTCCCGATAACAAGAAACGCACCCTCAACGACCAGGAACTCGCCGTCCGTCTCTCCTACTTCCTCTGGTCCGCTCCACCCGATGCCACCCTTCGCGAACTAGCCCAGAAGGGTGAACTCTCGAAGCCTGACGTCCTCGCGGCCCAGACTGAACGCCTCCTGGCCGACCCGCGTTCCAAAGGCTTCCTCCAGCCCTTCACTAATCAGTGGCTCGGTATGGATCGTTTCGATTTCTTCGAAGTGAACCGCGCCCTCTACCCACGCTTCGACACGGGCACCAAGGTCGCCGCTAAGGGCGAGGTCCATGAGACCATCGCCTACGCGATGCGCACCAACACCAGCCTGCGTGACCTGCTCAAGTCCGATTACGTGGTCATCAACCGCATCCTCGCCCACTACTACGGCATCGAGGGCGTGAAGGGCGACGAATACGAAAAGATCAAGCTGCCGGACGGCTCACCCCGCGGTGGCCTCCTCGGTATGGCCGCCATCCACTTCATGGGAGGAAACGGCGAACGCACCAGTCCGGTCGAACGCGGCGCCTGGGTGCTCCGCAAACTCCTGCACGACGCACCCCCACCCGCTCCGGCCAACATCCCTGCGCTCACCCGCCTCGCCGGCAAGGCTCTCGAAACCAAGGAACGCCTCCGCGCTCACCAAGAGGATCCTCAGTGCGCCAACTGCCACCGCAAGATCGACCCCATCGGCTTCGGCCTCGAGAACTTCGATGCCGCTGGCCAATGGCGCACCACCGACAGCACCATGGCACTCGATGCCGCCGGTAAACCCGACAAGAAAACGCTGAAGACTTGGAACATCGAATCGGCCGCCGCGCTCTACAAGGGCCCCGCCTTCAAGGACTACTTCGGCTTGCGCGATATCATCGCCACCAAGCCGGACGCCTTCGCCCGCAGCTACAGCGAAGCGCTCATCGAATACGCCCTCGGACGCCCCGTCGGCTTCCGCGACCAACCGCTCATCGACACGATGGTACGCGAAGGCACGGACAAGGACTACGCTATCCGCCAGTTCATCCACACGCTTGCCGCGAGCCGCGAATTCCATACCAAATAAACTTACCCCATCATGAGCCTCCCTCATACCCGCAGGCATTTCCTCCGCTCCAGCTCAGCCCTCGTGGCTTTGCCGGTCCTCGCCTCGCTGGGCTTCCAGCGCTTCGCCTCCGCGGCGCCTGCGCCCACGCCGCCCAAGCGCCTCATCTTCCTCGGCTTCGGCGGGGGCATCACCACTGAGAGCTGGGTCCCCGACGTGAAGAAGCCTGGCAAGGATTACACCCTGCCAGCCGGCCTCACCCCGCTCGCCCGCCACAAGGCCGACTTCTCCGTCGTCCAAGGCCTCTGGAACAAGTA
>CANHZL010000016.1 GCA_947465345.1 Opitutia bacterium | reverse complement strand
TTGCCTCCCTTGTCAACGTGTCAACTTGCCAACTTGCCAGCTAACTAAGCCTTCTTAACGCCGAGAGGCCGAAGCACAGGATCTTGTTTCAGGGGCAGGCTGATCGGCGCTCCTCCCGCCTGCGCCGACTGATACATCGCGAGAATCAACTCCACGGCCTTACGGCCTTCGGCGCCGTTGACGGCTGGCTGTTTCCCGGCGCGGATGGCTGCGATGGCTTCCTCGAGATTGGAACGATGCCAGGCATGGCCGATGGCCTTAGGGTCGTTGGCGCCCGCGCCTCCGCCTTCGATGGCCGTGGCAATAACCGCGGGGTCAGACGGCAGGGGCTTTTCGAACTCGAAGGCGGTGAGCTTGTCGTCGCGCAGGACAGCCGAACCGGTCGTGCCGTGGATGCGGATCTCGGCGGGGAAGCCCGTTCCGGACCAGCACGCCGTTGAGCTGGCGAGCGTGGCGCGGCAGCCGTTGGCGAATTCAATCCAGCCGGCGGCGATGTCCTCGACTTCGATGCCATCGTGGGCGACGAGGCCGGCGGTGGCCGACACGCGCTTGGGCGGGCCGAGGAACCAGAGAAGAAGATCGATGGTGTGGATGCCTTGGTTCATCACGGCGCCGCCGCCGTCGAGGGCGAACGTGCCGCGCCAGGCAGCGGAGTCATAATAGGCCTGCGTGCGCCACCAGGGGATGAGCGCGCCAGCGAGCGTGAGCTTGCTAAAGCGGCCGGCTTCGAGCGCGGCCTTGAGCGCGACCGCACCGGAGCCGAAGCGGCGAGGTAGGATGCCGGCGACCGTCACGCCGGCCTTTGCGCAGGCGGCGGTGAGTGCGTCGCAGCGGGCGAGGGTGACTTCGAGCGGCTTCTCGACGACGACATGCTTGCCGGCCTTGGCGCAGGCGAGGGCAGGGGCGAGGTGGTCGCCGCTCGGGGTGCAGAGGCAGACGATGTCGACGGCGGGGTTTGCCAGCAGGGCCTCCGGCGTCTCGGCAAAAACGATGCCATGTTTGGTCGCGAAGTCGCGACCCTTGGCCGGCGAACGGTTATAGGCGGCGACGAGCTTCACGCCGGCGATCTCGGCGAGCGCCTTCGCATGGAACTCGGCGATCATGCCGGTTCCCCAGATACCGAAACCAAGGGGCCGTTGGGACATGCGTTTACCTTAGGAGCGCTCGGCTGGGGCGGAAGAGCAAATGATGCTCGCCGCCTCGCGCTCGTGCAAAAGTGCAAATCGGCCTACGGCCTGTGCGAAGGTGAAAAAGTAAGGTGTTGGCGGTTAGCGGTTGGCGGTTGGGAAAGCAAAAGGCCAAGACTTGTTCAGGTGACGGGTGCCGGCCACCGGGGCATTAGCTCTTCGGGTGTCAGCCGTTCAGCCTTCGGCAGCCGGCTCAAGGCTGCCGCGGCAGATGGCCGAGATGCCGACGCCCGAGTCGCCGACCCCCTGGCCGTCAACCGTCACCCTGAGTTGGTTACACCTTTGCACTTTTGCACAGGAGCCTGGCTCCGATTTGCACCTTTGCACCTTCAGGGTCCGCCTTTTTTCTGGCTTAAAACCCATCCCTCCCCGTATTTATATTCTACTGCTTATGCGTATTTTGGTCACTGGCGGCGCGGGCTTCATCGGGTCGAATTTGACCCGCCTTCTGGTCGCGGGCGGACATGCCGTCACGGTCGTCGATAAGCTCACTTACGCGGGTAATCTGTCCTCCCTGGCCGACCTCCAGGGGAAGCCGGGTTTTACGTTCGTCCATGCTGACATCTGCGACGCCGAGGCCATGCGCAAGGCCTTCGCCGACGCCCAGCCGGAGGCGGTCATGCACCTCGCCGCCGAATCCCACGTCGACCGCTCGATCGACGGCCCGGGCGAGTTCATCGCCACCAACGTCACCGGCACCTTCCAGCTTCTCCAGGCCGCCCTCGGTTACTGGCGGCAACTATCCGGTCCCCCTCGGGATGCCTTTCGCTTCTTGCATGTCTCGACCGACGAGGTCTTCGGCTCCCTCGGTCCGACCGACCCGGCCTTCAACGAGTCGACCCCTTACGACCCGCATTCCCCGTATAGCGCCAGCAAGGCTTCGAGCGATCACCTCGCACGCTCCTGGATGGACACCTACGGCCTGCCGGTCGTGGTGACCAATTGCTCCAATAACTACGGTCCTTACCAGTTCCCCGAGAAGCTCATCCCAGTCGTCATCCTGAAGTGCCTGCGCGGTGAGGCCATCCCGGTGTATGGCAAGGGCGAGAACATCCGCGACTGGCTGTATGTCGACGACCATGCCCGCGCGCTGCTCGCCGCGGTCGAGAAGGGCCGTCCCGGCCGTACCTATTGCATCGGTGGCGACAACGAGCGTCGGAACATCGACCTCGTGAAGTTGCTCTGCTCGTTGCTCGACGAATTCCGCCCGCGCGCCGACGGTAAGCCGCACGACTCCGCGATCACCTACGTCACCGACCGCCCGGGCCATGACCTGCGCTACGCCATCGACGCCCGTCGCGCCCGCGCCGAGCTTGGCTGGTCCCCGCAGGAGGATTTCCAGAGCGGCTTCCGCAAGACCGTCCGCTGGTATCTCGACAACCCCGCTTGGATCCAGGGTATCCTCGACGGCTCCTATCGCCTCGAGCGGCTGGGTAAAATCTGACTCTCATGAAAGGCATAATCCTCGCCGGCGGTTCCGGCACCCGTCTGCACCCTCTGACCCAGGTCATGAGCAAGCAGCTCCTGCCGGTGTACGACAAGCCGATGATCTATTACCCGCTCTCCGTACTCATGCTGGCGGGCATCCGCGAGATCCTCATCATCTCCACCCCGCAGGACCTACCGCGCTTCCGCGAGGTGCTCGGCGACGGCTCGCGTATCGGCTGCCGCTTCGATTACGTCGAGCAGGCCATCCCGAACGGCCTCGCCCAGGCCTTCGTGCTCGGCGAGAAGTTCATCGGCTCCGACGACGTCTGCCTCGTCCTCGGCGATAACATCTTCTATTCCGCCGGCTTCGGCGAAATGCTCAAGTCCTGCCGCCAGCCGCAGGGCGGCGTCGTCTTCGCCTACCACGTGAAGGACCCCGAGCGCTTCGGGGTCGTCGAGTTCGATTCGGCCGGCAAGGCCGTCTCCATCGAGGAGAAGCCCAAGGCGCCCAAGTCCACCTTCGCCGTCCCTGGCCTCTATTTCTACGACAACTCCGTCGTCGGTATCGCCAAGGCGCTCAAGCCCTCGGCGCGCGGCGAATACGAGATCACCGACGTCAACCGTGAGTACCTCCGTCAGGGTAAACTCAGCGTCAGGGTCCTGCCCCGTGGTACTGCTTGGCTCGATACAGGCACGTTTGACTCGCTCCTGCAGGCCTCGCAGTTCGTGCAGATTGTCGAAGCCCGCCAGGGCTTTAAGATCGGCTGCATCGAGGAGATTGCCTGGCGCCGTGGCTACATCGACGACGCCCAGCTGCTCAAACTCGCCGAGCCCATCGCCAAGTCCGGCTACGGCGAATACCTGAAAGGCCTCATCGGCCAAGCACGCTGAACGATGCGTAAACACATTCCTCCGCTCACCTCGCTGCGCTTTCTCGCGGCCATGTGGGTATTCGTCTTCCACCTGTATCTCTGGCACGGGCCGATCGCATTCGGCCCGCTGGATAAAATGATTCATTCCGGCCCGGTCGGCATGACGTTCTTCTTCGTTCTCTCGGGGTTCATTTTGGCGCTAGCTTCAGAAGGAACGAACCCGCTTACCGATTTCCGCGGTTATGCCGTCCGTCGTTTCGCCCGGATCTACCCTATCTATCTTTTCATTCTCGTCTCCGGTTGGCTCCTAAACGGATTTGCCGGAGATGATTTGGGAGAGAAGCCGTTGCGTTCTGCGGCCGCCCATGGCATCGCCGACCTGACGCTGACGAACGCTTGGTTCCCGCAGTTGTTCCACGGGGGGCATGGCCGGGACGGGACTTGGTCGCTTTCCGCTGAGATGTTCTTCTATGCGCTGTTCCCGCTGATCCTTTACCACGCCCGTGAATTGTCAGATCGCGCCCTTGCGCTCGGGATTCGTTGGGCGATCGGCCTGACGGTCTTCTTCTCCTTGCTTGGGAAGTATATCCAGCCTGACCCCGTCGCAGGGTTCGCCGTCTTCTATTCGATCCCGATTTTCAGGCTTCCGGAATTCGTCGCCGGAGTCTTCGCCGGCGTACTCGCTATGAGGACGACGATAACGCCACCAACCGGACGCCAGTTGGGTTGGGGCTTTCTCGGCATCGTGGCTTACTTCGCGATCTTCGCGAAGAGCCTGCCCTTCGTGGCGCATGGCCTGTTCGCCATTCCTTTCCTCTTGATGGCATTCACTTATTTCGCCCGTACTTCGGAGGGGCGCGCGGTTCGCATCTTCGCGCACCCGGCGTTCGTTTTCCTCGGCGAGGCGAGTTTCGCCCTCTATCTCGTCCAGCTCGTGACCATCCCTTGGTTCAAGGCCAACGCCATGGACCTCGGCTTACGTCCGGCGATCGCCCTATGCTTCGTCGTCACGCTCGCCCTCGCCTGCCTGGTGCACGTCGCGATCGAGCGTCCGATGCGCCCGCTCGTCAGTCGCTGGCTCGCCTCCAAGCCCGTCGCATGAGTTCGCCCCTGCTCGAGCTCGTCGATATCCCCCAGCGAGGCGACGCGCGCGGACACCTGTCGATAGCGGAGTACGGGAAAGTCCTGCCCTTCGTCGTCAGACGCGCTTACTGGATTCACGGAACCAACCATGGGGTCTCTCGCGGATTCCATGCCCATCGGAACCTCCGACAGATGTTCATCTGCCTGCGAGGAGGAGTCACCCTCGCCGTTTCCGACGGCGAGAGGAGCGAGACCTTTCCGATGTCAGCCTTCGGCAAGGCGGTCGTAATCGGGCCGGGCCTGTGGCGCGTCATGTCCGATTTCAGCCCGGACTGCATCTTGATGGTCCTGGCCGACCGAGAGTACGACGAGGCTGACTACATCCGAAATTTCGACGAATTCGTCATCGCCAAGTGCCATGGATAGCCGACCCTTAATTCTCCTGCGGCCCGTCAAGGACCTGACCGACCACAGGGGTGGGCTGTCCGTCATCGAAAAAGCCGAGGCGCTCCCTTTTCGTGTCCGCCGTGTCTACTGGATTCACGGCACTAAGCCGGATGTCGCCCGTGGCTTCCATGCCCATCATCGTCTTAGGCAGCTTTGTGTCTGCTTAGCCGGCAGCGTGCGTATCCTCATGTTCGACGGCCAGCATGCCGACTGGGTGATGCTTACTCCGTCGTCTGGCGCTCTCGACGTACCACCCATGATATGGCATGAGATGCACGAATTTTCACCCGACTGCATTCTCGCCGTTTTTGCTGACGCCGAATACGATGAGGCAGACTATATTCGCGACCGCGACCAATTCATCCGCCATGTTCATTCATCCTAATTCCGACGTGCAGTCGAAGCAGGTCGGGGAGGGCACCCGCATCTGGCAATACGTGGTCGTCCTTCCGGGGGCCGTCATCGGCCGCGACGGCAACATCTGCTCGCATTGCTTTATTGAGAATAAGGTCGTCGTGGGCGACCGCGTCACGGTGAAGTGCGGCGTCCAACTCTGGGACGGCGTGACGCTCGAGGACGATGTCTTCGTCGGCCCCAATGTAACTTTTACCAACGACCTGCAGCCCCGCTCGCGTAATGCCGCGGCCTCCCTTCTTCCGACGCTCGTTAAGAAGGGCGCTTCCATCGGCGCCAACGCCACCATCCTGCCAGGTCTCACCATCGGCGAAGGCGCAATGGTTGGCGCTGGTTCCGTGGTGACCAAGGACGTTCCTCCCGGCGTCACCGTAGTGGGTAACCCTGCTCGTATCATTGCATGATTAGGCTCTGCTCCAAGTTGTACGATAGTATCTGCAAGCGATGCAGGTACGTCGCCTTCCGCTTCAACAGCCGAGCAGGCCTCGTCAAAGTCGAAGGAAAGTTTTGGATCAATGTGCCGTTTAAGTGCGACGGCCTTGGCTTGGTTTCTGTCGGGCGCGGAGTGAGCATCGGCTTTCTGGCAGCACCAATCGCGGGTGACGGCATGGTGAGGCTTCAGGCCAGAGCTAAAGACGCTGTAATCGAGGTCGGCGCAGGAACCTCCATTTCGAACAATGTCCAGGTAATAGCCGAAAGTAGGGTTTCGATCGGCGAGAGATGCCTAATCGGCGACGGTGTGCTGATCATGGATTCGGACGCCCACAACCTATCTCCCAGTGGCCGGCATGACCAGGCACCTTTGATCTCCCCGGTTTACATCGAAGACAACGTCTTCATCGGTAGCCGCGTGATCATCCTCAAGGGTGTGACCATCGGAAAAGACAGCGTCATCGGCGCCGGCTCGGTCGTCATCCGGTCCATTCCTCCCGGCGTCATTGCCGCCGGTAATCCCGCCAAAGTAATCCGACCGCTCTAATCTCATGCACGTTCCGTTCCTCGACCTCAAGGCCATCAACGCCCGGCATGCCGCCGAATTGAAGGCCGCCGCCGCCCGTGTTATCGACTCAGGTTGGTATGTCCTCGGCGAAGAGGTGAAGGCTTTCGAGTCCGAGTATGCCGCCTGGGTCGGCTCGCCTCACTGCATCGGCACCTCCGACGGCCTATCGGCGCTCATCCTCGCCCTCCGCGGCTGGAAGGAGCTCGGCCTGCTCAAGGATGGCGACGGCGTCGCGGTCCCGGCCAATACCTACATCGCCTCGATTCTCGCTATCACGGAGAACCGTCTTCGCCCGGTGCTCGTCGAGCCTGATGAAGACACCTTTAATCTCGGGGCTACGAAACTCGCCGCTGCGCTCACGCCGGACGTGAAGGCTGTGCTGGCGGTCCATCTCTACGGACAGCTGGCCGACATGCCGGCGATCGCGCAGCTCTGCCGCGAGCGCGGGCTGCTCCTGCTCGAAGACGGCGCCCAGGCCCACGGCGCCCATATCGGCGGCGTGAAGGCCGGCGCCTGGGGCGACGCCGCGGCGTTCAGCTTCTATCCCGGCAAGAACCTCGGCGCCCTTGGCGATGCCGGCGCGCTCACGTGCAAGGATGCCAAACTGGCGGAGATGGTTCGCGCTCTCCGCAACTACGGCTCGCACGTAAAGTATCAGAACCTGGTCCAAGGGCCGAATGACCGCCTCGACGAACTGCAGGCGGCCCTTCTGCGTGTAAAGCTCCAGCATATTGACGCCGACAACGCGCGCCGCCGGGAGATCGCCTTACGCTACCGCCGCGAAATCAAGAATCCTGCCGTGCGGCTACCGTCCGTCCGCGTCGGCGAAGATTCGCACGTCTGGCACCTCTTCGTCGTCCGTGTCCCCGACCGCGCCGCCTTCCAGCAGCGCCTTTTGGATAAGGGCGTGCACACGGCAATCCACTATCCGATCGCCCCGCACCTTCAGCAGGCCTATGCCAAGGAACTCGGCCATCTGAAGTTCCCGCTCACGGAAGCGATCCATCGTGAAGTGGTCTCGATCCCGATCAGCCCGGTAATGACGGACGCCCAGGTGGCCCACGTCATCGCCAGCCTCTAGGTGCATGACTTGCCCCGCGGTCCTCATCGTCGCCTTCAATCGGCCGGAGACCACCCGGCGGGTCTTCGCTGCTGTGCGGGCTGCCCGCCCCGCCAAGCTCTTCTTCGCCTGCGATGCCCCCCGCCTTGACCGACCTGGCGAAGCCGAGCGTGTCGCCGAAGTGCGCGACATCCTCCGCGGCGTAGACTGGCCTTGCGAAGTGCGCACACGCTTCCCCGAGTCCAACCTGGGCTGCGGGCCCGGTGTGAGCTCCGCGATCACCTGGTTCCTTGGCGAAGCGGGCGAAGGCATCATCCTGGAGGACGACTGCTTGCCGACGCCGGCATTCTTCCGTTTCTGCGCCACGATGCTCGAGCGGTATCGCCACGACGAGCGCATCGCCTTGATCGCGGGCTCCAACATGGCGCCGTTGGTCCGCCTGCCTGCCTCGTATGGCTTCAGCCGCGTGACCTCTTGCTGGGGCTGGGCGACCTGGAAGCGCACTTGGGACCGATTCAGCTTCATTCCCGAGCCGATCCGCGACGACGAGCCGTTGGTCCGCACGTTGCACTCCAACGCCATCGACTTCCTTCGTCGTAAGTTCGACGCGATCGCGTCCGGCAAGGTCCGCACCGTCTGGGATTACCAGTTCATGGTCCAAGCCTTGCGCTCAGGCCAGCTGACGGTCGTCCCTGGCCACAACCTCATCCTGAACATCGGCTTCGACGGTACGGGCACGCATTTCGGTAACGGCGGTCGCCCTTGGGCCGCGCCGGCGTTCGCTTATGACCCGGCAGGCGATTGGGCGGACACTCCGCCGGTCGAGGCCGATAAGGTTTACGACCGTCATTATCTAACTTCGGGCCACCGTGGCTCTTCGAAACTTATGCGGCAGGTGCTCAAGTGGCGGATTCTCTGGGCGCGACGACATCGCCCGGCCGACGCGGTGTTGTTTGATTGAGCGGCGGAACTAGCTGGCCGGTTGATCAGTTGGCCGGAGGCTAAGGTGCAAAAGTGAAAATCGGCCTGCGGCCTGTGCAAAGGTGCAAAAGTATATCCAGGGATTGGGGTAGGTATGCAACTTTAGTACCCGAGTCTGAGCATACACACCTAGGGACCAGTCGCCTAAACCTGAGGCCCGAAGTTCGGAATGTTTTACTATCCCTGCCCCGGCCCCTGCCCCCACCCCTGGCTTGCATCTCACCTTTGCACTGTTCGTTCGCTGCTCGCTCACCTCACCGCATCCCACAGCCCATGTCCGAAGCGGCAGATCTCCTTCTTGGCCCGGGACAGGAATAGCTTCACGGATTTTCCCAGGGTGCGGGGCTGCTTTTTCTTATCCTGATAGCCGATGGTACTAGTCGTGTGCGCGACCGGAGCCAAGACGATGGGCATCGGACGGATACCGCGGGTGCGTAGCCCGGTTTCCCACGGGCGATCGAGGGCATGGTCGACCTGTTCGGAGATCGGGCGCATCGACTTCAGCAGGTTCTCGGCTGCTCGGCGGTTGACGACATAAGCCGCAGAGGAAGTCGTTCGTGTGAGGTGTACAACGAGGTGGTGCCCGCCGACGAGATCGCGCTTCTTCACGGGCATGCCGGAGTGGAAATTAAAGAGTTTCACGAGGTCCCAGTCGTCTTTTTCGGCCAGCGATCGGAGTACGTCAGCGCAGGCGGGTAGCACCTCGACGTCGTCCTCAAGGATCACGCACCACGGGGCTTCGGTCCGGAGGAAGGTTTCCATGGCCTTGAGATGGCTGAGGTAGCAGCCGACTTCACCGGCACGCGGCGTGTCCATGCGGTTACGCCAGGCGTAGGCTGGCATGTCGACCAGCTTCTCCCATCCGGGGACTTCCTTCCCGATGACGGCGGGGAGGCGCTCGAAGCTAAGCCCAAGGCCGCCTAGGTTGGCCCGAATCGACGCGAGGCGTTCAGCATCGCGGTCGAGATTGATCACGTAGATGAGCGGGGCCATCGGTGAATGAGATGCTTGCCCATCTGGGCCGTGGTTCAACCAGATAGGAGCACGGCGCTTTTGGTTCGTCAGCCCGCCGCCTGCCCCCTATCCCAGCCTGCAGGGATGAAGATACTACACCTATCCAAGATGGATACTGGCGGCGGGGCTGCCGATGGCTTCGTCCGGATTCATCGTGCCCTGCTCAGCCAAGGCCACGACTCGGTCGCCTACGTTATCAAGCAGAAGCGTCAGGACGTCCCGGCGATGGTCGACGCCCGGCGGCTACTCGGCCCATTCCAGAAACTGGCCTGGGGCCTCGGTCGCGTCTGGGCGAAGCTGAGCCGCCTGCATCTCAAGCCCATCGGCGTCTATGACTTCGACGCCGAAGCCAATTTTCCGGCCGAGCCAATCATTCGCGACGCTCGCGCCCGCGCCGAGAAATGGGACCTCGTCGTGGTCCATTGGGCCGGAGCTTTCGTCACGGCCGCCACCATTCGGAAGGTCGCCGAAGCCCTCGGCGCCCGCGTGGTCCTCTGGCAGGTCGATATGGCCCACGTCACGGGCGGCTGTCATTCTAATCTAGGCTGCCCCAAATACCAGACCGGCTGCGGCGCCTGCCCGCTGATCGGCTCCGCCGACGCCGCTGACCTCTCCTTCCGTCAGTCCGCCGAGCGACGCCGTATCTGGGGCGAAGTCGGTGCGGTCCTGCTGGCTCCGACCGAATGGTCCGCCCGACAGGCCGGGGTGAGCGCAATCACCGGCGGCCTGCCTTCGAAGGTCTTTCCCATCCCGCTCGACCTCGACGCGCTCCGTCCCGTCGAGGACCCTCGAGCCACGCGCGCCGAACTAGGCCTACCCGCCGGCGCGCGCGTGCTGCTCGTCCGCGGTATCGACCCCGCACTGACCTATAAAGGCTTCGGCTTGCTACTCGAGGCCTTGCGCCTGCTCGATGCCCAAGGTGTCGCGCTCCATGTGGCCGTCCTCGGTGAGACCGGCCTCATGGGCGATGGCTGGAAGCACGTGACTTACACAGAGCTCGGCGTGCGCCGCGGCGACGCGGCCATCGCCGTCGCTTACCAGTCCGCCGACTTCTTCGTGAACCCGTCGACCAACGACAACGGACCGATGATGGTGGGCGAGGCGCTCGTGTGTGGCGTCCCGGTCGTGGCCTATCCGGTTGGCCTGCCGTCGGTGCCTTGGGCGGACGGCATGGTCGGCCGCGTGGTTGAACCCATTGGCGACGTCCCGGCCCTCGCCGCCGCCCTCCGCGCTTTCGCCGAGATGCCTGCCGCCGAACTCTCGGCGAAGAAGCACGCCGCCGCAGCCGCCGCTCGTCCGCTCTACGCGGCCTCCTATTTTAGCGAACAACTGACCTCCGCGCGAAACCTATGAGAGTCGCCTCCGTCCTCTATCGTGACTATGCGGACAATTCCCTGTTCACGCCGGGAGCCGGCGAGAACAACGGCGAGTTCTATCTCCCTTACGTGAAGCTGCGCGAGCGCTTCCTCGCCGCGGGCATCGAGCTCAATACACCCGACGTCAACGCGGGCAGGGAAGTCGCCTTCGAGCTCCACATTAATTGTCGCCGGCAGAATCCATCGGCCCGCGCCTA
Organism: Opitutia bacterium; assembly: GCA_947465345.1. The sequence continues at coordinate 12,115 of CANHZL010000016.1, read as the reverse complement.
CGTCTACCTTTACGAGAACCCGCTCATCCGCCCGCTCAACCGCGACCGCGCCGCGCTGGCCCGCTATGCGAAGTGGTTTGCCTGGGATGGTGCGCTGCTCGACGACCCTCGCACCGTGCGACTGCTTTATCCGAACCGCTTCGAGACGGGCTCATGGAACGGGCCGGAGCAGCGCCCGCTCTTCTGCGTGCTGGTCGCCTCGAATAAGGCCCTCACGGTCGTCGACCCGCGCGACCAATACCAGGCCCGAGTGCGGATCCTCGATTGGTATGAGCGCAATGCGCCCGCCGACTTCCATCTCTATGGCCGCGGCTGGGATCGCCCCGCCGCCTTACCTGGCCGCTGGGGCCGGGTACGCAATCAGCTGCGCAAGATTCTCTCGCGCCTCCTGCCGGCGAAGTCGCCCTACGCCACCTGGCGTGGCCCGGTCGACGATAAGATCGAACTCCTCACGCGCACCCGCTTCTGCCTCGCGCACGAGAACTGCCGAGACCTGTCTGGCTACGTGACCGAAAAACTCTTCGACTGCTTCCGTGCGGGTTGCGTGCCGGTCTACGTCGGCCCGAAGGAGATAGCCGACCTCGTCCCGGCCGACTGCTTCATTGACGGTCGCGCCTACGCGACGCCGGCCGAACTCGACGCCCATCTACGCACGATCGATGACGCGGCCTACCGCGGCTATCAGGAGCGCATCCGAGCCTTTTTGCTTTCGGATAAGGCGAAGCCCTTCTCCCAGGACCACTTCGCGGACGTCATGGCCCGCGAAATCCTCGCAGACCTCGCTAGTCAGACCAACTAGGCGCGCGGGCCGTACTTGCGCTGGGGCGCCTGGGTCGGTGCAATCGGTTCGATCTGGACGCCGGCGCAGGCCGGGTGGCGGCCAAAGGTGCCGTAGGTCTCGGTGTCAAAGCGCGTGGTCATACCGCGGGCAGCCTCGGCCACGAGCACGCGGCCGTCCGGCTGGATGAAGCCGACCTGGACGATGGTGGTGCCGTCCACCTTGCGGGTGTGCGCCACAATCTTCTCGAGGAAGTCGCCGGCGTCGGGCCCAGGCTTGAGGGCGAAGAGGATCTTCTTGATGAGGCTCGGGGCGCGGCGGAGGGTGCTGACGGCGTGCGCGCTGAGCGACCACTCGCCGCGTTCGTCGCGCCAGTTGAGGCGGGCGTCGACGATGACGTGCGAGCCGTCCATGAGGAGGGGTAGCTCGCCGTCCTTGAGCTGCGCGGCGGCGTCATAGGCGTCAGAGAACATCATCACTGGAATCGTCACTGAACGGGAGGCGACGGTGAAGAGCGCCCAAGGGCGGTTGTCCTTCTTGGAAATCTTCTTCTCGAGTCCACCGATGATGCCGCAGATGCGGACGGTGTGGCGTTCCTTCTTGTCGAGCTCGATGCGATCGGGGGTGACAGTCAGCGTGGCGATGGCTTCGTCTAGGCCGTGATAGTCAGCGAGCGGGTGGCCGCTGAGGTAGAAGCCGAGAAGGGCCTTCTCGCTGTTGAGCATCTCGAGCTTCGGCATCTTCTCCGACTTACGGAGCACGAGATCGGTCGGGCGGGCGGCGCCGGCGTCCTCGGCGCCGAGCATGTCGAAGAGCGAACCCTGGCCGCTGGCGCGTTCCTTGCGCTCGCCGGCGAAGTGGCGACGGACGGACTCGATCGAGTCGACAAGGTGGCGGCGGTCTTCGCCGGTGAAGTCGAAGGCGCCAGCGCGCACGAGGCAGTCCAGCGTACGGGAATTGAGGTCGAACTCACCCAGGCGACCGACGAAGTCGCCGAAGTCCTTGTAAAGGCCGTTCTTCTCGCGTTCGGCCACAATATTGCGCGCGGCCTGTTCGCCGACGCCTTTGATCGCGCCGAGACCAAAGCGGATGGCGTTGTCTTTCACCACCGGGGTGAAGTCGGTGTCGGACTGGTTCACGTCCGGTCCGAGGGCCTTCATGCCGAGGGCCTCGACCTCCGCCATAAATTCGGCGAGCTTGTCGGCGTTGCCCTGTTCGGACGTGAGCACCGCGGCCATGAACTCGACCGGGTAGTTGGCCTTCAGGTAGGCGGTGCGATACGAGAGGATGGCGTAGGCGGCGGAGTGTGACTTGTTAAAACCGTACTCGGCGAACTTCTCCAGGGTGGCGAAGATCTCCTCGGCCTTCTTCTTGTCGATGTTGTTGGTCGTCTTGGCGCCCTCGACGAAGATGGAGCGCTGCTGCTCCATCTCCTCGCGGATCTTCTTACCCATCGCGCGGCGAAGCATATCAGCGCCACCGAGGGTGTAGCCGGCGATGACGCGCGCGGCTTCCATGACCTGTTCCTGGTAGACCAAGATGCCGTAGGTCTCCTTGGCGACCTTCTCGAGGAGCGGGTGGGCGTATTTGACAAAGGTAGGGTCGTCCTTGCCCTTGATGTAGTCGCCGATGAACTGCATCGGACCCGGACGGTAGAGCGCGATGAGCGCGACGATTTCGTCGATGGCCGAGATGCGGAACTTACGGCAGAGCGACTGCATGCCTCCGGATTCGAGCTGGAACACGCCGATGGTCTTCGCCTCGTTAAGGAGCGCGAAGGTCTTGGCGTCGTCAAAGCCGAGTTTTTCGATATCGAAATCCGCCTGGCGGCGATGCTTGCGGACGAGCTTCTGGGCGTCGTCGATGATGGTGAGGGTCTTGAGACCCAGGAAGTCCATCTTCAGTAGGCCGAGTTTCTCGACGGGGTCTTTGGCGTACTGGGTCGTCAGGTCGCCTTCCTGCATCGTCACGGGGATGATGTCGGTGAGCGGGCGGTCGGCGATGATCATGCCACACGCGTGCTTGCCGGAGTTGCGCACCATGCCCTCGATGACGCGGCCGGTCTCGATGATGCTGGCGGCCTGAGGGTTGATGGCGACCTCCTCGCGGAGCTCGTTGGACTTCTTCAGGGCGTCCTCGAGCGAGATGTTGATGTCGTCGGGGACGAGCTTGGCGAGGCGGTTGGTCTCGATGAACGGCAAGTCGCGGATACGGGCGAGGTCGCGGACGACCATCTTGGCGCCAAACGTGCCGAAGGTGATGATATTGGCGACGCGGTCTTCGCCGTACTTCTTGCGGACGTAGCCGACGACTTCGTCGCGACGACGCATACAGAAGTCGATATCGAAGTCGGGCGCGGAGACGCGCTCGGGATTCAGGAAGCGCTCGAAGAGTAGGCCGAATCGGATCGGATCGATATCGGTAATCTTGAGGCAGTACGCCACAATCGACCCGGCACCCGAGCCTCGGCCCGGACCGACGGGGATGTCATGGCGACGCGACCAGTCGATGAAGTCCCAGACGATGAGGAAGTAGTCGACGAAGCCCGTGCCCGCGATGACGCCCATCTCGTAGTCGACGCGGCGGCAGAGCTCGGCGGGGCTAGTCTTACCGATGCCCGGAATCTTCTCGTCCTTCCACGCCTTCGCGTCGTCGTAATCGACACCGTAGCGTTCCTTGAGGCCGGCCTTCACCTGTTCAAGCAGGTAGGAGCCATTGGCCCGCATGCCCTTGCGCTTCTCGGCTTCGATGACGAAGTCGCCCGGCTTGCCGGCAGAGACTAGCAGGCCGTTCTTGAGCTTCTCGTAGCCGTCAAGGATCTCATCAATCTTGTCGGAAGCCTTGGGCTTCACGCCTTCGCTGAAGATGTAGACCGGGTAGTTATTCTGGCCGACGGGCAGCTTGACGTCGCACATCTCGGCGATGGCGACGGTGTTCTTGATGGACTCGGGGACTTCGCCGAAGACGCGCAGCATCTCGGCTTCGCTCTTGAGGTAGAATTCCGTGGCGGAGTAGCGCATGCGGCGCTCGTCGGCCAGGCGGGCCCCAGTCTGGATGCAGAGCATCGCGTCGTGCGCGACGGAATCACCAGCGTCGACGTAGTGCACGTCGTTGGTGGCGACGACGCGGAGTTGGAATTCTCCGGCTAGCTTGAGGAGGTCAGCGATGATGCGCTTCTGCTCCTCGAGGCCATGGTCCATGAGCTCGATGACGAAGTTCTCGCGTCCGAAGATTTCGACGAACTTACCGCAGGCCTTGCGGGCGGCTTCGTAGTCGCCGCGGAGGAGGGCCTGCGGGATGACGCCCTGAAGGCAGCCGGAGAAACCGATCAGGCCGTCGGCGTGCTTGGCGAGCTGCTCGAGGTCGGTGCGAGGCTTGTAGTGCAGGCCGCGGACGTGCGCGTCGGAGACGAGCTTGGTGAGGTTCTGGTAGCCTTTGAAATTTCGGGCGAGCACGCCCATGTGGAAATACTTGTGCTCGCGACGATCCGGCTTGTCGGTGAGGGCGTGGTCCCAGACCAGGTAGAGTTCGCAGCCGAGGAGGGGCTTGAGCTTCACGTCGCCCTTGGAGCGTTGCTTGGCCTCGTTCCAGAAATCGAAGAGCCCGAAGAGGTTGCCGTGGTCGGTAATCGCCACCGCGCGCATGTTCATGTCGCACGCGCGCTCCATCAGGCGGTCGATGCGGCTACAGCCGTCGAGCATGCTGTAGTCCGTATGCACGTGGAGGTGCACGAAGTCTCGGCTGATGGTTTCCGGGTCGGCCATGCGGGAGGGCGATAATAGGGAGCCGTCGGAGGGCAGGGGAAGGGCATAATCCGCGAGGTTATCCGCGGACTTATGCACAGGCGGTCTTGCCAGCCCGCGAAGCGGGCTTAGGCATGAAGTCCTGCCGCCGTCCGCATGTCCCTTTCGCCCCGCCTTCGCCGCCCTGTCTTTATCTACAGCGGCAACCATGTGGGTGGCGGCGAGTACCTTTCCCTGCGCCGGGCGGAATGCGCCGTCCGTCTCGGGCTTAAGCCAGTCATCATCACCTCGCCTGGCCCGATGGATGAACAATACCGCCGGGTCGCGCGCCTCCTTCACGTCGACGCGGCCATCTTCAACCGCCCCGCTTTCACGCCCGACATGGCGGAGGTTATTGCGGACGACTTAGCGGCTTTGCTCGGCCCCGAGCCTTCGCATATCGAAGTCACTGGCTTACCCGACAGCTATTTCGCCAGCCTGCTTGCCCGTCGCCTACCTGACTCCGATTACTCGCTGCTGATTATCCGCCCGGGAACGGTGCTCAGCCGCGGTTGGCCTACTTGGTCCGACCTTTGGCCTGACCCGCGCCGACTCTTGCACGCGCTCAAGGGCCGGAAAGAGAACGGCGTACTTCGTGGGCTGGCTACCCACGGCCGCGTCCTGACGGTGAATCGTGCCTGCTCAGATGATGCAGCTCGCTTGGCTGGGATGGCTTCGCTCCAGGCCGGGATAGAGCCGGCGATTGTCCCTCATCCCGGGGCGGTCAGCCATGCTTTGCGCATCGAGTCAGCTCCTTACCTCCTGACCGTCGCCCGTATCGACGGAATGATGAAGGCATACGTACGAGGCCTAGTCGCGGCTTTCGCCTGTCTGGTCCAGGCGTATCCTGCTCTCCGTCTCAAAGTAGTCGGCGATGGAACGCATCGTGCCGCGACGGAAGCATATGCGGTCAGCCTAGGGGTCGATAAGTCCATCGACTTCTTAGGCACGCTGCCGCCATCGGCCTTGCCGGAGCTTTACGCCGGTGCCACCGCTTTCGTCGGGATGGGGACTTCCGCCTGCGAGGCTGCGATGTATGGCATACCCTCCGTGCTCGCACTGGTTTATCGGGAGACTTGCGAGTCGCCCGGGTATTTCGGCGAACCAGGCGTGGAGGGTTACGGCGAGGTGATTCCGGGCCAGAAGCAGCTGCCGGTCGCCGAGCTGCTCCGGCCTTTGTTGGAGGATGCGGATTTCGCCAAGCGTGTCGGTGAACGTTGTCGCACGCGTGCCTTCGCCGATCACCATCCTGACGCCGCGACCGAGAGAATGCGTGTTCTTTTGTCGCGCCCAGCCGCCGCGCCCGCCCCGCACCCGTATCCGATGCCCAAGCTCCGTCAGCTCCTGCGCAACGTGCTCCGTGGTTACGGCTCGCGACGCCCGTTGGCGCGCGAGGCGTAAACGTCCCTTACTTCACCTTCACGAAGGTGCGCTTGCCGGCCTGGATGACCAGCTCGCCCGCGGGCTGCGTGACCTTCTGGGCCGGGTCGGAGACCTTGTCTTCGCCAATCTTGACCGCGCCGCCTTCGATGAGGCGACGGATCTCTTTCTTGGAGGGGAAGAGGTTCGTCGCGGCGAGGAGGTCGACGATGCCGACCTCGGCCGCGCCGCCGGAGACGGCAGCCCAGGCGAACTCGGGCATGTCCGTGCGGACGCCGCCCTTGGAGAAGACGTTCTCGAACTCGGCGCGTTCCTTAGCGCCGGCGCCCTCGCCGTGGAACTTGTCCGTCAGGCGCGTGGCGAGCTGCTTCTTTGCTTCCATCGGGTGTCCGGCCTTGAGCGCGGCAATCTCTTCAGGCGTCGAGAGCAGGAGGAGGTCGTAGTAGACCCACATGGTGGCGTCAGGCACCGACATGATGCGGCCGAACATGTCTTTCGCGCCGTGGTTGAAGGCGATGTAGTTACCAAGCGACTTCGACATCTTGTGCTCGCCGTCGAGGCCGACGAGGAGGGGCATGCCGAGGACTGCTTGAGGGGGAAGCTGGTCTTGCTCCTGCAGGTCGCGCCCGACGAGCATGTTGAAGAGCTGGTCGCTGCCGCCAATCTCGATGTCAGCCTTAAGCATGACGGAGTCGTAGCCCTGCAGGAGCGGGTAGAGGAACTCGACAATCGAGATGGGCGTCTTGGAAGTGTAGCGCTTGGCGAAATCATCGCGTGCAAGCATTTGCGCCACCGTCATGCGGCGGCTGAGCTGGAGCGCGTCGAGGAACGACATCTTACCGAACCACTCGCTGTTGCGGCGGACTTCGGTCTTCTTCGGGTCGAGGATGCGGAACGCCTGCTCGAGGTAGGTCTTGGCGTTTTCCTCAATCTCCTGTTCGGAGAGGACGGGGCGCGTCTCGGACTTGCCGGTGGGGTCGCCGATACGCGTGGTGTAGTCGCCGATGATGAGGACGGCCTGGTGGCCGAGTTCCTGGAACTGGCGGAGCTTATTGAAGACCACCATGTGCCCGAAGGTCAGGTCGGGGCGGGTAGGGTCGACGCCGAGCTTCACGCGGAGGGTCTTGCCGGCCTCGAGACGCTTGAGAATCTCCGCCTCACCGATGAATTTATCGGTGCGGGACTTCATGACCTTCAACTGTTCCGCGGGGGACATGCCTTTACTCTCCCCAGAGACAGGGAAGGGGGAAGGAAAAAGAGCGGCCCGGAGGAATCGAGGACACGAGGACTAGAGGGCCTGAGGACCGGAGGGACGGAGAGAGGCAGCGTTAGTTGAACGGTTGACCAGTTGGCCCGTTGGCAAGGGAGGCATCGGGGCAGGGGTGAGGCAGGGAGTTTCGTTCCAGGCCGCAGGAGGGTTTTGCCCGCCACCCGCCACCTGAGGCTGCCACCTGCCACCCGAAGTTTGTGACGCTCTGGCCAACTGGCCAACCGTTCAACGGATCAACTTTGCCTCGCTCGTGTCCTCGGGCCCTCCGGTCCTCTTAACCTCTAGGGGTTGCCCTCCGGCTTCTTCCCTGCCTAATGAAGGCATGGATCTCGTCCGCGAACTGATCGATTATGTGAAGCACCCGAGCGTGTCCACCGACCCGGCTTTCAAGGCGGGCATGGACGGCGCCCGCGAACATATCTGCGGGTTGCTCAAACAGGCAGGCCTCGAGGTCGAAGTTATCTCGACGCCCCTGCATCCAATTGTGCTCGGCCGTCGCCGTGGCCCGAAGGAATGGCCGCACATCGTCCTCTACGGTCACTACGACGTCCAGCCTGCCGACCCGCTGAATCTCTGGACCTCCCCGGCCTTCGAGCCGGTCGTGCGTGATGGCAAGATCTGGGGTCGCGGCACCGCCGACAACAAGGGCCCGCACTTGGTCGCCGTCGTCGCGCTCGCCCGCTTGCTCAAGCGCTGCCCGAACCTGCCGCTGCGCATCACGTTCCTGATCGAAGGGGAAGAGGAGATCGGCTCCCCGAGCTTCCCAGAATTCCTGCATAACCATAAGGCCGAGCTCGCCGAGGCCGACTGCGTCATCCTGTCTGACACCGCCTCGCCGTCGTCCGACCAGATCGTCATCACGACGGCCCTGCGCGGCATCATCGGCCTTGAGGTCGGCCTGACGGGCCCGAAGTCTGACCTGCATTCCGGCCTGCATGGCGGCGCGGTGTACAATCCCATCCAGGCTCTGGCTGAACTTTGCTCTTCGCTGCATGACGCAGATAACGCCGTCACGGTCGAAGGCTTCTACGACGGTGTCGAACAGCCGACCCGCTGGGAACGCGAAGAACTTCGCAAGCTCCCGCTCAGCGAAGACGGCTACCGCCGCGCCCTCGGGGTCGACGAACTCCATCCCGCTCCGGGTCTCGACGGTCTCGAGGCCGTGCGCTTCGCGCCGACGCTCGAGTTCAACGGCATCGGCGGCGGCTACCAGGGTAAGGGCTCCAAGACCGTCATCCCTTCGAAGGTCTTCGCCAAGATCACCTGCCGCCTCGTCCCTGGCCAAGATCCGGCCGATGTGCACCGCAAGGTCGCCGCGGCCATCCATGCTCGCGCTCCCAAGGGCGTACGCGTCGACCTCATCGAGATGCAGGGCAATGCGGCCTACTACGTCTGTCCGCCTGATCGCCCGAACACCCCGGCCGGCCAGAATCCCGTCCTCGCCAAGGCTTTCCGCGAGGCCGACAAGGCTATCGGCGAAGCTTTTGGCAAACGCCCCCTCTACCTTCGCGAAGGAGGCAGCGTGCCCATCATTGGCGACATCCGTCGTGAGACTGGGCTTGATTCCGTCATGATTGGCCTGTTCACGCCTGAGTCGCACCTCCATGCCCCGAACGAGAACTTCGAGCTCGTCATGGCTGAGCGCGCCGTGAACGCCTACGAGAAACTCCTCGAGCGTCTCGCCGGCACCGATCGTGGCAACCGCTGAGCTAATGAAACTGCCGTCCGTCTCGGTGGTCTTCCTGTCTTATAAACAGGAACGTTTTGTCGAAGAGGCGTTGCGGGCGGCGCTGGCGCAAAATCTCCCAGAATTTGAACTTATCATCGCGGACGACGCTTCACCTGACGGCACGTGGGCCGTCATCGATCGCGTGTTGGCCGAATCGCTTCGGCCTGGCATCCGGGTGAAGACCCTCCGCCAGCCGAAGAACCTCGGCCTCCTCGGCAACTTCAACGTGGCCTTGGGCATGGCGACGGGCGAAATCTTCGTCCTGATGGCGGGCGATGACGTCTCATACCCCGCACGGGCTCGTAAGATGGCTGAGGCGTACGCCGCCGACCCGACGCTCCGGACGGTGACCTGCGGGAGCCGCCTCGTCGACGCCGGCGGTAAGGCCTTGCCCAGTAGGCCGCCCGACTTACGGACGCAGGTCTTCGAGCATGGCCCCCGCCGAAAGGACCCCTTCGCCGGCACTCCCATCACGGGCGCGTGCGCCTCCTACCACCGAAGCCTCTATGATATCTTCGGCCCTTTGCCTCCTGACGCCGGAGGTGAAGACATCGACTTCACTTTCAGGGCTTTGCTGCTGGGTCGCGCCCAGTACTATGGTGAGGTGCTCCTGGACTACCGCATGCATGGCGGTAGCATCTGTAATTTTGAGGTCAAGGAACTGACAGACGAGGAGCTGCTCGCGAAGCATCTCTGGGTTGCGAACTCCTTCGCAAGATGTGATGTCCAATGGTTGCGGGACTTAGGCCTGGCCCTCAAGGTCGGCCATGTAGACGGACGACGACAGGCACACCTCGCCTGGGTGGTCGAACGGTTTGTCTCCCGGCACGCTCTCTCGGCCTTATCCCTGACTCGGGCACCCCTTTCACTTTGGTGGCCTGCCGCGTGGAGGCTGATCCGGCGCGGAGATATCAAGGTTCTGAAGTTTTTCCTTATGCGATTTGTGCCGGGCCAGCGGGCTGCGTACCTGAAGTGGGCCCGCGGGCGAAAGGGCTGAGCGTTCGACGTAACGGGTTGCGCGAAGGAAACGCCGGCTACCTTGTTTTCGCCTGTGGACTGCATGTTTCCCCTTCCGCTTTAACGGATTATACTATAAATTTCTGTGATTCGCCATGGTTGTTTTACGCGCAGCGCCGCAACGCCCCATTCATCGAGGATGATTCCCATGAAGCTGCCGTCCGTCTCCGTCATATTCGTCTCTTATAAGCAAGAGAGGTACGTCAGGCAGGCCCTCCTGGGGGCGTTGAACCAAGATCTCCCCGCTTACGAGCTCATCATCGGCGACGATGCCTCGCCTGATGCCACGGTGGCCGTGATCGAAAGCGTGTTGGCGGAAAACCCCAGGCCGCACGTCACCGTCAAGTTCATCAAGCACGAGAAAAACCTGGGGGTCGTGGCTAATTTTAATGCCACTTTGGCCGTCGCGACCGGCGACGTCTTCGTGGTCATGGCCGGCGATGATGTTTCTTACCCTTCGCGGGCGCGCCTGATGGCTGAAGCTTTCGCGCAAAACCCGAAGGTCCGCGCGATGACTTGTGCGAGTCGTTATATCGATGCCGAAGGGGTGCCGATCCCATCTCGCCCTGCGTCTCTGATTACGCAGACTTTCGAGCACGGAGGTTGGCGAAAGAATTTATATGCGGGCGCCCCGGTGACCGGGGCGGTCGCGGCCTATCACCGGAGCTTGCTTGATGTCTTCGGCCCATTGCCGCCGGGTGGCGGCGCCGAAGACGCCGACTCCATCTTCCGGGCGCTGATCCTCGGCTCGGTGATGTATTACGGGACAATCCTCGTGGACTACCGCATGCATGCCAGCAACGTCAGTAACTTCGACATCCGGGAGCGCTCCGAGCAGGAAATGATCGAGGGAGAAGCCCAGTGGGCTAGCCTGGTCGCGACCAAATCGACCAAATGGATGTCCGATTTGGAGTCGGCGCGCCGGGGAGGACAGGTCGACAAGAAGAAATTCGCCCTCGTCGCCAGCCTGGTGCGAAGGTCGATCTGCCGTCACGAGCTCACCTCCCTGTCTCTGAGTAACGCCCCCCGGTCTCTTTGGCTTCCTTCCGCCTGGCGGCTGATCAAGTGCGGCGGCATCATCAAGACGGCGTCCTTGTTCTTCATGTGGGTCTCTGATTGGCGAAAATACTCCCACATCAGGCGCGTCAGACGGCGTAAAACGTGAAGAGGAGCAGTTTTGACCGCCAAACCCTTTTCGGCATAGCAAATGGGGCAATTTTGTCCTGTTTGGCAGTCTATTTGACCTTCCGCTTTCGTGGATAACCCTTCAATCTCCGGGCATTCACCATGGCTGTCTTCCGCAAGCGTACGCACACCCCGACTCCTAAGAAGAAGGATATCCCGGCAGGCCTCTGGACCAAGTGTCCCCTCGACGGCGAGATGGTCTACACCAAGGACCTCGAGGCCAATTGGAACGTTTTCCCGATTAGCGGCTACCACGAACGCCTGTCCACCAAGCGCCGCATCGCCCTCCTGATCGACGACGGCTCCTGGAAGGAGACCGACAGCAAGCTGGCCTCCAAGGACCCCCTCAAATTCACCGCGGGCGGCTCCTACCCCGAGCGCCTCGCCCAGCACCAGAAGAAGTCTGGCCTCCGCGATTCCGTTATCTGCGGCCACGGACTGATGGACGGCCTCCCGGTCTCCCTCGCGATCATGGATTTCTCGTTCATGGGCGCCTCGATGGGCTCCGTCGCTGGCGAGAAGGTCACCCGCGCCATCGAGCGCGCGATCAAGCTGAAGTGCCCGTGCGTCGTCGTCTGCGCCTCCGGTGGAGCCCGTATGCAGGAAGGGATCCTTTCCCTGATGCAGATGGCCAAGACCAGCGCCGCCCTCGCGAAGCTCCGCGCGGCCGGCCTGCCTTACATCGCCGTCCTCACCAATCCCACGATGGCCGGCGTCATGGCCAGCTACGCCACCCTCGGTGACGTGATCGTCGCCGAACCCGGTGCGCTCATCGGCTTCGCCGGCGCCCGCGTGATCAAGGAGACGACCAACCAGGATCTGCCCGAAGGCTTCCAGTCTTCCGAGTTCCTCCTGAAGCGCGGCCTCATCGACATGATCATCCACCGCAAGGAGATGAAGTCGAAGCTCGCCAGCCTCCTCCGCGCCCTCGCCCACCGTAAGGTGAAGGTGAAGGCCGTGAAGAGCCGCGCCTG
>CANHZL010000015.1 GCA_947465345.1 Opitutia bacterium | reverse complement strand
TTATTGCTCAGGTGGTGGAATGGCAGACACGCATGCTTGAGGTGCATGTGCCGCAAGGTGTCCGGGTTCAAGTCCCGGCCTGAGCACCAATTTAGGCTGGGTCGGTCCGGAAACGGGCCGGCCCTGTTTTTGGTTCACATTAAACCCGACACCCCGCAGTAGTAGGGACATGGCTACGCAGGGAAAACTCGACGTCCTCATCCTCGGCTCTGGCGGCCGGGAGCATGCCTTGCTCAAGGCCTGCCTTCGCAGCCCGCGCGTGGCCAAGGTTCGCGTGGCTCCTGGTAACGGCGGCATGGCCCTGGAAGCCGAATGTCTCGAGGTCGACGCCGCCAACCCCGCCGCGGTCTTGGAACTTGTCCGTCGCATGGGCTCCAATTTCGTGATTGTCGGGCCCGAGGTCCCGCTCGCCGCTGGCGTCGTCGACGTCCTCGAAGCCGCGGGCATCCCGGCCTACGGCCCGCTCGCCGCTGGCGCGCGCCTTGAGGCCAGTAAGGCCTTCAGCAAGGATTTCATGGTCCGCCATAAGGTGCCCACCGCCGCTTCGGAGACGTTCCACTCCTTGGCGCCTGCGTTGGAGTATGTGCGTAAGCAGCCTGTCCCCATCGTCATCAAGGCCTCTGGCCTAGCGGCAGGGAAGGGCGTCGTCATCGCCACCACGCAAGCCGAAGCCGAAGCCGCGCTCCGCGACATGATGGAGACCAAGATCTTCGGCGCGTCGGGCGACGAGGTCGTCATCGAGGAATTCATGCAGGGCGAAGAGGCCTCGATCATGCTCATGGTCTGCCGAGATGAGTATCTGATGCTCCCGCCGAGCCAGGATCATAAGCGCGTCGGCGAAGGCGATACTGGCCTCAACACCGGTGGCATGGGCGCGTACGCTCCGACCACCGTCGTCACGCCCGAAGTTGAACGTCGCCTCCGCGAGGAAATCATCGCGCCCACGCTACGCGGTCTTAAGGCCGACGGTATCGATTATCGCGGCACCCTCTATGTAGGCATCATGGTCACCGCTACCGGCCCCAAGGTCGTCGAGTTCAACGTTCGCTTCGGCGACCCCGAGTGCCAGGTGCTCATGCCTTCGCTTGAGACCGACCCCGTGCAGATCATGGAAGACATCGCCCATGGGCGCTTCCGGCCTGCCGCCGTGAAATTGCGCCCAGGCGCCACGATCATCATCGTCCTCGCCGCTGGCGGTTACCCTGGGGAGATCCGCAAGGGCGACCCCATCACCTTGCCCGCGAGCCTACCCGAGGGCGTCGATATCGTCCACGGCGGCACCAAGCGCCTGCCGGACGGCCGGGTCGTTACCACCGGAGGCCGCGTCCTCGGCGTTGTGGCCCATGGTCCGACCTTGGAGGAAGCTGCCCGCCGGGCCTATGCCGTCGTTCCTCAGGTCAAGTTCGAGGGTTGTCACTATCGTCGGGACATCGGCTACCGCCAGCTCCGTCGCGACGGGGTGCTTTGAACACTTGAACCGAGGGGCTTATCCCTCATCTTTGGCGACATGGCCGTCGAGCGAGACACCGTCACGTTTGTCTGCACGGGTAATACCTGTCGCAGTCCGATGGCCGAGGCGTTGCTTCGGGCGACGTTGGCTAAGCGAGGTCAGGGGCTCGAGAAACTGAAAATCGCCTCTTTCGGGCTCGCCGCGCAGGAGGGCCAGCCCGTCTCTGCTAATTCCGTCAAGGCCATGCAGCGTATCGGGCTGGATATCTCCGGCCACCTGAGCCGGCTGCTCACCCAGGCCGACGTCGACCGGAGCGCCGTTATTTTTGGTATGACCGAGTCGCACCTCGCCGCCTTGCATTCGCGCTGCGACGCACTGCCCGATTTCGTACTCCTCCTGCGCGACGTCTTGCCGACCGACGTCCCGCGGGACATCGCCGACCCATTCGGAGGCGGCTATCGCGATTACGAGGAGTGCCGCGATTCCATGGTTGAAGCCATGCCAGCGATGGTCGAGTTTCTGCGCCAGAATCTTTCCCGATGACCAGCCCGCTTACGCTTTCCTTCGGCAGTGACCACGGCGGACTCGCCTTGCGACGCGGCCTGAGCGAAGCCTTGAAGGCGAAAGGGTACGCCATCCTCGATCGCGGCACCGAGACCGAAGCCTCCTGTGATTATCCCGACTACGCGCAGGCCGTGGGTGCTGACGTCGTCGAAGGCCGTGCAAAATTCGGTATTCTCGTTTGCACGACCGGCATCGGCATCTCCATTGCCGCCAACAAGGTGCGCGGCATCCGGGCCGCCCTCGTCCAGAGCGCCGACGCCGCGGGCCTCAGCCGCCGGCATAATGACGCCAATATCCTCTGTTTCGGGGCCAAGTACGTCGACCTCCCGACCGCCCTGGCGTGCGTCGAGGCCTTCTTGGCTGCCGAATTCGAAGCCGGCCGCCATACCCGCCGCGTGGACAAGATGGAGTCCTCATGTGGATAACCCCGCCGATTTGCCGTTGCCACGTTTCCTTCCAAGATTTGCCCTTTCATTACTCCACCCATGACCGCCATTCGCCGCATCCCTCTCGCCCAGCTCGACCCAGAGATTGATCGCCTGATCAAGGCCGAGCTCAAGCGCCAGCAGACGCATATTGAGCTGATTGCCTCCGAGAACTTCACGCTGCCCGCCATCATGGAGGCTCAGGGCAGTATCCTGACGAATAAGTATGCCGAAGGTTATCCCGGCAAGCGCTGGTACGGCGGCTGCGAGAACGTCGACCAAATTGAGCAGCTGGCCATCGATCGCGCCAAGACTCTCTTCGGCGCTGATCACGCCAACGTCCAGCCGCACTCCGGCAGTCAGGCCAACGCCGCCGTTTACTTCGCGAGCATCAAGCCCGGCGATAAGATTCTGACCATGAATCTTTCGCATGGCGGTCACCTCACGCACGGCAACGCCGCCAATTTCTCCGGCAAGCTCTACACCGTCGTCCACTACGGCGTGGGCGCCGATGGCCGCATCAATTACGACGAAGTCGAGGAGATGGCCAAACGCGAGAAGCCCAAGATGATCACCGTCGGTGCCTCTGCCTACGCCCGTGAAATCGATTTCGCCCGCTTCGGCAAGATCGCCAAGGAGAACGGCGCGCTGCTCCTCGCCGACATCGCGCACATCGCCGGCCTCGTCGCCGCTGGCGTGCATCCTTCGCCGGTGCCTTACGCCGACTTCGTGACGACCACCACGCATAAGACCCTGCGCGGTCCGCGCGGCGGCCTGATCCTGTGCAAGGCCGAGCATGCCAAGGCCATCGACTCGTCTGTGTTCCCTGGCGCCCAGGGCGGCCCGCTTGAGCACGTCATCGCCGCCAAGGCCGTTTGCTTCGCCCAGTGCGCCACCCCGGAGTTCAAAGAATACGCCCGGCAGGTCGTCGCCAATTCCCGCGCCCTCGCCGACGAACTCGTGAAGCTCGGTTTCGGCCTGATCAGCGGAGGCACGGATAACCACCTCAGCCTGCTGGATCTCCGCAAGAGCCACCCGAACGTTTCCGGCAAGGACGCCCAGCTCGCCCTGGACGCCGCCCATATCACTACTAATAAGAACACCGTGCCGGACGAGACCCGCAGTCCCTTCCAGGCCAGCGGTATCCGTGTCGGCACTCCAGCGGTGACTTCCCGGGGCATGAAGGAGCCCGAGATGCGTGAAATCGCCCAGGCGATCGCCATCGTCCTGTCCGACCCTCAGAATCCTGCCAAAATCGAACAGGCGCAGGGTATTGTGGCCTCCCTGACTGGCCGCTTCCCCCTGCCTTATTAATCTTAAGAAAACTTTTTTCCCCTTTCCAAGGGAACCAAAATACCTAACCTAATCTATACCCCACCAAATCTATGAATACCTCCACCCGTAACCGTAAGGGCTTTACGCTCATCGAACTCCTCACGGTGATCGCGATCATCGGCATCTTGGCTGCCGTGCTCTTCCCGGGCGTCCAGGGCGTCATGCGCTCCGCCAAGAAGAACAGCGCGCTGAACAAAATCCGCTCCATCGGGCAGGGCTACATGAACTGGGCCGGCGGCACCAAGGCGATTGGCTCGGGTCCTTTCGTGGCCAGCGCCGTCGTGACCACGAGCATCTCTGGTTTCGCCACCATCCTGGCGCGTGATGCCTCCCTTGATTCGGCGGAACTCTGGTTCCTCGACGCCGATCCGGCCGCCGACGGCATCATCAACATGCCCAAGACCGTCTACGATCCCACGACCAAGATTCAACACGCTGACTTCACGGCTGCTTTCACCAAGGGCCTCTCCGGTTGGGATTTCTATACGCCGACCTCCAAGTCTCTGGTGGGCAACGTCAATGCCCCCCTCGGCTGGACGCGCGGATTGAGCGATACCTTGGGCACTTGGCCGGTTGCCGGCACCACTGCCGCTGACTCCGTCTGGGGCACTGAGGGCGGTCACATCGTCTTCGGTGACGGTCACGTCACTTTCGAATCCACGGCTCCTTTCACGAAGGCTTCTGGCGTGAAGACCTTGCTCTGGAAGGAATCCGTCGGAGTACCGCAGTCTCCGGTTGTCCCGGTCAAGCTGACTCAGAACTGAGCGTATCCGAAAGTTTACCGAAAGCCCCGTTTTACGGGGCTTTTTGTTAACGGCGTCTTTGACCTAAGGACTTGCTCCTCGTAGAGTTTTTTTCAAACTAATCATACCACCCCATGAGTCACACCCAACGCTTGCGCAAAGGCTTTACGCTCATCGAACTCCTCACGGTGATCGCGATTATCGGTATCTTGGCCGCCGTGCTCTTCCCTGGCGTCCAGGGCGTCATGCGCTCCGCCAAGAAGAACAGCGCGCTGAACAAGCTGCGCTCCATCGGCCAAGGTTACATCAATTGGGCACGTGGCACCAAGGCGATCGGCTCGGGTCCTTTCGTAGCCAACGCCGTCGTGACCACGAACATCTCTGGTTTCGCCACCATCCTGGCGCGTGATGCTTCCCTTGATTCGGCAGAGCTTTGGTTCCTCGACGCCGATCCGGCCGCCGATGGTATCATCAGTATGCCCAAGACGGTCTACGATTCTACGACCAAGATTCAGCACGCTGACTTCACGGCTGCTTTCACCAAGGGCCTCTCCGGTTGGGATTTCTATACGCCGACCTCCAAGTCTCTGGTGGGTAACGTCAACGCCCCCCTCGGCTGGACCCGCGGGATGAGCGATACCACGGGCACTTGGCCCGTTGCCGGTACCACTGCTGCAGACTCCGTCTGGGGTACCGAAGGTGGGCACATCGTCTTCGGTGACGGTCACGTCACTTTCGAATCCACGGCTCCTTTTACGAAGGCTTCCGGGGTTAAGACTGTGATCTGGAAAGAATCCGCTGGCGTACCGCAGTCTCCGACCGTCCCGGTCAAGCTGACTCAGAACTGAGCCTGCCCTCGGGCCTGCTTAAAGCCCCGCTGTGCGGGGCTTTTTTGTTTCCGTCCGTTCCGCGTCTGCCAACTTCGAAGGTGCATGACGAACCTTCGCGCATGGCTGGCTGCTTCTCGCCCCAAGACCTTGGTGGCGGCCGTCGCACCCGTCGCGCTCGGAGCGGCGGTCGTCGTCGCCTACTCGGGTGCGTCGGGCCTCTGGGCCGACTTCAATTTTGCATTCACCCTTCTAAGCTGCCTCGGTTTCGCTCTGAGCGTGCAGGTCGCCTGTAATTTCGCCAACGACCTCGGCGATTCGCTCCGCGGCGCAGATACTTCCGCGCGCATCGGGCCACGCCGCGCCGTCTCTGCCGGCGATATCACGCCCGCCTCCATGCACCGGGGCATCTGGATTCTCTGCGCGCTCGCACTCGTGCTTGGCGCACCGGTCGCGCTGCTGTCGCCGTGGCTGTTTCTCGCCGGATTGCTGGCGATCGCCTGCGCGCTCGCCTACACTCTGGGGCCTTTTCCGTTGGCCTACCGAGGGCTCGGCGACGTCTTCGTCATCGCTTGCTTCGGCGTTCAGGCCACCACGCTGACCGTCTGGGCGGTGAGTATGGCGAGGGAGGTTGTGGTTATGCCTTGGGCGCCTGCGCTCTTGGCCGGTCTCGGGCTCGGCTTGCTCGCCGACAACATCCTCGTCGCGAACAACGCGCGCGACTACGAGACCGACCTTGCCGTCGGCAAGCGCACTACCGTCGTGCGCTTTGGTCGCAGCTTCGCGCGTAACCTGCACGGCTTCAATTCGGTCCTCGGCCTGGCCTGCCTAGGTCACGTGTTCGGGTGGGCGCCCATGGTCTTGCTGCCTCTCGCCCTATGGCAGCATCTCGCTTTCCGTAAGGCCGCTCAGCCGGCCGATTTCCTGCCGTTTCTGGGCCGGGCGGCGGGCCTGATGCTGCTGGCGACGATCCTGTGCGTAACTGCCACTTGCCTCAGGTGGGTGCCGGCTGACAGCCTGTGGATGCGATGAGTCAGCCTAAGTCCCTCGCCGAACAGCTCGAAGCCCTCGTCAACGGGGGTGCTCGTCCGTCGTGGGACGAATACTTCATGGCCACCGCCGTGCTCGTCAGCTCCCGTTCCAGCTGCGAGCGCCTGCATGTCGGCTGCATCATCGTCTCGACCGGTAAGCACCCGAACCGCCTCGTCGCCGCCGGCTACAACGGCTTCCTGCCGGGCGCCCCGCACGACTCGCACGTCCGCGACGGTCACGAGCTCGCGACCGTGCACGCCGAGCAGAACGCCGTCGCCGATGCCGCCAAGCGCGGGGTCTCGCTCCAAGGCACCGTCTGCTACGTCACCCACTTCCCCTGCGTGAACTGCGCCAAGATCCTCGCCGCCGCGGGTATCACCGAGGTGCGTTACCGCCATGATTATAAGAACGATCCGCTCGTCGCGGAGATGTTCGGCCAAGCTGGCGTGAAGATTGCACGCCTGGAACGCTGATGGCCCGCGCTCCGCGAACGTTGGCGGGGCAGGTTTTGGTCTCGCACCCGCAGCTGCGTGATGAGCATTTCCGCGAGACGGTCGTGCTGTTGCATACCCATTCTCCAGAGGAGGGCACCTTGGGCGTGATCGTGAATCGGCCGCTCGGCCGCGTCCTCGGTCAGGTCGATTCCTCGGCGACCGCGGAGACCTTATCGGGCGTGCCGCTCTTCGAGGGCGGGCCGGTGGCGACCGATCGGCTGGCTTTCGGCGGCTGGTTCTTCCCTGAGGCTGGCGCTGCCGATGTGCGGTTTGGCCTCGGCCAGGAAGATGCCGTGAGCCTCGCTCAGGACGGACGTTTTCGTCTGGCTGCCTATGTCGGGTATGCGGGTTGGTCGGCCGGTCAGTTGGAGAATGAACTGAAGCAGAACGCCTGGGTCGTCTGTCCTTTTGAATCGGTTTGCGCCGAACTGGAGGGCGTCGACCTCTGGAAGAAGCTCCTCGAGCGCCATCGGCCCGACCTCCGTCTCGAGGCGGATTCGCCTGAATATCCAGGCCTGAACTGATTCAGGCGGCGCTGCGCGCCGCGGGGATCGGCTGGCATGGGGAACTGCTGCGAGGTAGTTGCGTCAGCGCGCCGTCGAGAGGAGAACCTCGACGTTCTGTTGGAGGAGCTCGCCGGCAGAGCGTCCGTCTGGGCCAAGCATCTTTCGTTGAATGAGCTGTGTGCGACGGGCCTGATCCAGTTCCATGAGGCGCCAACGCCCGACCGGTAAAGCCGGATCGGTAGACTCAAGCGCCGTCCAGCGGAGCGGCATGCCTTGCCAAGAAAACTCGATATACCAGTAGGAAGTGCGTGCGTTATCACCGCGGGCGAGCATCGGATAGCGCCTCACGAAGTCCGGCGTCTTCGCCGTATGCATCACGACCGAGAGGGCGACCGGCTGGCTGCGGACCGCGGCGAGCAGGTTGGGGTTCTTCGCGCCGAGCAGCAGCATCGGATCCATGCCGATCAGGTTCTGCCCGTTCCAGAGACCATGCTGGTTCGGGCTCTTCCGATTCTCAGGCTGTGCGGCGTACCAGTTGTTGAAGCCCGTCGAAAGGAGTAGGCCCACCTCGAAGTGCAGGTGCGAACGGTCTTTCGTGATGGCGCTGACCCCGGCGGAGGTGTGGCCCATCAAGGCGATTGGCGTACCGTGTCGGACGCTAGCGCCGACCCTAAGGGTGGGTTCAATCTTCGCGAGGTGCGCGTAGAGCGTGTAGACGGCGAGTTCCGCGTCAGGATGGACGAGTACGACATACTTGCCGTAGGGGCCATTGACGTGCGGGTTCACGTAAGCGACTTGGCCGTCCATTGCGGCGAGCACGAGGTCGACTGGTTCGCCGTCGGGATTGAGCGCCACCGGCTTGATGTCGATGCCTTCGTGGAAGCGTTTGCCATCCTCGCGGACCATGCCGAACGAGCCGGACTCGGGCTTGCCGGAGATTGTGGGTTGCAGGAAGTCTTCCGGCGAACGCAGTGTGGCGCGGTCCATCGAAGTCGGCCAGGAGACTTCCGTGGCGAAGAGAGGCGACGCCGCGAGGGCGACGAAAGAGAGGAGGAGTCGGCGGCTCCGCGGGCTCACTTGCGTTCGGCTTCCTTGATCTTGCGGACCTTCAACGCCGAGATGTTCAGGCGTCTGCTGATATCGATTACCGCCTCTGTATTTGAAAGCCCCTTCTTTTCGACATGGAACATCAGGTTGCCATCCACGATTTGCCGGTCGATCGGCATGATGCCAACGGCGTCGGAGTTGATCACCAAGACGAAGTGGCGATTGATGGCATCCTTGGTGTAATTCATCACGTCGATGGCGGGCTGCCGGTCGAGTTGGACGAGCAGGAATTCCTGCCGGAGGTCAGGGTCACCGCTGGTGATCGGCTGGGTGCCGAGGATGCCTTCGGCCGGGACGAGCGGAGTCGTCATCACCGTGATCACGACACCGCTCACGGGCAGGCGAACTTCCTGTTTCAGTGCACCGCCGACCGAAGGTGAGGCTTCGATGAAGATCGAGGCAATCTCCTCGGGCATATCGGTATTCTTGCAGCCGGCGAGGAGCAGGGCGCTGAGGGCGACGGCAAGGCGGAACGGGGTCATGGTAAGGTCAGCCGACGAGCAGGTCGAGCGAGGCTCCGACTTGCAGGATGTGGGCGGGCTGGAGGTCCAGCACCGGGACGAGGTAGGTTTGCTTGCTCGCGGCATGAACGTAGGTCATGAGCCCTTTGTCGGCCACGCCGACCTGCTTGATGATGCGCTTGCGCTCCAGGAGCATGGCGAGGATGTGCTTGAGCACGCCCTTGTCGCCGGACGGATCGGTTTCCTCTTCGTAGAGCGAGAGAAAGAATTCTTCGCGGGAAGCGAGGAGCTGGGCGCGGTGGGCCTGTTCTTCTTCGCCACGTTCCTTGACCTCGCGGGTCCAGCGCCCGAGTAGGATGCCGTCTGGAGTGAAGGAGGCCGCTTGGTCGCGGAGTACGTCGCAGCGCTCGATGTTGCCGCCGACGGGCTTGTAGACGACGCACGTCACGAGGTCGCCGACGTGGAGTTCCTTGCCGGAAGCGGCGCAGATGCGCGCGATGGGTTTAACCTGCCAGTCCATGACCGTTAAGAGAAGTCGGACGGGGCGGGGCGGGCAACCCCATTCAGGACGGTTTGCGGGTGACTTATTGGCTGTCGGGGGCAGTCTGGCGGCCATGTCTGAAGCCCCCGCCGCCGGCGTCGCCTTGCTCGTGATCGACGTTCAGCCGACCTTCCTGAAGGCCATGCAGGACGGAGAGGGTTGCCTCCGCCGCTGCCTCCTGGCCACCTCGGCCGCCAAACTCCTAGGCGTGCCCGTGCTCTTCACCGAACAGGTGCCCGCTAAGCTGGGCCCGACCCATCCCGATCTCCTGCTGGCCGCTGGCGAAGGCCGTGCCGTCTTCGGTAAGACCGCCTTCTCCGCCTTCGGCGCCCCCGGGTTGGTCGAGGCCTTTGGTAAGATGCAGGTCAGCCAGCTGCTCATCTGCGGCTTGGAAATCCCGGTCTGCGTCACCCAGACCGCCATGGACGCCCTGCGTGAAGGCATGGGGGTTACGATTCTTTCGGATGCTGTGGCGGGACGCCGTTCTGCCGACGGTCAGACCTGCCTCGAGGCGCTCCGGGCGGCGGGTGCCCATATCCTGCCGACCGAGACGGTCTTCTATGCGATGGTCGGCGATGCGACTCACCCACAGTTCCGCGCGTTCACCGAACTCGTCAAGCAGGCCGCTTAGACCAGGTCGACCGTCAGGCTTGCCGCCGGCACGGCCGCAGGGCCGACAGGCAGGCCGATATCCGCCCACGCCGTGAAAGCGATCATGCCGGCGTTGTCACCGCAATGCTTCGGTTCAGCTACCAGCAAGGGAAGGTGGCGTTGCTGGGCGACCTGCGCGAGTCTCGTGCGGAGCGTGCGATTGTTGGCCACACCGCCGGAAAGCCCGACGGACTTGTAGGCAGCAAGGTCGAGTGCCGCACCGGTTTTCGCCGCGAGTTGTTCGATGATCGCCTGTTGATAGCCCGCGCAGAGGTCAGGCATTTCCGCGGTGAGCAGCGCGTCCGACATCTTTTCGAGCTGATAACGCAGGGCGGTCTTGAGGCCGGAGAAACTCAGCCGCAGGTCGGCTTTCTCCGGGATGCCACGCGGAAAAGGGTATTTCTTAGGATCACCTTGGAGGGCCTGCTTCTCGATGAGCGCGCCGCCAGGGTAGGGCAGTCCGAGGAGCTTCGCGCCTTTATCAAAGGCTTCACCCGCCGCGTCGTCGACCGTGCGGGCGATGACCGTAAGGCGAAGTTGCTCATCCATTTTCACCAGCAGCGTGTTGCCGCCCGACACCACGATGGCGAGGTGGGGGAGGAGGGCGGCGCGGGCGGCGACGAAGTTGGCCGGGTTCGCCGCGTGTACGGCGATGAAGGGCGAATGCACGTGGGCCCGAAGGTGATTCACGCCCACGATGGGTAGGCCGCGGGCGACTGAGAGGGATCGTGCCAACGTCACGCCCATCGACAGGCAGGGCAGAAGTCCCGGGCCGCGGGTGACGGCGATTGTCTGAGCTAAGGACAGTTCAGTCTGGAAGTCCGCGAGCAGGAGGGGAAGGGCGGAAAGGTGCATACGGCTGGCCAGTTCGGGGACCACTCCGCCGTATTTCTCATGTTCTGCCGACTGTGAACTGATCAGCTCGCGCACGAGCCCTCGGGCCGGGTCGAAGAGCGCCAGAGCCGATTCATCGCAGGAACTTTCGATCGCGAGGATCATCTGCCTGCAGTCAGGTCAATTCGGAGGACGGCTCAATCCCGATTCGTCTGGCGGAGCGGAAAAGACCGCATAACGCTTCTCCTGTGGAGCCCGCGGCCCGTCATGACGCCATCATCGCCTTGCTCCGTCGCGAGGCGCGCGACGGCTTGGTCTCGTTTGCTCGTCTCGTGGAGGTGGCCCTCTATGCCCCTGGGCTGGGCTATTATTCTTCCGACCGTGTACGCGTCGGCAAGGCCGCCGGGACCGACTTCACCACCGCCGCGGCCCTCGGCCCGATGTTTGGCCAGCTCATTGCTGGTGCGGCGAAGTCGCTAGCCGGGGACTTAAACTTGTATGCCCTCGTCGAAGTCGGCGCTGAGCCCGGCCAAACGCACTATGCGGACGTCGCGTCGCAGTTCGCCGAACTGCGTACCTTCCGCTTCGGGTCCACACCGGAATTCCCCGCCCGCAGTATACTCGTCGCGAACGAGGTCCTCGACGCGCAGCCCTTCCACCGATTCCTCTTCCAAGGCGGAGTCTGGCGCGAGCTTGGCGTACGAGTCGATGGCGTCGGGCTTACGGTCGAGCCACTAGGTGATTACTCCACCTCTCTTGCCGCCGAATTTGCGCGCTCCCTTCCGCTCTCAGAGGAAGGCTGGATCATCGATGCACCCTTGGCGGCCGAGAAATTGCTCGCGAAATTATTGTCTGGGAGCTGGTCGGGGGCCGTCATCTTGTTAGATTATGGTAAGACCGTCGCACAGTGCCTTGAATCTTCGCCTGCGGGCACCGCGCGTGCGTATCGTAGCCACGAACTTTCTGGTGCGATCCTCGAGGGTCTCGGTTCGCAGGACCTCACGTGCCACGTGCTTTGGGATCGAATCGAGCCGGTCTTGGTCGCGGCTGGGTTCAGGAACGTCCGCTTGGACCGTCAGGAGGCCTTTTTCGTTAAATATGCTGGCGGGGAGATGGAGCGGATTGCGCGGACAGGCGACCAAGAGGCGACGGGTCGATTGAGGGCCCTCACGCACCCCGCACATTTCGGGGCGAAGTTCCAGGTCCTGCACGGTATCCGGGGTTAAACGGAAGTTTCTGGAAGCCACGCTCGACCTGAAGGGAACAACCCCTTTTCTGGGCTGTACCCCTATTTTCGCCATGAAGTCATTCCTCTTCGCTTCTTTCACCCTTTACCTGGGAGCGGTCGGCCTACAGGCGGACACCAAGGTCATCGAAGCCTTCGAAGGCGACGGCTTCGACAGCTGGCAGACGACTGGTACCGGCTTCGGTCTAGCGCCGATTGTCGGCAAGGTCGACGGCGTCAACGGCGAGTTCCGCAACTACGGCGGCAACGCCCTCGTCTGCTCCGGCCACCGCGGCGATGCCGCCACCGGCACGCTGACCTCGCCTGCGCTCAAGCTGACGCATCCTTACGTTGGCTTCCTCGTCGCGGGTGGCAATCATCCGGGAAAGACCGCCGTCCAGCTCCTGATCGAGGGCAAGGTCGTCCGCGAAGCCACCGGTGCCAATGACCTTACTCTGCGCGAGATCGTCTGGGACGTCTCCGAGTTCAAGGGTAAGAGCGGCGTCATCCGCATCATCGACAACGACGTCGGTCCTTGGGGCATCATCGCCGCTGATCACTTCATCTTCTCGACGGAGGCTAAGCCTAAATTCGTGACCGGCGGCCGACCAAAGCCCAAAGCCGATGGCAAGCTTGTGCGCGTGGCCGGCGAAGGCAGCGCCGCCTTGGTCCCGGGCGCGACCTTCAAGGTCACCGCCGACCATAAGGTGACTGGCATCACCTCCCCCACCGCGCTTTCCTTCGGCAACGATGGTAGCGTCTACGTCGCCGAGACCCATCGCTTCCGTTATGGCGTAGAAGACGACCGTAATCACCTCTACTGGTATCATGACGACCTCGCCTCGACCACGACTGCTGATCGCCTCGCTCTGCATAAGAAGTGGGAGGCCAAGCGCTCCCACGAGTGGATGACCGCCAAATCCGAACTTATCCGTTACGTCGGCGGCGAGCAGGCCGACGGAACCTTCACGACCCAGAAAGTTTTCGGCGATAAGTTCAATGACGTCCTTGATGGCACGGGCGCCGGAGTGATGGCGTGGGACGACAACGTCTATTTCGCCTGTATCCCTAAGCTCTGGATGTTGCAGGATGCCAAGAACGACGGCGTCGCCGCTCAGCGTAAAGTCATCGAAGAAGGCTTTGGCGTGCGCGTCTCGCTCTCCGGCCATGACATGAATGGCTTTGCCATCGGACCGGACGGTCGCGTCTGGGGTACCATCGGTGACCGCGGCTTTAATCTCACCACGAAGGAAGGTAAGAAATATGACTCCCGTAACCGCGGTGCCGTCTTCCGTTTCGAGCCTGACGGCACGAACTTTGAAGTAGTCCACTTCGGCCTGCGTAACCCGAAGGAGATCGCCTTTGACGAGTTCGGCAACGGCTTCTCCGTCGACAATAACTCCGACCAGGGCGACGCCGCCCGCGTCGTCTATGTCGTCGAAGGCGCCGACTCCGGCTGGGAAATGGAACACCAGGCGATGCACACTTTCCATCGTTCAATCGGTCTCGAGCAGCGGCCGCTGTCTCGCTGGATGACTGAGAAGGTCTGGGAACTCCAGAATCCGGTCCAACCCGCCTTCATTATTCCGCCGGCCGCCTACATTTCTTCGGGACCTTCCGGCCTGACCTATCACCCTGGCGCTGGCTTCCTCGAGTCCGAAGCCCAGCACTTCCATATCTGCGACTACCGTGGATCTGCGGGCGGCTCTGGTATCTGGTCCTTCAAGATGGAGCCTGCGGGCGCTGGCATGAAGATGACCGAATCGCACCAGCTCCTCTGGGGTGTAGCTGCGACTGACATCGAATACGACTGGAAGGGTCGACTCGTCGTTTCCGACTTTATCACCGGTTGGGAATCTCATGATGCCGGCCGTCTCGTGACCCTCGAGGCGAGCAAGATGATGAAGCCCGAAGTCGTTTCGACCGTCGCCGAACTCATCAAAGGAGGTTTTACTAAGCAGTCCTCCGACGAGCTCGCCAAGTTACTCGCCCATGGCGACCAGCGTGTCCGTCTTCGCGCCCAGATTGAACTGACCCGTCGCCCTGACGCTGCTAGCCTCTTCGAGGCCGCCACCAAGTCCGCGAACCGTCTTGAACGCCTCCACGGCGTCTGGGGTCTCGGTATCCTTGCTCGCCGTGGCGCCGCCATCGCCCCCGGCGAAGCCTTCAGCGGCAAGCACACGCCTGTCGCGTCCCTCGCCGACCGCACCGCCGCCGCGCAGCGTCTCGTACCGTTACTGGCTGACGCCGATGCTGAAGTCCGCGCCCAGGCCGTGCGTGCCCTCGAAGAAGCCCCGCTGAAAGGTAACGACCTGCCGCTCGGCAAGCTGATCCTCGATCCGTCGCTCCGCGTGCGTTCCTTCGCCACCATCGCCGCCGCTCGTCTTGGGGCGGACAAGACTCTCCCTGAGGTTCTCGCAATGCTCAAGGAAAACGCCGACGCCGACCCCGTGCTCCGTCATGCCGGCTCCTTCGCCATCGATCATCTTTGTAAGACCTCCGCCGCTTTCGACGCTGTGGCCAAGGATGACAATGTCTCCGTCCGCCTCGCCGCCGTCATCACCCTACGTCGACGTAATGACGCTTCCGCCGCCCGCTTCGTGAAGGATAAGTCTACGATTGTTGCCGATGAAGCCATCCGTGCCGTCCATGACCTCGCTTTTGAGGCCGGCCGTCCGGCCGTGGCTGCGCTGATTGATGACCTAGGTTCACGCGAGTGGACGGTCTTCATGCTCCGTCGCCTCACGCACAGTGCCTTCCGTCTCGGCGGAGAGCAGAACGCCGCCCGCGTGGTGGCCATCGCCGCTAATGAGAAGCTCCCGGCCGAGGCCCGTGCCGAAGCCCTGCGCCTCTTGGCTCTCTGGGCCAACCCGTATCCTGTCGACCAGTCGACTGGTCATTGGGCGCCGCTTCCTCCGCGTGACACCAAGGAACTGCGTGCGAGCCTGAGCGCCGCCTTGCCGACGTTGCTCAAGGGTGAGTCTGATATCCTCCGTGCTTCCCTCGAACTCGTCGAACAGTACAAACTCGAAGTCGCTTCGCTCTCGAACGATCTGCTCTCCGGCCTCGTCGCTAACACCAAGCTCAGCGGCTCGGCTCGCGCCAAGGCCCTTGAGCTCTGGCTCGAGCGCAAGCCGGCCGATTTGACCGACGTCGCTGGCAAGTATGCCAAGGACAAGCAGGACGAAGTCGCCATGGTTGCCATCGGTGCTCTCGCCCACCTGAACCCCGCTCAGGGCCTCATCGAACTCTCCAAGTCTGCGTCGGCCGGTTCCGCCGCCCGTCGTCAGGGTGCTTGGAAGGCACTCGCCAAGTTGCCTGCTTCCGGTGTCGACGCGCTCTTCGTTGAGAACCTCAAGGCGCTTGAAAAGGCCAAGGGCGTCTCGCCAGCGGCGATTGAACTGCTGGAGGCCGCTGCGTCGCGCTCCGAGCCTTCCGTGAAGGAAGCCTTGGCCTCCGCCCAGAAGTCGCTTGCGGCTGGTTCCGACAAGCTGGCCAAGTGGATGCCGGCGCTTGAAGGCGGTGACGCTAAGAACGGCTTCGCACTGTTCACGGCCTTGCCCGCTGGCCAGTGTCTGCGCTGTCACCGAGCCTCGGATGATGCCCACGCCGCCGGTGGCGAAGCCGGCCCAAATCTCGCCGGCGTGGCCAAGCGTGGCGACCGTCGTTATCTTCTCGAATCTGTCGTCAACTCCAACGCCGTCATCGTCGCCGGTTACGGTACCGTGAACATCGATCTCGCCAATGGTGGCGCGCTGGTCGGTACCCTCATCAAGGATGAGAAGGATAACGTCGATGTCGATGTCGCTGGGAATCGCTGGCGCGTGGCCCGTAAGGATATTAAGTCCATGTCCACGCCTGTCTCCGGCATGCCGGCGCTGGACGCCCTCACTTTGCCCGAAGTGCGCGACATCGTCGCCTGGCTCGCGACGCTCGAGAAGGCGCCCAAGAAAGCCAAGATGGCTGATCCTAAGCCGCTGGATATCTCGACCATCAAGCCCGTGGCCGCCGCGTTGGCCGCGAACGTCGACCCAGCCGTCATGGCCGCCGGTAAGCAGGGCTTCATGCTCTGTATGGCGTGCCACGGCCCGAACGCCGAAGGTACCGTCATCGCGCCGCCGCTGGCCAAGTCCAACTGGGTGAACGGCCCGGCCGAGAACCTGATCCGGATCCAGCTGCGCGGCCTGAACGGCCCGCTCACCGTGTCCGGTAAGGCCTACACGCTCCCCGTGCCCATGCCGCCCCAGGCGCAGCAGACTGACGAGCAGATTGCTGCCGTCCTGACCTACGTCCGCAACAGCTTCGGTAACTCCGCACCGGTCGTGACGCCGGCGCAGGTCAAGGCGCAGCGCGGCGAAGTCGGTAAGCCCATGCTGACTGAAGCTGATCTCGTCCCGACGAAGTAATTAGACGACCATGAGTAGGCCTGGTCCTCGCAAGAGGACTGGGCCTACTCATGGTCGGAGGTATCAGCGGGTAGCGGATAGATGAAGGTAGGGCGGCCATTGCCATGGCCGCCGTTCGCTGCGGAACGTGCGATGCGCTGGGCAAAGTCTTTTGATCCGATGAACCTCCGTCCGCCCACGGATGTGATAGCAATCACATCCCTACCTAAGGACTCACCCAACAAAAAGCCCCGGCGGTTGCCGGGGCTTTGGTCAGGAGGTGACGGTCGCCTTAGGCGATCGTCACTTCCTTCGTGAGGTAGACGTCCTGAATCGTGTGCAGGAGCTTCGCACCTTCTTCGATTGGGCGCTGGAAGGCCTTACGACCCGAGATGAGGCCCTGGCCACCGGCGCGCTTGTTGATGACGGCGGTCTTCACGGCTTCGGCGAAGTCGTTGTTGCCCGAGGGGCCGCCGGAGTTGATCAGGCCGATGCGTCCCATGTAGCAATTGGCGACCTGGTAGCGGGTGAGGTCGATCGGGTGGTCGGTCGAGAGGTCGGTGTACATGCGCTTGTCGATCTTGCCGTACGAAGACTCGGTGGCTTGGATTGCGAGGTAGCCGCCGTTGTTCTCCGGGAGCTTCTGCTTGATGATGTCGGCACAGATCGTGACGCCGAGATGGTTGGCCTGGCCGGTAAGGTCGGCGGACACGTGGAAGTCCTTCTCCTTCGTCTTGAAGGCGCTGTTACGGGTGTAGCACCAGAGGACGGTGGCCATGCCGAGTTCGTGAGCCTGCTGGAAGGCGTGCGAGACTTCGATGATCTGGCGGTTGGTCTCGGCGGAGCCGAAGTAGATCGTCGCACCGACGGCGGCGCAGCCCATGTCGGCGGCCTGCTTCAGGGTGCCGTACATCACCTGGTCACCCACGTTGGGGTAGGTGAGCAGCTGGTTGTGGTTGATCTTCACCATGAAGGGAATCTTGTGCGCGTAGCGGCGGGAGACGCTGCTGAGGACGCCGAAGGTCGAGCAGACTGCGTTGCAACCGCCTTCGATGGCGAGCTTCACGATGTTCTCACCGTCGAAGTAGATCGGGTTCTTGGCGAAGGAGGCGCCGGCGGAGTGTTCGATGCCCTGGTCGACCGGGAGGATCGAGACGTAGCCCGTGTTGGCGAGGCGGCCGGAGCCGTAGAGGCGCTGCAGGTTGGCCAGGACGCGGTTGTTGCGGTCCGAGGCGGAGAAGGCGTGCTCAACCCAATCCGCGCGAGGGGAATGGATCTGCTCCTTCTTGATCTTCGGGTTGTTAAACCCGAGGAGGTTTTCGGCTTCGGTGCCGAGGTGCTTTTGGATTTCGCTGTAGTGGCTCATGGTGCTGGGAAGGTGGGCGTCTTTAAGGTGAACAGACTACCCCAAAAGGGCGAGACCCGGTGCGGGCTTCAAGCCATAATTCAAAAACCGCCGTAAAAGCACCAACGGGCGGCAGGACTTGTCCGAAAAACAGCGAGAGGAGACTAAATCTGCCAATCCTCGCCAGAGGCCGACGCTGGCTTAGGCAGATCCGGGTGCGGGGCGGTCACGATACGGAGGACTGCTTGGCCGCCACCGGCCAGTTCGCGGGCGCGCCGGACGGCCTTGGCGAGGGCCAGGTTCGGGTTGGCTTCGTCGAACGGGAAGACGTTCTCCGTGCCCACCGACTTATCGAGACCCGCGTTGACAATGATCTTCATCGTATCGGCCTTTGCCTCGCAGAGGATCAGGTGGCGTCCGTCGGACTTTAGCGTGTCAGCCAGGTCGCGCAGGAGCAGGACGCCGTTCGCATCGAGGTAGAGGGCCTCGCGGAACTTCAGCACGAGGACCTTGAGGTTGGGATCGGCCGAGGCGCGGCGCAGGTGTTCGTGGAAAGCTTGGGTCGCGCCGAAATGTAGGCTACCTTCGACGTGGAGGATCGAGATACCCGTGGTGCCTTGGCCTTTCGGCCTTTCGCGGATTTCGCCCGTATCGGAGAAGTCATATTCAACCACCTCCGGGGACGAGGTCTGCTTCAGGTAGAAGGCCACTGCTACCGTCGTCCCGAGGAAGATGGCGATATCGAGCGGGGCGAGTAGTGCTGTCGCGAAGGTCGCGAGGAAGACCGTTCGGTCCTGGGCACCGGATTTCAGGATCAGTTTGATGGCGGAGAAGTTCGCCAGCTCGATTTCGGCCAGGATGACGAGGATGGCCAGCGTTGAGAGCGGCACAAGGGCCACGGCCGGGCGGGCGAGGAAGAGCGCGCCGAGGATGAAGGTGCCGCAGAGGAGCGAGGCCATCGCGGTCCGGGCCCCACTGGCGACGTTCAGCGCGGACCGGCTGATCGAGCCTGAGGCAGCCATGCCTCCGGTGAAAGCGCAGGCGACATTGGCCATACCCAGTCCGAAGATTTCTTGGTGCAGGTCAGAAGGGCGGCCGGTCTTTAACGCCGAGGCCCGTGCGTTGGCGGTGCCTTCGATGACCACGAGCACCGCGAGGGCGAGCGCGGGTGAGAAGAGCGTCGAGAGTGTACGACCTGAGAAGTCGGGTAGGTGCAGGGCCGAATCCGCCTGCGCAGCCTGGCCGACGTAGGCGACTAGGTCGCCATGGCTTCCTTGGTAGAGGGCGAGATTCTGGGCGAGAATCGCGCCGAAGGTCGCCATGGCGACTGCGCCGAGGATGGCCTTACCGGCACCGCACTTTGGCCGGAGTAGGAAGTAGGCGATACCCGTCACGACGGCGAGGCCTAGCTCCGGGTTGATGAGTAACCGTCCCATACGGATCGCATGCCAGAGCACTTCGGGCAGTGTCTCCTCCATGTGTCCGCCCGGCATGCCGAGCGCGATTGGCAGTTGGAGGGCGATGACGCGTAGCGCGGCGGCCGCGATGTAGGCTGAAATCACGGTGCGCGGGACGAAGTCGGCGAAGCCGCTCAGGCGCAGCCAGGAGGCGAGCAGGAGGAAGCCGCCGGTCATCAGCACCAAGGTGGGCAGCGCAGACGCGCGTATTTCCGGAGTAATCGCACCGAGTGTCGCGAAGGAGCCTAGCAAGAGGGCGGCGGAGGCGTTGGTCGGTCCGGCGGAGAGGTTGGCGGAGCCACTGAAGAGCGGCGCCACGGCGGCGGCGATACCACAGCCGACGAGTCCGCACCAGATTGGCAGGCCGGCTTTCATGGCGAAGGCCATCGACATCGGGAAGGCGAGGAGCGCGACGTTCAGGCCCGCGACCAAGTCGGCATTGAAGGTCGGGCCGTCCATGGAGCGGAGGACGCCGCCGAACGGGAAAAGCTTAGGGCGGGGCAGGGCGGCGAGCTGGCGGCCGAAAGCGCGGAGGGCGGAGAAGAAACTGATTAAGCCGCTGAGCACGTCCTGTTTGTTGCGGGTCGCGGGCGGACCTTCAACCGATTTCGTCGCTCAGTCGAACGCCTCGGGGCTGAGCTGTCCGATGAGTGATTGTTGGAGCAGGCCGAAGCAGGCGTAGCAGGCGAGGGCGTGGCGTTTCTCCGTCGGCAGGGACTCGTCGTCGAGTTCGTCGCCACTTTCGAGCTGGGCGTCGGTGATATCCGCGAAGACCAGGTCGCGGAGGGCGAGGCGGACGGCGGAGAGGGCGCGGAGGAAGGCGTGGGCCTGGCCTTCGTTCTTGAGGACAATGATGGCTGGCTCGCCTTTAGCGCTGGCGAAGGCGGCGGCGAGCAGGCGTGCTTCTTCCGAGGCCTGCGCGGAAAGCGTGTCTACCCAGAAGGCGGCGATTTCCTCGTCGTTGCCGGGCACGTTGGCTCGGTTGACGGAGACACGGGCGGCGGCGGGTGCGATGAGTCGGAGCAGGTCGGTGAGGACTGTGCGCGCTTCCTGCGTCATACTGAGGCGGAGTTCAGCCATCCTTTTCAAGCAGGGAGTTGAGGTGCCACTGTTGGAGCTCAAGTGCGAGCATCTCGGCACGTTCGCGGTCGCCAGTCCACACGGTGGCGCGGCCGTCGACGTGGATGGCGCGCATGAGCTTCTTTGCCTCGGGGGCGCTGATCCGCAGCACGCTCATGAAGGCGACGACGACGTAGGCCTGATAATTAATCGGATCGTTGAGCACGACGACGTTCCACTTGGGCGCCGCGGAGACCAGCGACTCAGTCTTGATTTCGGGTTTGAGTTTCGGCTTGGCCATCAGGGCTCAGGTCTGCACGAGACTGTAACGTCTCGCGGAGCTTCCGCAAGCCGTCGATGAGCTCATCCGTGCGCGCCCGGGCCGAGGCTTCGGTGGGCTGCCGTTCGACTTGGTTGGCTAGTCGGGACAGTCCGCCGCAGGCCATAAGGGAGAGCATGCCCTTGGCCCCATGGGCTTCGCGGCTGAGGGTGTCCGGTTCCGAGGAATCGCGGGCAACGCAGAGGCGGGTGATGATATCCTCGGCGTGACGAAGGAAGGCGCGGGCGGCCGCCTTGAGGTCCTCGGCGTCTTCTGCCTCGGCGGCTTCCAAGTTGGCGGCGAACTCGTCGTCACGGACCCGGCCTAAGGCGGCCTCTTGGGACGCAGCGAGCAGCTCAAGCTTCTCGAGTAATTCGGCGCCGCGGACGGGCTTGGCCAGGTAGGCGTCGAAGCCGGCGGCCTCACAGCGCGCGCGGTCCAGTTCCTGAGTCATCGCCGTGAGGGCTAACAGGGATGTGCGGCGGCGACCGCGGGCTGCCTCTTCGGCGCGGATGGCGGCGGCGACGGAGAGTCCGTCCATGATCGGCATCTGGATGTCGAGAATCCCCACGTCGAATTCCTTGGTCCGCCAGAGCTCCAAGGCGGCGGAACCGTCGACCGTGGCGCTTACGTCATGGCCGGCGCGGCGAAGGCGGGCGCTGGCGACCTCGCGGTTGACCTCATTGTCTTCTGCGAGGAGTACGCGGAGGCAGCGAGAGGCACGGGTGAGCCCGTGTGTGGGTTCGTGTTCGTCTCGGACGCTCGGCTCGGTGCTGAAGCGCGTCCAAAGCGCCGTGAGCGTGACGGGGCGGAAGAGTTGGGCTTGGCTCCGGAACTCGACCTCGGAGGAGGTCACCAGGATAATCTGTTCGCGAGGGAAGGCCGGCAGGCGAGGGCTGACATCTTCCGGTAGGTCGATGATCGCGCGGCTGAATGGCCGCTCGGCGGCTTCGGCGGCGGCCCAGAGGGCTTCGGCGTCTTCGTAAGTCTCCGTCTGCTCGCATTCGGCGCCCCAGGTCGCGAGGGATTCGGCGAACCATTGGCGGACGGCGGGGTCGCCGGCGACGAGCAGGATGCGCTGGCCGGCGAGGTTGGGTTGGGGCGGAGGCGTGAAGGCGGGGTTGGGTTCGACCATCACCGTGGCGACGAAGTTCGAGCCGATGCCGACTTCGCTCATCACCTTCATGTAACCGTCCATCGCGTGCGTGAGACTGCGCACAATCGTGAGACCGAGGCCCGTACCGCCGAATCGCCGGGTCGTGGAGGCGTCGGCTTGTGTGAACGGTTCGAAGATGCTTTCGAGTCGGTCGGCGGGGATGCCGATACCGCTATCGCGGACGGTGAGCTGGGCCCGGAGCCGACCGTTGCGTTCCTCGAATTCAAGTTCGGCGTGGACGTGGCCATTCTCGGTGAACTTGACCGCGTTACCGACAAGGTTGGCGATGATGCGCCGGAATTTGATCGGGTCGCCCAGCACGGATTGGGGGGCGTCGGCTTTGACGAGGGCAGCTAGTTCGACGCCTTTGCGGCCGGCCTGGTGCTGGAACTGGGCAGTGACTTCCTCCACGGCACGGACGGGGTTGAAGGGGATGTTCTCGATTGTGACGTTGCCACGATCGAGCCGGGAGAAGTCGAGCACGTCGCGGACGGTGTCCTCGAGTTCGCTGGCGCAGGACTGGATCTTGCGTAGCACTTCCGGCGAAAGCGGCGCGGCCAGTTCCAGGTTGGTTTCGCACAGGCCCTGGATGGCGTTGATCGGATTACGGATCTCGTGCGTGACGTTGGCCACAAACTGCCATTTGGCGGCGGCGACTTCCTCGGCCTTCTCAAGGGCGATACGTAGGCGGTTATGTTCATCGACCGACTCGGTGATGTTGACCGCGAAGGTGAGGAGCCCGTTGGGCAGGCCGCCGCCGCCCTTGATGCGTTCGTGGACGACGCGAACTAGCCGCGAGCGGCTATCCTGCGTCTCGAAATGCATGACCGCATGCAGGACGCGCTGGCCGGTGCGGACCACTTCTTCATCGAACTGACGGAATTGGGCGGCCGTCTTGGCCGAGAGGATGTCGGGGAGGGTCAGGTCGGCGACGTAGCCGCGGTAGGGTAAGGCAAGGAACTCATCGAGGCTGCGGCTCGTGTGTAGGATGCGGCCCTGCAGGTCGCGGAAGATAATGAAGTCGGGCGAGTTCTCGATGAGGGTACGCGCGAGGCTCATGCCCGAGCGTGGCGTGAGAATCGGGGCGCCGTTGACCTGTGGGTCCTCGGCGAAGATCAGCCAGACCTGCCGGTCGAACTTCGGGTCAGGTTGTAGGATGATCTTAGCGGCGCGAATCGGTTCGCCCGCGTTGACGTTGCGGACCTCGAGCATGCCGCTCCAAGCGGACCAGCGGGCGGCCGAATGGAGGAGGGTCGATGCGGGCAAGCCGTTCTCCAGCTCGAGGAAGAGCTTGTCGATGTTCATGCCAGCCTGGACCTTCTGGCCGACGGCCCGGTCGACGAGCGGGTTGGCGAACAGGATCTCACCCTTGCGGCTGCAGAGCAGGAAGGGCCAGGGCAGGAGATCGGGTAATGTACTGAGGTCCGCCATCGGTTGGGGGGAAGCATGGAGGGTTCACCCGAGGGGGACAACCTTCCAAATGATGAGGGGAAGGCTCTAACGAGAAGGGGTAGGGGGGGTGGGGGCAGGGATAAGAATGTAGTTGATAATTGGATACGATTGAACTGCCGCCAATCGGACGACCCCGGGGTCGCCGGGGTCGTGTCTTGCTTTTGGTGCTCAGGAAGGGACTTGAACCCTTACGCTTTAGGGGCACTGGAACCTGAATCCAGCGTGTCTGCCATTCCACCACCTGAGCATTAAAGCGGATAGGTGAGCAAAG
>CANHZL010000014.1 GCA_947465345.1 Opitutia bacterium | reverse complement strand
GCCCTGATCGGGGTGGTGCTCATGCTGCGCGGGTCGTGGGGTTCGGCCGGCTGGCTCGGCTTGCTGGTCTCGCAGCTTTGCCTGGGTTTTTGGCAATACCACCTCGGCACCGGTCATTACTCGGTTTCGATTCAGCTGACGGCTTTATTCTGCTTCGTTACCCTTTGGGTCGGGGGACGATTCCTGACGGACTCTAAGATCCTGGGTGGGGCTCGCTCGCACGAAACCTTCCAGCTGGCTTCATTCTTCGTCCCAGCATTGATCGCCTTTGTCGCCTGCGATCCGCTCCATCACGGTCGTTCGACCCTCGGCTTCGAGCTGGCGGCTATCGCGCTGGTACTCGGTTGGTTGGAGCGTGCTCGCTCCGCGAATATCTCACAGGTGATGCTCATCTCGTCGCTGGTCTTCGCCGCGGCCGGGTTCACGGCCCTCTTTGCCGACCATCGCTGGATTGCCTGGCTGCTTGCCGCCGCCTTGGCGCAACTGCTGGCTGCCCGCACGAAATCCAGCCTAGGCCGATCGGCGACCGAGGCATTGGCCGCCCTATCCGCTTTCTACCTGGTGCTCGACGGAACCGCTTCTTCCGCTGCGGCAGTAGGCTACCCTTGGGCCTCCTTGGTCGCCATCGCCGGCATGGCATTGCTGGTCTCATTCCGGCAGGATTGGGAGCATACCGATGAATGGCAGCATCTCCTCCGGATCTGCGGTCTCATCGTCCTCGGCTGCGCGTTGGTCGGTGTGCAGCAGGATCGCATGTCGCCGCCGGAGATGACCGGTTGGCCGTGGTTGGTCGTCGGCGTCGTCGCCTTCCTGCGTTACCGCAAGGGCATGATCTGGGCCGCCGTCCCCGCTTACTTGGTGAGCTACATGCTGGCCCTCAAGTGGATATCGTCGGCTGCGGTCCATCCTGCGACGGATGGATGGCACGCTTTCTGGCTGCTCATCATCGGCCTGACCCAGGCGGGTATCATCTGGAAGACGGCTGAACGAAAGGAAGAGTGGATCCTCGCCTTGCAGCACGCCTTCACGTTCACGATGGCCTTCCTGATGACGTGGGCTGCCTTCATCTGTGGTATTTGGTGCCTTCCGAATGGATGGTCCCCTCAGGTTTCCGCCTGGTTCGGGGGCGCTTTGCTGATCTCGGCCGTGGCGGCCTGGCTGGCTCTTTCGGAATCCCATTTCAAGAAGATGGTCTTGGCCCTTCCGGGGTTCTTGGTGGCCTACGCCATCATCACCGGCAGCGAGTGGGGGCATCTCGCAGCCTTCGTCGGTCCTAAGGGTATCGTGGGGGGGCTCTTTTGGCTGCTTGGTCTCGGTCTGCTGCTTCGTGTGCTCGCCAGGTATACGCAGGACTATGCGGACGAAGAGGGAGAATCCACGCAGCGGGCGGTCATCGGGGCGCTCCTTCTCGCGTACACTTTATATGTGAGCGTGGACATGACGGCGGAATACTCGGTAACCCCCTCAGTCGTTTGGGTCTTAGCGGCGATCTTGTTCTTCGTGTTAGGACACTTCAATCATTCCAAGTCTCTCCGTATGCTCGGGCTGGCTGGATTGGCTTTCGCGACCTGTCGTATGTTCTACGTCGACATCACCGGGACGGCTTCCCGCGTCGTCGCCGTTGGGATCATCGCGGTGGCTTTCTTGGGGGTTGCTTGGCTTTATGGCCGTATGAATACTGAAAAGCAGGACCCTGCCGCCTGACCTATGCCTCTTCCCGCCACGCGTTATGATTGTCACGTCCACCTCGTCGGCAACGGCCAGGACGGGAGTGGCTGCTGGCTGCGGGTCGAAGGCCTCTGGCTCAAAGCGCTCAGTGAGGTCATGCGTCGGGCGGTCGGGATGCCGCTGCCGCTGACGCACAAGGATTTCGACGTGAAGTACGTCGAGTCCCTGCGCGAACTCATCCGAGGGTCGTACGTAGACAAGGCCTTGCTCCTCGCCCAGGACGAGGTTTACGACGAAGCAGGTAAGAAGATGGACTTCGGTTCGTTCCATGTCCCGAACGACTATTTATTTAAGGTCTGCCGCGAGAACCCGGAGTTCGTGCCCGCGGTATCGATCCACCCGGGGCGCAAGGACGCCTTGGTGGAGCTGGACCGCTGTCTGGCGTCCGGTGCCCGAGCGCTCAAGCTGCTGCCGAACTGCCAGAACGTAAATTGCTCCCTTCCGCAGTATGATGAATTCTGGCGACGCATGGCGGCCGCCGGTCTCCCGTTCCTCTGCCATACTGGCGGCGAGATGACCGTGCCGGTCATCAATCGATCCTACCAGGATCCGCGTATCTTACGCCGTCCCTTGGAACTCGGCGTCAAAGTCATCGCGGCCCATTCCTCGGGCAACAGCCACTTCTTTGACCAGAACTACTTCGGCGAGCTGATCAAGCTGATGGATGAATTCCCGAAGATGTACGCCGACACCAGCGCACTCAACAGCCCGATCCGCAGTGGCGTGCTCAAGCAGGTTAAGGAATCCGGGCGCTTAGGGCGCTTCCTGCACGGTAGCGATTATCCCGTGCCCGTCGGGGCTTTATGGGTGCGCCTGCGCGGTCTCATCTCCACGGCTCAGTGGCGGGAGGCGGGCAAGATTCCCAATCTCATTGAGCGAGATGCCTTCCTGAAGCGGGCGATGGGTTTCGACGACGGCCATTTCTCGCGCCTCGGCGAGGTGTTGCGTCCGCTCTGAGGGTTAGAGCGACTTAAGCAGGGTGGGGATGTCGACCGATTCCGAGATCATCTTCTGGATGACCGGGATCTTGTCGGCGTCCTGCCGCATCGTTTTCACCGACATATTATTGATGCGGGCGGTGACGGCGAAGGATTCGGCCTCGACGGCGGCCATCGGGATACCGGCTTCCTTCATCCGGCGGACGATATCGTCGTTGGGCAATAGGCCGTTGGAAAAGATGACTCCCGTGAGGGATTTCGCATC
Source organism: Opitutia bacterium (assembly GCA_947465345.1). Next base: position 20,829 of record CANHZL010000014.1, on the reverse strand, counting down.
AGCAGAGGCGAGGAAGGCTTCGAGTAGGTCCTCGCGGTCGCCCGGGACAATGACGAGGGTGCCGGTAGTGCGCAGGTATTCGGCAGAACGGCGGGCGGACATCGCACCGATGACGACGCGGCGGACACGGCGGAGTCCGGCGGGTTGGTGGATCCAGCGGGCCTTGGTCTCGTCGGCCACCTGGTCGAGGTTCGGGTAGACGAGCATCTCTTGAAGCGGGACGACGCCGAGCAGAGGCACGCCGAGCTTGCGTAGGCCCCGTCCGGCGAAGTCGCGGATGAAGTCGAGCTTGTCTGGCATGACCTTATTCAGGATGGCACCGACTACTTCCACACCGGCCTTGTCGAAGAGAGCCTTATTGAGCGCAATCTCGTCGATTGGCTTACCAATACCGCCGGCGGCGACGATGATGGCCTTGGAGCCGAGGACGCGGGCATTGTCGGCGTTGGAGGCGCCGAAGACCGAACCCACGCCGGCATGGCCGGAGCCTTCGACGACGACGATGTCTTTGCCATAGGCCGTACGGTCGAAGGCACGGCAGATACGGTCCTTAAGTTGCGGGCCGATCTCATCGGGGTTTTCGAGGTACTGCTTCGTGAAGTCAGGGCCGATGGCCACGGGTGACATCGCCGCAATCGGGATGTCGAGATCGAAGAGCCCATCGATCAGCAGGGTGTCTTCGTCGACTTGATCATCGCCGGACATCACCACGCGCTGAGCGATTGGCTTGATGTAGCCAACGTGGAGGCCCATGGCCTGCAAGGCGGCCGTGAGACCGAGGCAGGTGGTCGTCTTGCCGTCGTTCATGCGCGTCGCCGCGACGAAGATTCGTCGCGTATCGAGGTTCATCGGGCGCAGGAGCAGCCCGGGAACGTTCTCGGCGAAGCGTTTGCGGACAGCCATGGTCAGGCGGCGGGGCCGTCCTTGAGCTTCGGGAAGAGGTAGGACTTATCGACCGCCTGGGCGGCGACGATGACCGCCGTGCCGAAGATGTCGTGGGCGCTGGCACCGCGGGAGATCTCGGCGGCGGGGCGTTCGAGTCCCGTGAGAATCTGGCCGTAGGCCGGGATGTCCGCGATGTGCTGGGCTAGTTTCGAGGCGATGTTGCCCGAGTTCAGGTCGGGGAAGATCAGCACACTGGCGCGGCCGGCGACCGCGCCGGCGACTTCCTTGGACTGGGCCGCGAACGGATTGATCGCCGCGTCCGCCTGCATGTCTCCGTCGATATCGCAGTTGATGCCCAGTTCACGGGCCTTGCGGCGGGCAAGGTCGGTGGCGACCTGGACTTTCTTCACTGAAGCCAGACGGGGATTGGAGGCGTGGGTCGAGTAGGCGAGCATCGCAACCTTCGGGGTTGTGTTGGTCAGGTGGCCGGCGAGGGCCGCGGTGGTCACCGCGATGTCGGCGAGCTGTTCGGCGGTCGGTTCCGGGATGACGCCGCAATCGGCGAGGAAGAGGACGCCCTCGATGCCGAACTTACCTTCTTCGGATTCGAGGATTTGCATTGAGGAGACCGTCTCGACGCCGGCTTGGCGGGGCATCACCTGGAGGATGGCGCGCAGGCCGGAGGAGGCGTGCGTCGTCGCGCCGGAGATGAGGGCATCGGCACCGCCGGTGGCGACCATCAGGCAGGCGAAATAGTTGGGGTTGAGCACGAGCTCCGCCGGGTTGCCCTGGAGGTTCGTATTACCGTAGTGCTGGATTGATTCCAGTTTCTCGGTGAAGCTCTTGAGCTCGTCGCTGCGCTCCGGTTCCACGACGCGGATACCTTCGAGGCTGATGTTAAGCCGGGCGGCGTTGACCTTAATGCGCTGGCGGTCGCCGACGAGGATCGGCACGCCGAGCTTCTTGACGACGAACTGGCGGGCGGCCTGGATCACGCGGGCGTCGGTGCCCTCCGGGAACACGATGCGCTTGGGATGATTTTGGAGACGGGCGGAAAGGCGGGAAATGAGGGACATGGTCGGAATTGTCCGGTGAGGGCCGAACGGGGCGTATTAAGTTTAAACAAGCCCTTAGGGCGAGGCAGAAGGCATCACCCCGGGAACCGTTGCCGTGGCGTTACTTAGGCTGTCAGCACCTATTATCTGAAGATAACGGTCTTATTGCCCGCCAAGAGCACGCGGTCTTCGACCACGGCGCGCAGGCCGCGGGCGAGCACGACCTTTTCAATATCTTTACCCAGATGGGCCATGTCTTCTGGCGTGTCCGAATGGTCGATGCGGATCACGTCCTGTTCCACGATGGGACCTTCGTCGAGGTCGGGCGTGACGAAGTGGCAGGTCGCGCCGATCAGCTTCACGCCGCGGCGATGCGCCTGATGGTAGGGCTTAGCGCCGGCGAACGAGGGCAGGAACGAATGGTGGATGTTGATAATCTTGCCGGCGAAGTCGCGGCACATTGCTTCGTCGAGCACCTGCATGTATCGGGCGAGCACGATGAGGTCGGCTTGCGCGTCGCGGAAGATCTGCTCCATCTTGCGGAAGGCTGCGTGCTTGGTCTCCGGTGACACGGGCACGAAGTGGAACGGGATACCGTGGGCTTCGACGACCTTGCGATGGTCTTCGTGATTGGAGATTACGCAGGGGACCACGAACGGGAAATCCTGGGCAACCTGTCGAGCGAGTAGGTCGTAGAGGCAGTGTTCTTGCTTCGAGCAGAGGAGGACGACACGGCGAGGCTGTGCGGAGTCGGAGACCTTCCAGTCCATCGCGAACTTCTTGGCCAAAGGGGCGAAGCGTTGGGCGAATTCGCCGGCGGGGAAGTCGAGGGACTCGGCCCGGATCTCGACGCGCATGAAGAAGCGGGAGAGCTCGTGCTCCGTGTGCTGGCTGGCTTCTGTGATCCAGCCCTTATGGCCGGCGACGAAGGCGGACACCTCAGCCACGATGCCGCTGGTGTCGGGGCAGGAGAAGCTGAGGGTGAGCGTGCGGGCCATGGGTGTAGGATGGAAGGGGAGGGGCGAGCGGGTCAAGACACGGCGGCGGGTGCCCCCTAGCGACGGGTGTTTTATCTCCAAATATGCCAGCCCCGGCCTTGCCTGTGGGATTGACCAGCCCTTGTCCCTTCCTACGTTGACCCTTCACCTTTTACTCCGATGGCCAAGACCTTGTTCCAGAAAGTTTGGGAAGCGCATACCGTGCGCAAGCTGCCTAATGGGCAGACCCAATTATTCATCGGCACGCACCTCATCCACGAGGTGACTAGCCCCCAGGCCTTCGGCATGCTCCGAGACTTGGGCCTGAAGGTCAAATACCCCCAGCGTACCTTCGCTACGGTCGACCACATCGTCCCGACTAACGAACTCAAGGAGCCCTATTCCGACCCGATCGCCCAGGAGATGATCGAGGCCCTCCGTAAGAACACCAAGGACTACGGCATCCGCTTCTTCGACACCACGACCGGCACCCAAGGCATCGTCCACATGGTCGGCCCTGAGCAGGGCATCACCCAGCCCGGCACCACGATCGCCTGCGGCGACTCCCATACCGCCACCCACGGCGCGTTCGGCGCAATCGCTTTCGGTATCGGCACCACGCAGGTCCGCGACGTCCTCGCGACCCAGACCCTCGCCCTCAGCCCCCTCAAGGTCCGTCGCATCGAGGTCAACGGCAAGCTCGCCCCTGGCGTCTACGCCAAGGACGTCATCTTACACATCATCCGCGTCCTCGGCGTCAACGGCGGCATTGGCTACGCTTACGAATACGCTGGCACGACCTTCGACGGCTTCTCCCTTGAGGAGCGTATGACCGTCTGCAATATGTCCATCGAAGGCGGCGCCCGCTGCGGTTACGTCAATCCGGACCAGAAGACTTTCGATTACATCAAGGGCAAGCCCTACGCCCCGAAGGCCGCCGATTGGGATGCCGCCGTGGCCCGCTGGGCTTCCTTTGCCTCCGATGCCGGTTGCCAGTATGACGACGTTAAGGTCTTCAAGGCCGAAGATATTCGTCCGACCGTCACTTGGGGTATCACGCCTGGTCAGGCTGTATTCATCGACGAGAAGATGCCGGCCCTCGAGACCCTCAACGCCGCCGACCGCCAGACCGCCGAAGACGCCTATGCTCACATGAAGCTGGCGCCGAACACCCCGATCAAGGGCACCAAGGTCGACGTCTGCTTCCTCGGCTCCTGCACCAACGGCCGCATCTCCGACCTTCGCGAAGTCGCTAAGTACCTCAAGGGCCGTAAGGTCAGCCCGAGCGTCAAGGCGATCGTCGTCCCGGGCTCCCAGCTCACCGCCATCCAGGCCGTCCATGAAGGCCTCGATAAGATCTACATCGAAGCTGGCTTCGAATGGCGTGGCGCGGGTTGCTCCATGTGCCTCGCGATGAATCCCGACAAGCTCGTCGGCGACCAGCTTTGCGCCAGCTCCTCGAACCGTAACTTCAAGGGCCGCCAGGGCTCGCAGACCGGCCGTACGGTGCTCATGAGCCCGCTCATGGTCGCCGCCGCCGCCATCACCGGCCAGGTCACCGACGCCCGCGAAGTCTTCAAGGTCTGATGTCCGTCTCCGCGCCAGTCGACCGTGTGCTCGAGCGTATCGCCCAGGGTGATGACGTCGACGTTGCCTGCTCGGCCGAAGGACTCGTCTGCCAGCGCGACGTGCGCGTTGACGCCCATTACGACGGAAAGCCCGTGTGCACTGTTACCCTGCCTTGGGTCGTGGATGGCCACGCGATCTTGGTAGCCGACGAGACCGTCGCCGCTTCCGTCGCCGAAGAACGCCTCGCCTCCTTGGCTTCCGCGCTTGCGATGCCTATCTGCGTGATCCGTCGCCCCGTCGCCGCCTAACCTCTTTCAAACCGCCATGTCCCTCGCCAAAATCACTCAGGTCAAAGCCCTCGCCCTCGCCGTCCCCGGTGACGACATCGACACTGACCGCATCATCCCTGCGCGCTTCCTCCGCTGCGTGACCTTCGACGGTCTCGGTGAGCACGCCTTCCGTGACGAGCGCACCGGCCCGGACGGTAAGGAGCGCCCGCACCCGATGAACTCGGCCCAGGCCGGCCGCATCGCCGCCGCCAAGAAGGGCGTCATGGTCGTTGGCTTCAACTTCGGCTGCGGTAGCTCCCGTGAGCACGCCCCCCAGTCGCTCTGGCGCTACGGCTTCACTGCCTTCGTCGGTGGCAGCTTCGCGGAGATCTTCTTCGGCAACTCCACGACCCTCGGCGTGCCCTGCATGACCCTGTCTAAAGAAGACCTCGCCGAGTGCGACGCCTTCGTGCGCGCTAACCCGGACGTCGAGGTCACCGTCGACGTCGAGAAGCTGACCGTGTCCGCCGGAGCCAAGACCTGGAAGGCCGGTATCGCCGCCTCCGCCCGCGATGGCCTTGTCAACGGCAAGTGGGACCCCATCGCCGACCTCCTGGAAGGTACCGAGCCCGTTGCTAAGATCGCCGGTGGTCTCGCCTACGTCGCCGGTAAGTAAGCCTGCCACTCAGGCAAAGCAAAAGGCCGCCCGATGGGCGGCCTTTTTGTTGGGCGAGTTCTCGAAGGCTTACTTGAACCGGACACCATTGGCATCCTGTTCGACGGTGCAGGCTTCGACGATGGCCCAAATCCACATCGGAATGGAGCCGATGAAGCAGGTGAGGATTGAGACCAGCAGCTGGATTATGCCGCGGTTGGTGTAACCTGCATAGAAGTTATGGATGCCATAGGAGCCCAGGAAGATGGCGAGTAGCACGTAGACTACGCGGTCTTTGGCGTTGGTGTTAACGGCCGGCGCGACCGGATGAATCGAAGGAGGCGGGACGGGCAAACCGGCGGCGAGTTGGGTTTGCTGGAGCGGAGTCCAGTTGGCCATGCCGTTGGTCCAGACGAGCGTGTCGATGGAGATCGTGCGGTTGGCGATCAGGCCGCGCATGGTGGTTTCGTCCACTGGACCGATGCGATTGCCGTTCTGTTCGTAATACCACATGGGAAGGGTGTAGTCGGGGTGGGTCGGAGGTTAAAGCCAAAACGGGGAGGGATGCCCCTTGGTCGCAATAGGTATGAAAAAGGCCGCCCATTAGGCGGCCTTTTGTCGGGAAGCGGGTCGGCTTAGTTGAACTGCACGCCGTTGGCGTCCTGCTTGACGTTGATGGCGTCAATGATGGCCCAGATCCACATCGGGAGACCGCCGATGAAGCAGGTCAGGATGGTGACGAGCAACTTGATCAGGCCCGCCTTCTTGTCGCCGGCGTAGAAGTTATGGATGCCGTAGGCGCCGAGGAGGATGGCCAGCACGATGTAGACAGTGCGGCTTTTCGGAGCGGAGGCGACGGAGGGAGGGGTGTCGGACATGGTAGGCTTGGGTGTGGATGGGTTCTAATAATAATAATAGTTCTCCGTAAACAACAAAGACCATGAATCATGGCCTTTGGGTGACGGAATGGCGTTAATTAGTTCAGCCCTTCCAGATACGGAGGAGGGCGTCGGCCATGTCGGACGGCGTGGCTGCGACCGAGATGCCGCACTCCTCGAAGATCTTGATCTTCGCGGCGGCGGTATCTTCGGCTCCGCCGATGACGGCGCCGGCGTGACCCATGCGACGACCGGCCGGAGCGGTGGCACCGGCGATGAAACCCGCGACGGGCTTCTTGCAATGCGCCTTGATCCAGCGGGCGGCTTCGACTTCGGCGTTACCGCCGATTTCGCCGATCATGATGATCGCTTCGGTTTCCGGGTCGTCGTTGAAGAGCTTGATGACGTCGAGGTGCGAGGTGCCGTTAACGGGGTCGCCGCCGATACCGACGCAGGTTGACTGGCCCTTGCCGCGGCAGGTGAGCTGCCAGACGGCCTCATAGGTGAGGGTGCCGGAGCGGGAGACCACGCCGACGTTGCCGCGCTTGTGGATGTAGCCCGGGGCGATGCCGATGCGGCAGCCGCCAGAGGATTTGTCGCCGCGACCAGGGGTCACGAGACCGGGGCAGTTCGGGCCGATGAGGCGGGTGCGACGGCCGGCCATGGCGCGTTTGGCGCGGACCATGTCGCGGACCGGGATGCCTTCCGTGATGGCTACGGCGAGGTCGAGATCGGCGTCGAAGCATTCCAGGATGGCGTCGGCCGCGAAGGGCGGGGGGACGAAGATCGCGGAGACCGTGGCGCCGGTCTGCTTGGCCGCTTCGGCGACGGTGTTGAAGATCGGGACCTTCTTGCCGGCGTGTTCGAAGACCTGGCCGCCCTTGCCCGGGGTGACGCCGGCGACGACCTGTGAGCCGTAGTCGAGCGAGAGGCGGGCGTGGCGTGCGCCGAAATCGCCCGTGATGCCTTGGACGAGGATGCGCGTATCTTCTTTGACGAGAATAGACATGAGAGTGTGCGGTGAGGGGTTACTTGGCGTTGACCAGCTTCACGATCTTCTGGGCCGCGTCGGCCATCGAATCGCCCGACACAATCGTCAGGCCCGAAGCGGCGAGGGTGGCCTTGCCGGCTTCGACGTTATTGCCTTCGAGGCGTACCACGAGGGGCAGCTTGAGGCCGGTTTCCTTGACCGCTTCGATGATGCCCGTGGCGATCACGTTGCAGTCCATGATGCCACCGAAGATGTTCACCAGGATACCCTTCACGTTGGCGTCACCGAGGATGATTTTGAAGGCCGCCGTCACCTGATCCTTCGTCGCACCGCCACCGACGTCGAGGAAGTTGGCCGGGCTGCCGCCGAAGTGCTGGATGATGTCCATCGTGGACATCGCAAGACCCGCGCCGTTGACGAGGCAGGCGATGTTGCCGTCGAGGGCGATGTAGGAGAGGCCGAACTTCGAGGCTTCGATCTCCTTGGCGTCTTCCTCGTTGAGGTCGCGCAGGGCGACCACGTCAGGATGGCGGAAGAGGGCGTTGTCGTCGAACGACACCTTGGCGTCGAGGGCGAGGAGCTTGCCTTCCTTCGTGACCAGGAGCGGGTTCACTTCGACCATCGCGCAATCCTTCTCCCAGTAGAACTGGTAAAGCTTCGTCACGAGCGTGACGCACTGCTTGAAGAGGTCACCCGAGAAACCGAGCGAGAAGGCAATCTGGCGTGCCTGGAAGGCCTGGAGGCCGACGGCCGGATCGACCTGCACCTTGAAGATCTTCTCCGGGGTGTGGTGGGCAACGTGTTCGATTTCCATGCCACCTTCGGTCGAGGCGACGATGACCGGGAAGGACGTCGCGCGGTCGAGGAGGATGGCGAGGTAGTACTCGTCGTCGCGTCCGTCCGGGCGCTTACCCAGGTTGGCGGCTTCCGTGAAGTAGATTGTTTGGACCTTGCGGCCCGCTTCGCCCGTCTGGGCGGTCACGAGGGTGTTGCCGAGCATCGCCTTCGCATTTTCGAGGGCCTTTTCCTTGGTCGGGGAGAACTTCACGCCGCCTTTGAAGCCGTCGGTGAAGGTGCCTTTGCCGCGGCCGCCGGCGTGGATCTGGGATTTCACCATGATGCCACCGGTGGTGTCGATCTTGGCGAGCGCGCCTTCGAATTCGGCGGCAGAGGTGACCGCCACGCCCTTGGGCACGGCGACGCCGAACTGGGCGAACAGTTCCTTGGCTTGGTATTCGTGAATATTCATGAAACGGGACGAGGCTGACGATTAACCCTTCAGATCAGCTTCCTTGGCCTTGAGGTTCTTTTCGATCTCGGCCGTGAAATTATCGGTGTGCGTCTGGATTTCCTTTTCGGAGCGCTTGAGCTCGTCGTCGGTGACGAGCTTCTCCTTGTTGCCCTTCTTGAGGATTTCGAGGGCGTCGCGGCGGGCGTTGCGCACGCGGACTTTGCCTTCTTCGGCCATCTGGGTCGCGCGCTTGGCGAGCTCGAGGCGGCGTTCGCCGGAGAGGGAGGGGACCGGGCAGCGCATGAAGTTTCCTTGAGGCACGGGATTGATGCCGACGTTGGCGGCCATGATGGCCTTGCGGATATCATCCATCACGCCCTTGTCGAACGGCTGCACGACAATCGTTTGCGCATCGGGCGTAGTGATAGCGGCCATGTCCTTTAAGCGCTGCGTCATGCCGTAGGCTTCGACGTGGACCTGGATGTTTTCAATCATGCCGGGCGAGGCCTTGCCGGTGTGCAGCGTGGCGAATTCGTGCGAGGTGTGGTCGACCGCCTTCTTCATGGCGTTGCCGCCTTCGGCGATGAGTTTCTTGAGGTCCATATGGATAGGGGTGGGGTGGGGGTTTGTTGTTGGAAAATCAGGCGACGAGCGTGCCAATGCGCTGGCCGAGGACGGCCTTCTTCACGGCGCCCTTCTCGGACATCGAGAGCACGATGATCGGGAGCTTGTTGGCTTCGCAGAGCGAGAACGCTTCGGCGTCCATCACGCCGAGGCGCTTCTGGAGGGCTTCGGCGTGGGAGACGCGGTCGTAGCGCTTCGCGTCCTTATGCTTCATCGGGTCCTTGTCGTAGACGCCGTCAACCTTGGTGGCCTTGAGGATGGCATCGGCGCCGATCTCATTGGCGCGGAGGGCGGCGGCGTAGTCGGTCGTGCAATAAGGATTACCCGTGCCGGCGACGAAGATGACGATGCGGCCGCGTTCGAGGTGGCGGGTGGCGCGTCGCTGGATGAAAGGTTCAGCAATGCGGTCCATCGGGATGGCGGTCATCACGCGGCATTCGAGGCCGGCCTTCTCGAGGCGGTCCATGAGGGCGAGACCGTTGATGACTGTGGCGAGCATGCCCATGTTGTCACCAGTGGTGCGATCGGTGCCGTTGGCGCGCGCGCCGGCGAGGCCGCGGAAGATGTTGCCGCCGCCGACGACGACCGCGACCTGGGTGCCGACCTTCTGGATCGACCGGAGCTCTTCGGCGAGGCGGTCGAGGACGGCGCTATCGATGGAGGCACCAGTGGTGTCGTTGCGTAGGGCTTCGCCGCTGATCTTCAGCACGATACGACGGTACTTCGGCTTCTTGGAGGTGGAGGCGGGCATACAGGGGAAATGAGCCCTAGAAACCCCAGCGTCAACCCCGCCTTGGTCTCGCTTGACTCCGACCTACGAGTCGCTGTTCAGTCGGGGTGCGCAGACCCGTGGTGTAATGGTAGCACAGGAGTTTTTGGTTCTCCTTGTCGGGGTTCGAATCCCTGCGGGTCTACGCTCCTTCCGGGTGGTCCGTCTGCCCAAAGAAAGAACCCCGGCGTGCCGGGGTTCGATGCGTCGCCTGGAAGGGCGGCTTAAGCTCGACCGAGGTATTCCTTATTCTCGGTGCTGACCTTGATCTTCTCGCCCTGCTTGATGAAGAGCGGGACGTTGACCTGAAGGCCGTTTTCGCAGGTGACCGTCTTCTGGACGTTGCCGGCGGTGTCGCCTTTGACGGCGGGCGGGGCTTCGAGGACCTCGACGATGACGGAAGGGGGGAGGTCGACGGTGATCGGCTTATCTTCGACGAAGAGGACCATGTAGGAGGTGCCCGAGATCAGGAACTCCTTGGAGTCGGCGAGGGAGGCGGCCGAGATGTAGTATTCCTCGTTGGTGTTGGTGTCGACGAAGACGTAGCTGCCATCGGCTTCATAGGACATTTCAAGGGACTTCGTGCTGTTATCGAAGACGTCGAAGCTGACTCCGATGCCGCAGCGGACCGGGATCTTGGCGCCGGTCTTGATGGAGCGGAGTTCCATTTGGACGTAGGAAGCGTTGTTCGGGGGGGTGCGGACGAGGCACTCGAGAACGATGCAGAGCTCGCCGTTGTAGCTCATGATGTTCTTCTTCTTGATACGGTTGACGGGGAGGGAGGCCATGGGAGTAAGGGCGGACACAAGCGAAGCCCGCAGGAACGGTCAAGCCGGACTTGCCCGAAAGGTCGGGGTGGGGCGTTTCGCCCCGTAAAACGAGGGCTGCGGGGTACTCCCCGATTTACTCCAACGTGAACAGGACCCCGCCGATCTGGTTGATCTTGATCTTGGCGGCGGTGCTACCTGCGGCGGTCGCGGCAGCGGCTCCGTTCGAACCTTCAACCGAAGCGCCATCGACGGCTTCCACTTCGAAGCCCGTATAGAGGGTAATCATCTTGGAGTACAGCTGCTGCAGTTCGGCCTTGGTCAGGACGACCATCTCCACCGTCTTGGCATGAGTGGTGGTCGGGTAGGTCTTGACGACGATGTCCCCGGTGCTGCTGCTGACGACGTTATTGACCTTGGATTCGATGAGGGCGAGCGGACCGGGAATCGGGAGTTTGCTGGCATCCTTGGGGTCCAGTCCGCGGTTCTGGGAGTTGGCGGAGCTGGCGCGGTTGGCACGATTGGCCACATCGGCCGTGCCGGGTGGGCGGGCCGAATAAATGCGCAGCTGCTGATTGGAGTCCTTCATGTCGATGACGACTTCAGCGACGATGAAGGAGCCCGTCGTGTACTCTTGGAAGGAGATGGAAAGAATCGCGTCGGCCCGGCCATAGAAGGCCATGTCCGTGTTGGCGATCTTGATGCCGAAGATGCCTTGGTTGCGGATGGCCTTCTTGGTCATCTGGAAGGCTTCGGCCTGGGGGGCGAGGGCGGCGGTCGCGAGCAGGGCGGCGGCGAGGGCTTTGGGGCTCATGGCGTTAATCCTTTACCCACAGGGGTCCCGAAGCAAGATTACAACCGATGCTGAGCTGCCAGAATCTCACCGTGCAGGCGGGTGCCAACGGCCCTATCATTCTCGACGGCGCCAACGCCCGCTTTCTCCCGCGCGGCCTCAACGCCGTCATCGGACCTTCAGGTTGCGGCAAGACGACCCTGATGAAGGCGATTCTAGGAATCCTTCCCTCGACAGGGGGGGCCTACCTAGCCGGACAGCCGATTACCTGTACCGAAGACTTGGTCGGCAAGGTCGGCTTCGCCCCGCAATTCACCGCTGCCCAGCCTCAGCTGACTGTCGCCGAGTCTTTAGAGTATGCCCTTGAGTTGGCCGTTCCGGACGCCGCCGAGCGTTCTCGCCGCCTAGAGTCCGTTCTCAGCGTCACGGGCATGGCACCGCATCGCGACAAGCGCGTCTCGGCGCTTTCGGGTGGTCAGTTGCGCCGACTTTCACTCGGTCTGGAACTCACGCTCGATCCGCCCTGTATGGTCTGCGACGAAGTCACTTCAGGCCTCGATCCGCAGTCCGAGGATCAGATTCTCGCGCTTCTACGCAATCTCGCCGAGACGGACCATAAGAGCTTCGTCTGCATCATTCATAATCTGGGTAAGCTAAACCAGTTCGACTGGGTCACGGTCGTATACCAAGGCGACGTGGTCTTCCAGGGCTCGCCGGATGAATTACTCGGTTATTTCGGCATCCCAGATGGACTGCGTCTTTATGAGGTATTGAACGCCTCGGATCTCGCCACGTGGCGCGACCGCTGGGCTATCCGTCAGGCCGAACATCAGGATTCCTACGAGATCGCCGTCGCCAAGGTGGGCGCACCCGCTGAGGTTGAGCCGTTGGCCGAACCTTCGATTCCCGACGGCGCCTCGCAGTTCACGACGCTGCTTTCCCGCCGCCTCAAACTCTTCTTCCGTGACACTGGCTATCTCGGCCTGACGCTCGCGATTACGTTCGGTTTCCCGCTCCTCGTTATCATCTTTAACCTCGATGGGGCTTGGGATGTCCTAAAAATTCCGATGGACCGTAATACGGCCTCCATGGCGGAAGTGCAGCAGGCCTTGAAGGTACAGATGTCAAACGCCCAGCTCGCCGGACTCGCTGCGGGGCTGGTGATGTTTCAGGTCATCTTGCTCACCCTCATGGGCGCCAACAATGGTGGCCGCGAGATCTCTGCCGAGCGCATCCTGTATGAGAAGGAGCGCATGACTGGCTTGCGTCCGTGGGCCTACGCCTTCTCGAAAATTGTCTTCGTCTCCCTTGTGGCGATCTTTCAGGGGGTCTGGATGTGCCTGTTCGTGAAACTGATTTGCAACTTCCCGGGACCCTGGGCTGGGCAACTTGCTATCCTCGCCGCCAGTTGCGTCTCGATGTCCGTCGTCTGCCTTGGCTTCTCGGCCATGCTGACCTCGCCCGAGAAGTCTTCGCTCCTTTCCATCTACCTGGTCGGCTTCCAGTTGCCTCTATCCGGGGTGGTCCTGGCCTTGCCACCCGCCCTGACCTGGGTCTGCCGTCCTTTCATTAATTCCTATTGGGGTTGGTCTGGCTTCATGAATTCCATGATGGGGCAGCCGCTTTACGATGCCTATACTGCGAGCATGCCTAACCAGAATGCATATGTGGCCAGTACCATCGAAGGGCTGGTTGTGTTACTGGTCCAGGGGTTGGTCGGCTTCTGCTTCGTCGTCTACGGCTGCCAGCAGAAGCGCTGGAACTGAGGGCGTGGGCTGAAACCCCTAAGCCGATTCGGACGAGTTATTTCGCTTATAAGGGAAATCGCTGGAACAAATCCCAAAGGGGGGGTAGAGTTATGCGTTGGCCTCCCCACCCCTTTTCCATGTCCAAGATTAACCCTCTCTTCTTCGCCCTTGGTATCCCGGTCTTCGTGATCGTGATTCTCGTCGCGATCGTGGTCCCGCGCATGGGCGGCGGCGGTAAGTTTGCCGACCTCACGCCTTTTTCGGTCGAGGCCTATCGCAAGGATTGGGCCACGCTGCAGGGGAACTCGTATCGTCTTGATTGCCAGGTCGAGCAGCAGCTCGCCTTCGTCGAAGGTCGCGGTCGCGTGCTCGCCGTGAAGCCCATTGAGAAGGACCCGACCCGTCCCGCGGGACGCATCCCGGTCTTCGTCCCCGCCGGCTCCGCCGATTCCTTCGAGGTCGGCCAGCGCTTCAAGTGCAAGCTTCGCGTCACCCGCGACCTCCTCGTCGTCGAAGCTCTCGAACGTTTCTGATTTTTCCGCCATGCGTCACTCTCTCTTCAGTCTCTTTGGTTGGTGTGCGTTGACTGTACTCGGGTTCGCCCAGGCGCCTCCGCCCGGCGGCACCGTTAACGGCGGGGGCACCGCCGGTGATTACAAGAGCTCGTCCGCCGAAGGTGGCGCCGATCGTATCTTCAACGTCAATAGCGACTCCGTGGACATGGAGAACGGCTCCATGCAGTGGAAGGGCACGACGATGAACCTCGGCAACGCCCGCGCGGTCCGTGCCCGTTTCGAACGCTTCCTTGCCGCGCCGACCGACAGCGGCGACATGAAGCGCTACGTGGCCATCCTCGATCAGATTCAGCTCCTCCTCTCTGCCCAGACGATCAACCAGGAGAACTACTATCGCAACCAGCAGGAGGCGTTCAACCTGCTCTTCAAGGCGGCCGAATTCGACATCGACGCCAACAACTCCCTCACCATCGCCTCCCAGGTCCAGAAGGTCTGGGTGATGAAGCAGGAGTTCCGCCAGATTGAGGTGAACAAGAACCAGCTGGATACCCTCCGTAAGATGCAGGAAGGCATCATCATCAACCGCGCGGACATGATCGAAGAGGCGAACGACGCCCGGAGCCGTTCTGCCTCGAAGTCCAAGCCGCTCGGCAAGTCCGCCACCGGCACCACCGAGCTCGGTTTTAAGGTTAAGGACGAGGCTCGCACGCAGGCCCAAATCCTCGCCAAGGACGCGGAAATGACCGCCCTCGGCCTGAAGGCTAAAATCGAATTCCAATCCCAGATGGTCTCGTTCCTGATGGCCCGTCGTTACCGCCATTCGCTGATTACCAGTTCCTTCTATCGCGTGCTCTTTAAGGGCGGCAGCCAGAATATCGTCGTCGGTGCCAAGGAAGTGAAAGAGTTCTTCCCGATCTCCGATTTCGTGCCGACCCTCGAGTCGTTCGATATGCTGTCCCGCGAAGCAATCAAGGACGTCTCCAAGGGCGTCCAGACGGTCGACGATCTCGTGAAGCAGGGCGAGCTTTACGGCGCCTTTGAAAGGCTCCAGGAGACTTTCTTCCTGGGTGAATTCGAGCCGGCCATCATGTCCTATCCTTACGAAAAGAAGCGCGAGATGCTCGCCCTCTGGAAGGATCTCCGCGAACTGCAGCGCCTCGGCGACGAGCATGACCTCGGTAGCGTCGAGGGTTACGTGAACAAGGTGCGCGGTCGCGCCCGCGATTTCCCGGGCGCCCCGATCCTTTCGAAAGTCACCAATGCGATGAACGCTTCGAACATGTCGCTTCTTTCCGCTAAGGCTGCGGCGCTCGCCGGTGACAACGCCAAGGCCGAGGCCGCCCTCGAGCGCGCCGCCAAGATCTGGCCGCAGAATCCCGGCGTGAAGGATTTCGCCAACCAGGTCGTCAGCCGCCAGGACACCCTGGCTCAGAAGGTGCCGGAGTTCGACCGCCTCATGACGGAGTCGAAGTGGCGCGACATCTATAACAAGAAGCTGGAATACGCCTTGGCCCTAGCCCAAGACAAGGAACGCTCCGAGAAGCTTCGCAAGGTCGTGAACCGCGTCGGCGAACTGGATGCCAATATCCAGAAGGCCTCCGTGCTGGCTTCGCAGAACAATCCTTACCTCGCTTGGGACGTCATCGTCGAGACCTATAAGACCGAGTCCGACGACCTCGTACTCGCCAAGACTCGCTCCGATATTGCCCCTTTGGTGGCCAACTACGCCCAGCTCATCGGCCATGCCGAGAAGCTGGAGAAGGACGGCGCCGAGGCTGCCGCACTGACCGCTTGGCTCTCCGCGCAGGACCTTAACCCGGCTTCGCCTGCCTGTGGCGCCGCGGTGAAGCGACTCGCCAAGTCCGTCGCCGAGAGCGCGGTCATCCGTTCGACCGGCACCGTGCCCGCTCCGCCGGCCGCTGGCGATGACGTGGCCGTCCCGCCGAAGAAGTAAGCCTTACCAGAGGCTGACCGGATTATCTTCTAGAGGATCGACCACCGTGATGCGGAGGTCGGTCTTTCGGTCGCGCACTTCGTTCATCAGGGCGTCGACAATGATGGTGCGATTACACTCCTTGCTAAGGTGACCGAGGTAGAGCTCCGTCGTCTGCCATTCGCGCAGGCCGAGCAAGAGGTCCTTGGTCTGGACGTTGGAAAGGTGTCCGAAGTTACCTCGAATACGTTGCTTGAGGGAGGCTGGGCGCTTGGAGAGGTCCAGCATCTCGTCGTCGTAGTTAGCCTCGAGTACCAGGATATCCGCCAGCGCCACATGGTGTTTCACGACCGACGTGGCGTGGCCGAGGTCGGTGAGCCACGTAAGGCGCTTGGCCGGGTGCGTTTCATGGGCGGGTAGGTCGAAGGCAAAGCCGACCGGATCGGCGGCATCATGCGGGATCGGGATCGAGGTGACCTGCAGGCCCTTGAATTCGAAGGTAGTGCCGGTCTCGAACAGCTGCCAGTCGGGCTGCGACTTCAGCGAATCTTTGATGCGACGGGCGGTCTCGCGGTTAGCAAAGACCTTGAGCAACGGATTCTGGCGGAGCAGGGCGGGCAGGCCGACGCAGTGGTCGGAGTGTTCGTGGGTGATGAAGACGGCGTCGAGGGCGCGGGCCTCGAGGCCGAGTTTCTGCAATGAAGCCTCGAGGCGGGGGCCTTGGAAGCCCGCGTCGAGCATCACCCGCGTGCCGCCTGCTTCCAGTAGGGAGCAGTTGCCGGAACTACTCGTGCCGAGGATATGGAAGGCGAACGCCATGCGGAGGGCGATGCAACCCCGTCACGGTGCCGCCTTCAAGCCGCCATTCGCCCTTTTCCGCTTGAGGGCGGGGGCGACCGGAGGGAAGGTAGGTCATCCCGCCATGCCCTCCCTTCCTCGCGTCATCAGCATCATCATGGGGGGCGGTCGTGGCTCCCGCCTCTATCCCCTGACCAAGGATCGCTGCAAGCCGGCCGTCCCGCTCGCCAGTAACTATCGCTTGGTAGACATCCCGATCAGCAACTGTCTCAACTCCGGCTTCAATCAGATTTTCGTCCTGACGCAGTTTAACACGGCGTCGCTCCACAAGCACATCCAGCAGACGTATAAGTTCGACGGTTTCGGTCGCGGCTTCGTCGACATCCTCGCCGCCGAGCAGACGGGGGATAAGGAGTCCTGGTATCAGGGTACGGCCGACGCAGTCCGACAGAACCTTCATCACTACAACCTTAAGGACGAGGACTTGGTGCTCATCCTTTCCGGTGACCAGCTCTACCGCCTCGATTTTGACGAGCTGGCGCGTCAGCACATGGAGAACGCCGCCGACGTCACCATCGCCGCCAAGGCCATGCCGTCCGACCAAGTCAGCGCCCTTGGCGTGATGCGCGTCAACGCTGACCTCCGTGTCGTGGAGTTCGTTGAGAAGCCGAAGGATCCGGCCGTCATCTCCTCGCTTATCCTCGGCGGCGCCGCGCGTGCCCGTCTCTCGGATAAGTCCGAACAGCCCTACTGCCTGGCTTCGATGGGCATCTACCTCTTCTCCGGTAAGGTTATGCGCGAGGCCCTCGCCGACCAAAGCCAGACCGACTTCGGCAAGGAAGTCATCCCTGGTCTCCTCGCCTCGAAGCGCATGATGGCCTACGTTTTCGACGGTTATTGGGAAGATATCGGTACCGTAGGCTCCTTCTGGGAGTGCAACCTTACCCTGACGGACCCGGTGCCCCCGTTCGACTTCTTTGACGGCCAGAATCCCGTCTATACCCACGCTCGTTATCTTCCCCCGGCCAAACTTAACGGCGCCCGTTCGCAGCGCGTCTTGATGGCCGATGGCGCGATCGTCGACGACTCCGAGCTTAACCGCTGCGTCATCGGCGTGCGCTCCGTCATCCGCGGCGGCTCTCGTCTCGAGAACGTGGTCATGATGGGCGCCGACTCGTTCGAGCGTCCGCACGACCTTGCCAAGAATAATTCCCTCGGTCGTCCCGATGTTGGCGTCGGCCCCAATTGCCTTATCCGCAACGCCATCATCGACAAGAACGCGCGCATCGGCGCTGGTTGTCGCCTGGCGCCGACCGGCCTGCCGGAGAAGTGGGAGACGGACGCCCTGTTCGTTCGTGATGGCGTGATTGTCGTCAAGAAGGGCGCGATTGTGCCGCCTGGTACCATCGTTGGGGAATGAAGACCTACGCCCTTACCTATTGGTTCACATGGGCGTTCCTCGTGGTCGCCGCCGCCCTGACGGGCGTAGCGTCCCTGAAGGACGCTTTTTTCGGCGGGCTCTTTGCGGCCTTGCTTTCGGCTCTCCTGACCAAAGTCTACGAGCGTAGCGGACCGCGTTATGCACCGCTTATCGGCGCGACGGCCGGTACGCTGTGGATTGTGCTGATGTTCTTCCGGATTCGTTGGCTCGGCTATCCTGACGAATTCGAGATGGCTCAATGGACGCTGGGCGCTGACATCTCGGTGCACGCGGCTGGCTTTGCGGGTGCCGCCTTGATGACGGCCTTGTCGTCCCGGTATGACTTCTCCAAAGCTCTGGGCGGCGGTCTGCTCCTCGCGGCCGCCATGACCGTGGTGCCTTATGGCGTGATTGCTTGGATCGACCATCGCGTGGCTGGACCGGTCGAGCTCGTGTTATTGGTGTCGGCCGAAGTCGCGCCCGATGAGGGGCCGATCCGTCGGCCCGGCGCGGTGCAAGCGGTCTTATCACCCGCCGAAGTCGCTTTCCTTAAGGAGCGGATGCTGGTCGTTGATGGTCCCGGCGGAAGCGAAGCCATGGATGATCAGGGCCGAAGATATTGGCCGTTGTGGCGTCGCAAACTCGTCTATCCAGGGAACCCTGGCGGTCCGATTCGCACGTTATTGTTGGTCCTTCCGCCCGACCTGTCCATGGGGGAGACCTGGAACGTCCCCGTGCATCAGGACTCCAAAGGTTTGGCGATGGCGACGCTCGGTCCGAAGAAGTCGGTGCGGTTTTCCGGCGGCCCTGTCAGTCAAGCCGTCCGCCTAGAAGTGTCTTTGACGGTCAAGAGCAAGCCGGAGGGGGTCAGTTACCAGACCCTTCAGGTCGAGACATTCCGCCAGTCACCGGTGGGTGACTTGTATGCCAATATTCGCACGCAGGGTCTGTCGGTGGCATTCGCTGACGTCATGGTCGACCCGAAGCCGCCGGCTAAGCCCGATGATAAGAGTAAGCCCAAGCGTCCGAACTTCGGCAACGTCCCGTCAGCCAAGTAGGCGCGGTCAGGTCGTTGAACTCAGGAAGTCGCGGTGCAACCCCGCGTAAGCTCCTTGCAGCTCGAGCAGTTCATCGTGCGTGCCGCGTTCGACGATACAACCTTCGTTGAGGACGATGACGCAGTCGGCTCGGCGGATGGTACTCAGGCGATGGGCGACCACGAAGCAGGTGCGGCCCTTCATTAGGCGGGCGAGGGCGACCTGGAGCCTGGCCTCCGTGAGCGTATCGACGGCGCTGGTGGCTTCGTCGAGCACGAGGATGCGCGGATTGGCCAGTAAGGCCCGCGCGAAGGCGACGAGCTGTTGCTGGCCCATCGAAAGGCCGCGGCCCTTCTCGGAGCAGGGTGTGTTGATGCCAGCGGGAAGGTCTTCGATCAGGTCGAGGCAATCGAGGTCTCGGAAGGCCTGCCGGATCTCTTCGTCGGTCGCGTCGGGGCGGGCCGACTTCACGTTCTCGGCGATTGTACCCGCGAAAAGGAAGTTCTGCTGGAAGACGAAGCCCATCTGGCGACGGAGGGTTTCCTGCCTTACGTCGGCGAGGTCATGGCCGTCGACGAGTACCTTGCCGGTAAGCGGTAGCTGGAACTTCGCCAGCAGGCCGACGATGGTGGATTTACCCGAGCCGGTGTGTCCCACGAGCGCGATGACCTGTCCCGGCTGGGCGACAAAGGAAATTCCATGGAGGACGGGTCGGTCCTGGATGTAGGCGAAGTGGATGTCGCGGAACTCTACGTGGCCCTTAAGTGGCGGGCATTCGCCGGCCGTCGGCTTATCGATCCATGCTGGGGGCGTGTCGAGCATCCGGAAGTAGCGTTCGGCGCCGGCCATCGCAAGGGTGGCTTCGGAGAGCTGCGTTCCGATGATGGTGATCGGTGAGAAGAACAGGTCGGCCAGGAAGAAGAACGTCACCAAGTCGCCCAGTCCCGTGCCGGTGCCGGAGAGCGCCGCCCAGCCGCCGACGCCGATGAGCGCCGCCATGAAGCCCTGGGCGTTCAATTCGAGCAACGGCAGGTAGAGGGCCGTGAGACTCGCGGTCTTCACCACGTTGCCCGCGAGGCTGCGGACCAAGCGGGTGAAGATGCCGGCGTTGGTGTCTTCGCGGGCGAAACCCTGCGTCACTCGGATGCCTTGGACCGTCTCGGCCAGCGCCGAGGTGACGCGTGAGAAGGTCTCCTGTTGGACGCGTGAGGCGTGGAGGATCTTCCCGCGGAAGAAACCGTGCACGAGTAGGAGACAGGGCACGATGGCCAGTAGGACGAGGAATAGCCGCGGGTTGGCGAGCAGCATGAGCCCGGCCGCGCAGGTCATCTGGCCTAAGGACACGAAGGTGATGAAGAAGTTATTCTGGATCCCGTTACGCATTGCCTCAATATCCGAGATCATGCGGCTGATCAGACTGCCGTGGCGGCGCGCGTGGAAGAATGAGAGCGGCTGCGTCAGCAGATGAGCCATGAGCTTATCGCGCAGGTCGCGCAGGACGTTCTCGCCGATTTGGTGAGCGAGGCGAATGCGCCAATAGAGGGCGACGTCGGCAACGATGAAGAAGCCCGTGAATAGGGCGAGTGTCCGGAAGGTCGCGGCGCCGTCGCCGGACGCCACGGGACCCTTGATGATGTACCCGACGAGCCAGGCGAGGCCGGGCAGGGCCATCGCGCGGAAGACGCAGAGGCAGAGCAAGGTGTTGCGCATGCCGCGATGCGGGGCGGTGAAGGCGAGCAAGCGGGCGACGGTCGACCAGCGCAGGGGGAGGCGGTCGGGTTCCTCTTCGTCCGGACGGATGCGGCGGACTGCAATCTCGAGGCGATCTTTGCTCATGCGGGGGCTCCTTCCGATTGGACGAGGATGGCGCGACGATAATGGCCGTCCTGGGCCATCAGCTGCTCATGGGTGCCGG
>CANHZL010000013.1 GCA_947465345.1 Opitutia bacterium | reverse complement strand
GGGTTCCTCTTCGTCCGGACGGATGCGGCGGACTGCAATCTCGAGGCGATCTTTGCTCATGCGGGGGCTCCTTCCGATTGGACGAGGATGGCGCGACGATAATGGCCGTCCTGGGCCATCAGCTGCTCATGGGTGCCGGCCTGGACGAGCTTACCGTGCTCTAGGACGAGAATCTGGTCGGCGCGGCGGAGGGTGCTGAGGCGGTGGGCCACGATGAAGGTCGTGCGGCCGACCATGGCGGCTTCCATCGCTTCCATGATCTCCTTCTCGGTCTCGGGGTCGATGGCCGAGGTTGGGTCGTCGAGCAGTAGGACCGTCGGTTCGAGTAGTAGCGCACGGGCAATCGCGATTCGCTGGCGTTGGCCGCCGGAGAGGTTGACGCCGCCTTCGCCGAGGAACGTCTCGTAGCCTTCGGGGAGCGCTACAATGAACGCATGGGCCCCAGCGATGCGGGCGGCGCGTTCGATGCGTTCCTGTGTGGCGTCGGGGTGGCCGAACGCGATGTTGGCGGCGATCGTGTTCGAGAAGAGGAAGTTCTCCTGAAAGACCATGCCCACTTGGCGGCGGAGTTCCGGCAACGGCAGCGTCCGAATGTCGTGTCCGTCGAGCGTCACACGTCCGGAGCGCGGGTCATAGAAGCGTGGGATCAGCGAGAGTAGGGCGGACTTGCCTGCGCCGGTGGCGCCGGCGATGGCGATGCGTTGGCCGGGTTCGGCGGCGAAAGAGAGTTCACGCAGCACCGTCGCGTTTTCCTGGTATTCGAAGCTCACATTCTCGAACGCCACACGACCGAGGAAGCGACCGGGTGAGGAGGCGCCTGGTTCGGTGGCCACGCCCGGATCGGTGTCGAGGATCTCGAAGATGCGCTTCGCGCCAGCGAGCGAGACCTGGGCGTTGTCGACGACCGCGGCGAGGGTCGTCACCTGGGCCGAGAACTGTTGCAGCAGGCCGGCGAAGGCCACCAGGCCCGTGCCCAAGGCGATTTCACCCCGGGCTACCATCCAGCCCCCGTAGCCGACGAGGATGGCCATGGAGAGGCGGTTAAGGCCGTCGATGACGGGCCAGAAGAGGGCGATTTCGCCAAAGACTTTGCGCTTCTGTACGCGGATGTCCTCGCTCCAACTGGCGAAGCGGGCCATCACCCGCGGCTCGAGGGCGAAACCTTTGACGACCTGGATCCCTTGGACGTTCTCCGAGAAGCCCAGCACCATGCGATCCATCAGGTCGCGGTTTTCCTCGTAAGCGGGTCGCACTTTGCGCGAGAAGCGAATCGCGAACCAAATCTGGAACGGCAGCACCGAGAGGCAGGCGAGCGTCAGGCGCCAGTCGGTGCGCAGCATGTAGACCGAGCAGGCGACCAAGGTGATGGTGATGATCGCCAGCTGCAGGATTACGCCTTCGATGAAGAGCCGGATGGCGTGCGCGTCGGAGGTGACGCGGTTGATGATGGAGCCGCTGGCGTTGGAGTCGAAGAAGCGGAAGCTCAGCTGTTGGAGCTTGGCGAAGACCTGTGAGCGCAGGTTGACGACGATCCGGCCGTGCAGAAAGCGGACGGACACTAACCCGAAGACGTACGAGATGATCGCGCGGAGCAGGGCGGCGACGAGAATGCCGGCGCCTAGCCAGACGAACACCGCCTTATCGGAGGCGTCGGCCGGGACGAAGAAAGGCAGGTGCGGCGCGGTGACCGTGCGGTCCGCGCAATGACGTACGAAGTCGATGCCCACGCCGGCGAGGGCGATGACGGCGACGGTCAGGAAGACCACGGCCAGCTGCAGTCCAAGCAACTGCAGGCAGTCCGACCGATACGACCAGGCGATGCGCAGTAACCGCCGCAGCGTGGCGTCACGGCTGAGGGCGGATGTCGGGTCGGCGGCGGCGGGCATGCGCGTCAGGGCGCAGGCTGGCTTAGCGGATCATCTGGCCTTCGCGCGAAGCCTTCTTGCGGAATTCCGCGAGGATGCTGGCGGTGATGGGGCCGGGCTTGCCGGTTCCGATCTTACGGGCGTCGACTTCGATGACGGGGATGACCTCGGCGGCGGTGCCGGTGAGGAAGCATTCGTCGGCGTTCCAGACGTCGTAGCGCGTGATGTTCGTCTCAACGG
Organism: Opitutia bacterium; assembly: GCA_947465345.1. The sequence continues at coordinate 24,876 of CANHZL010000013.1, read as the reverse complement.
TCGGGATCTTGAGCGCCGCGGCGATCTCGAGGGCGACCTGGCGGGTGATGCCCACGAGGGCGCCGGCATGGGAGGCCGGGGTGATCAGGCGACCCTTGTGGATGAGGAAGACGTTGTCTCCGCTGCACTCGGAGACGTAGCCCTGCTCGTTGAGCATGAGGCACTCGTGGAAGCCGTGCTGCTGGGCTTCCATCTTGGCCATGATGTTGTTCAGGTAGTTGAGGGACTTGATCATCGGCGGCAGGGCGGCCGGGCTGACACGGCGCGTCGGTGCGGTGATGATGCGCATGCCCGTGGTATAGAGTTCCTCGGGGTAGAGCTTGATGGTGTCGGCGATGCACACGATCGACGGGGTGGGGCAGTTCTTCGGCGAGAGGCCGAGGTCGCCGAAGCCGCGGGAGACGACGAGGCGGATGTAGCCATCGGTCAGCTTGTTGCGGCGGCAGGATTCGCAGACGATCTCAGCGATCTCCTTGCGCGACCAGGGCATCTCAAGGCAGAGGGCCTTGGCAGACATCTCGAGACGCTCGAGGTGCTCATCGAGGCGGAAGACGCAGCCTTGGTAGAGGCGGATGCCTTCGAAGATGCCGTCACCATAGAGGAAGCCATGGTCGAAGACCGAGATCTTGGCCTCGGCCTTGGGGTAGAACTTACCGTCGATGTAGACTTCCATGGTGGTGAAAAGGCCACGTTGGCGGGTGAGGGCAGGTTTTTCCAGCCCGAAAGGCCCTTTAAGGGCGGCAATCTCCTCGTTCAGGCCGCTTCGCGGACCGTGAGGCGGAATTTCCCTGAATCCTCAGGGGCGATCAGGCTGACGGATTCGGCAGTGACGGTGGCTCCCAGCAGGCGGCCGAGTTCCACCGTCAGCTTGGCTTGGGCTGTGCTTAGGGTGTCGCCCTCTGCTTCGGGTAGCAGGAAGAGATGGGCGGAGCCGTCAGGCTTCTGTCGAAGTTGATAGTGGGCGATGCCCTCCGTCTCGGCAAACGCCGCGTCGATCATGCGCGTGGTAAGGATGCGCCCATGGGTGCCGCGGAGGGCGTCGCGCTTGCGCCCATGTACGCGATAGCCATCCGGGGTGCGTTCGATGAAATCGCCGATCTCATAACGCAAGAGGGGAAGGTAGGGATTCGTGAGCGTCGTGACCAGTAGTTCGCCGATGCCTCCAGCGGTGGTGCTTTCGAGTATGGCCGTCTCTCCGCAGGTCAGCATCGCGCCGTCATGCTCTACTAGCAGGTGCCCGGTCTCGCTGGAGCCATAGAGATTGATCACCGGTACGCCGAAGACTCGTTCCATGATGGCGCGGTGGACGACGCTGGTGTATTCGTAGCTTGTCAGGATGAAGCGGAGAGACGGGAAGCGTAGGCCGTGACGTTCGCAGTGCAGGGCGAACCAGGCACCATGGACAGGGTCGACGTCGAGGAAGGCGGGCGACCAGTCGGCGACTTCCTTGGCCATGCCGGCGAGCTTCTCTTCTCCGAGCGTGAAGGGGATGCGCGACTGGTTGACGAAGACGCTGTCGCCGAAGGTGCGTTGTTCGAGGCTGAGCCAGCGGTTGTAGCAGCTGACCCCGCTGCAACCCGGCGTCGTTAGCACGGCTCGTCGCAGGGTAGGGCGATTCGCGAAGAGTTCGGCCAGAAAGGGATTATGCACCAAGGCCCGACGTTCCTGTTCGGCCCACCAGGACTTCCCGAAGACGACCCGGACGCTGGCTCCAGAGGTTCCCGAAGTGCTTTCCTCTTCAATCAGGCCTCGGGCCAGCAGGTCCTTTAGCTCAAAACCGGCGGGCAGAAACCCTTCGGGCGAATGTTCGCGGAGCTGACTTTTGGTGATCCGTGGCAGGTCGGCGAGTTTCGGCGTAGGGAGGGCGAAGGCGGTCTGCCAAGCCGAGGCGGCGTAAAAAGGAACCCTCTCCGTCTGCCGGATGACGGACTTCAGGCATGCCGTACCGTCCAGAGGCAGGGCGGAAGGCATGGACGAATTCTGCATGCTTTCATAGTGGCGGGGTTTTCACCGAAAGCAAAGCGATGGGGTCTTTTAACGGCGGAATAGTGCCATATAACGGCATTCGTCCGCCCGGGGGAACTATCATGATTGAACGAGGTCTTTTCTCTTCATACCACCCCTCATGCGATTACCCCGTCGTTCTTTCCTGCGTAAGGCTGCTGTCGCTGCCCTTGGCTTCACGATTATCCCGCGCCACGTCCTCGGCCGCGGCTTCATTCCGCCGAGCGAGACGCTGAATCACGTCATCGTCGGTTGCGGTGGCATCTCCGCGATGCATTCCGAGCCACGCATGACCGGCAAGAACCGCATCGTCGGCATCTGCGACGTGGACAGCAAGCGCGTGCAGACGAAGCTCGACCGTATCAAGCAGGCCGGTGGCGGCACGCCGATGACGGCCGAAGATTTCCGCGAGGTTATTGCGATGCCCGATGCCGACGTTGTCCACGTCTGCACCCCGCCGCACTGGCATGGCGTCATCGCCGCCGCCGCCGCGCGCCGTGGCAAGGCCGTCTGGTGTGAGAAGCCCCTTACGCGTACGATCGGCGAAGGTATCGCCCTGAGTCGCGTCGTGCAGCAGACCGGTGTGCCCTTCCGCGTGAATACTTGGTTCCGGCTTAACCGCACGAACTACTACGGCGTCGGTCCGGCCCGCGAAATTAGGCGTGTCGTCGCCAGTGGCGTCCTCGGTGGCCCGCTGACGGTTCGTCTCGCGCCCGTCGGCGGCATCGCCTGGAAAGTGAACATGTGGACGGGTAAGCCCGACCTCACCCCTCAGCCGATCCCTGCGAACCTCAATTGGGACATGTACTGCGGCCCTTCGGCGCTCATCCCTTACCACCCGCACCGCGCCCACGGCTCGTTCCGCGGCTATTGGAACTTCGATCAGGGCGGCCTTGGCGATATGGGTCAGCACTTCCTCGATCCGGTCCAGTATTTCCTGGGTAAGGATAATGAATCCCCAATCAGTGCCGAGTGCGACGCGCCGCCGCAGGATGCGATGGCCTGCGGTGTCTGGAAGACCGTTACGCTCACCTACAAGGACGGCACGCGCATCATCCTTGAATCGGAGCTCGCCGAGCGTAATCCCAATAATCCGTTCCTCGAGGGGCCCAATGGTAAGCTGTTTGCAGGCATGCGTTGCGACCGGCCTGCGCTGCTCAGCAAGGCAGCCGAGTTCCCTTTGCCCGAATACCAAGAGGATGATTTCGACGTATGTGCCCGCGAGAAGCGTCCTTTCGGTTATGGCGTCGCTGAGGCCTTCCGGAGTTCCACCCTGGTTAATCTCGCCGCGCTCAGCGTCCGTCTCGGCCGTAAGCTGAACTTCAAGTCGGATGCGACCGGCTTCATCGATGATGACCAGGCCAATCATCTCCATTCCCCCGCGATGCGTGGTAATTGGGCCCTCTGAGCCAACTCCTCTCTAATCCGACCATGAAGTCATTTTCACTCTTCCTCGCCTGCGCCACCTGCCTCGTTGGTTTCGCCGCCGAGGCCCCGTCCGACGCCACCTTCGCTGACCTCGCGATCACGGAGAAGCGTCTTGCCGCCCAGCAGGCCATCTTCGACCACTCGCGCACGTTCATTAAAGCCTCCCCCGAAGCCAAGGTTTGGTTCGATCGCGTCCGTGCCACCGCCAAGTCGTCTGAGACCCCTGAGGTGCAGGCCGCTCTCGGCCAGGTGTTGCTTCTTGATCCTGCTTACAAGCCGCTCCTGCCTTTGAATCCGAAACGGGCCAATGAGGTCGAGGCTCCTGCTGGGACGACGCCCGAGACCAAGTTGGCCGAACTCGAGCGATTGCTCGACCTCCGTGCCTCGTCTAAGGATTACCCGCTGACTGTTGACGAACTCGTCGCGCTCACGAAGAACGAGGATTTCGTCATCGCCCAGCGCGCCAACCGTCTGCTGCGTCGGGTCAATCCCACTGTCGCCGCACCGATCCTCTGGGAGCGTCTGTTTAAATTATCGCAGCGTTCGCAGGCCCAGGAAGTCGAAGATGAGATTCTCCGTCTGCCCGCCTTCCTCGTGAAGAAGCTCCTGCCTAGCGAGCCAGCTGCCGGAGCCTCTCTGGCGTCCAAGGCTGCGTGGATTCGTATCGTGGGTGCCCGCGTTAGCAGTCAGGGTAAGACTCAGCTCGCCATTAAGGCGACGGTATTGCCGTTGCTGAAAGGTCCGGCCAATGAACTGACGGAAGCCGCTTGGGCCGCCGTGCCCCGACTCTTCGTTGAAGCCGATCGGGCCGCGCTGACGGAAGCCTCGCAAGGCCTCTCGGAGCGCCTGGCGCCCAAGGCGAAGGCTGCACTGGACGCCCTGACGGCCAAGTAATCTCCCCTGACGCTTGTCGCTTGCCGAGAGGCGGGCGGGGGCTTGCTATGACGTCATGGCGCCCGTCGCGAACAAGGAAGACTCCCCAAACCTGATCCTCGCCGGATTCATGGGTACGGGGAAGTCCGCACTTGGACGCCAGCTGGCCAAGCGCTGGCGTCGCCGTTTCTACGACACCGACGAACTGGTCGAGAAGCTGGCAGGGGTTTCGATTGCAGACATCTTCGCCGAGCATGGAGAAGAGCATTTCCGTGCCCTCGAGCGCCAAGTCGTCGAAAGCCTGCTGCCGGTGAACGGAGCGGTCATCGCCTGCGGTGGTGGCCTCGTCGTCCCGCCGGGTATGGGCGAACTCGTCCGTTCGAAAGGTATTGTCGTCACGCTCTTCGCTTCGGTCGACACCATCCTGCGTCGTACCTCCGGCAATTCGCGCCGGCCGCTGCTCAAGGGCGATGACCCGGAGGCCAAGATTCGCGACCTCATGAAGAAGCGGGAGCAGGCCTACATGAAGGCGGGTATCGCCGTGTATACCGACGGCCGTTCGCTCCAGCAGCTTTGCGTCATTGTCGAGCGCGTCTACGAGCGGGAGGCCCGCGCGCTCCTCAAGTCGCGTCCGAAGCCGGAATAGGCGCGAAGGCGTCCCCCGTGGGCGGCTGGTCGCGGAACTGTTTCACCACCTCGAGGAACTCGGCGCGATCGGCCGCGAAGGCCCCGAGGCTGGCGAGGTGCGGCGTGGGGACCTGGCAGTCGATGAGGAAGTATCCGCAGGCCTGCAGCCGGGCCACCAGCGTCGCGAAGCCGACTTTGGATGCGTCGGCCTTCAGGTGGAACATCGATTCGCCGTGGAAGAGTCGGCCGAGGGCGACGCCGTAGAGACCGCCGACGAGCTGGCCTTCCCAGCTGACCTCGACGCTATGGGCGATGCCGAGCCGGTGGAGTTCGCTGTAGGCCGCGATCATGTCCTCGTTGATCCAAGTCCCATTTTGGCCAGGGCGAGGGACTTCGGAGCAGCGGCGCATCACCGTCTCGAACTGCTGGTCGAAGGTGATCGACCAGCCCTTCTTGCGCATCGTCTTCTTCAGGCTGTCCGTCAGGCGGAAGTCGGCTGGCCGCATCACGAAGCGCGGGTCCGGACACCACCACTTCACTGGTTCACCAGCCGAATACCAGGGGAAGATACCCGCGCGGTAGGCCGCGATGAGGTTGGGCGCATCAAGCTTCCCGCCGCGGGCCAAAGGCGCGCGGGCGGGGGCTTTCGACGGATCGCCACGATTCCATTCCTGCATCGCCGATACCTTCGGCGAGGCGGGAACGGCGGGCAAGGTTAGTCCTTAGTGATATTGTAGACCGACGGAATCGAGATGCCGAGCTCAGCGGCGATCTCACGGACCGGGGCGCCTTTCTTGCGCATGTTCTGGGCCTTGGCGCGCATGCTGTCGGAAATCTGGGCGCGGGCGCGGTTCGGGCGGGAGAGCAGCTTGATGAGGCGCTTGGCGAGCTCGGGCTTCGAGAGGCTGGCGACTTCGCGTTCGATCAGCGACTGGCGTTCACTGTGTTCATCTTCCCAGGTCTGTACGGCGAGGTCGCGGGCCTTGGAGAGGGCGGCGCGGACGTAGGCGTCCTTCGAGGTGAAGGAGGATGGATTGAGGTCGATTTTCATGAAGGTGGTGGCGTGCTTGTTTTCACCCATGTCTGGCAGGGTTTATTTTCAAGTGATGCGAATCCCCTCAACCTTTTATTATAATCTGAATTGTCAAACTTTGGTAAAAGATTTTTTACCTTATTTCCTGAAAAACTACAGGAAGTGTCGTTTTTATTTTATTTGCTCCACTCGAGCATGCGACGGAGCGGAATCTCGGCGGCAAGACGGATACTCTCATCCATCAGGATCTCGGGCGACCCGTCGCGCAGGCAATCACGCAGTTTTGTTAGCGTATTCATCTTCATGAACTTGCAGTCATTGCAGGAGCAACGGTCCGTGGGCGCGGCCACGAACGTCTTGCCAGGCACTTCTTTACGTAGCCGGTGAATCATCCCTGATTCCGTAGTAATGATAATCGTTTCGGCCGTCTGTTGTTTGCACCAGCCGACCATCATTTCGGTCGAGCAGACCATGTCGGCCATCTCGCGCACGGCTTCGGTGCATTCAGGATGGGCCACGATGGGGGCACCGGGATGGGCGGCCTTGGTGCGGAGCAGGGCGCCTGGGGTGAATTGCACGTGGGCGTAGCAGTTGCCCGGCCAGAGCTGCATCGCGCGACCGGTCTTGCCAGAGACCCAGCGGCCGAGGTTCTGGTCGGGGACGAAGAGGATATTCCGGTCGGCGGGCACGCGGCTGACGATTTTGGAAGCGTTGCCGCTGGTCACGATGACGTCGCTGATGGCCTTCACCGCTGCGCTGCAATTGATGTACGCGACGACGTATAGGGAAGGGTCCGCGGCCTTGGCGGCGGCGAGCTTCGAGGCGGGACAGGAGTCGGCGAGCGAGCAGCCGGCGGCCATGTCCGGCAGGAGAACGCGTCGCGTCGGATTCACGATCTTGGCCGTCTCGGCCATGAAGTGCACGCCGCAGAAAACGATTGTCGACTGCTTCGCCTCGGCGGCCTTGTAGGCGAGGCCGAGCGAATCGCCGACGAAATCAGCGACGCCCTGGATGTCTTCGCACTGGTAGTTGTGCGCGAGGATGATGGCGTCCTTCGCCTTCTTAAGGGCGATGACTTCCTGCTGCAGCGGGGATAGCGGCGTGCCGCCGACGGGCAGGGGAGGGAAGACGGAAGCGGAGGGATAGCTGATCATGGGCGGGCGGCCTTGCGCTTCTGGCAACGTTCGCAGAGCGCGGTGACCTGGAGTTTCTGGGAGATGGGACGCATGCCGTGCTTGGCGGCGACGGCCTTGCCGTACCATTCCATGAACGGCGCTTCGACTTCGACGATTGTCTCACAGCTTTCGCAGATGAGCTGTGCACGGAAGGTCGCGCTACCGGCTTCGGCGAGGTAGTACTTATGGTCGCGGCCGACATCGACTTCGCGGATCACGCTGCTGCCAATGAGCAGGGGGATGGCACGGTAGATGGTCGCACGGGAAACACTGCGATCGAGCGAGCGGGCTTTCTTAAGAAGGTCTTCGGCCGTGTAGTGGCCTTGGATGGTCCGGGCACCCTCGAACACGGCCATTCGCTGGCGGGTGGCACGCAGGCCTTGCTGGGCGATGAACGCCCGGAAGGCTCCGGATTGCTCCGACGATTCACTGGCAAGAGGCTTGGGCATGCCGATTTGAGACAGTTTTGATACTGAAACCCCCTCGCGTCAACAAGGGACGCGTCATTGACACCGGGGCTCTCGACCCCTTCATTTACCCCCTTTTCCCAAAGGGAAAAGCCCTTCACCTGATGTACCACAATACGGACGATCTTCGCATTCGCAGCCAGCACCCCCTGCTGACTCCCGCCCTCGTGCTCCAGGAACTCCCCGCTTCCGAGAAGGCCACGGAGGTCGTCACGACCTCCCGGAAGGACGCCGCTAAGGTCATTTCTGGCCAGGACGACCGCCTGATGGTCATCGTAGGCCCCTGTTCGGTACACGACGCCAAAGCCGCCTTGGAGTATGCCGCCCTGCTTCAGAAGGAAGCCCAGAAGCATGCCGCCGACCTTCTGGTCGTCATGCGCGTCTATTTTGAGAAGCCTCGTACCACCGTAGGCTGGAAGGGCCTGATCAACGACCCGCAGGTCGACGGATCCTTTCAGATCAATGACGGGCTCCGCCTCGCCCGCGGCCTGCTCGCGCAAATCGCTGAGATGGGTCTGCCGTCCGCTACCGAATTCCTCGACCCCATCACGCCCCAGTACGTCGCTGACCTTGTTTCCTACGGTGCCATCGGTGCCCGTACGACCGAGAGCCAGATTCACCGCGAGCTCGCTTCGGGTCTTTCCATGCCCGTCGGTTTCAAGAACGGCACCGATGGTTCGATCCAGGTCGCCGTCGACGCCTGTCTCTCGGCCCGTTCGTCCCACTGGTTCCCCTCCGTCACCAAGGAAGGCGTCGTCGCCATCTTCCAGACCTCGGGCAACCCCGATGCTCACATCATTCTGCGTGGCGGTTCCCGCACTGGACCTAACTACGGCGCCGAGTTCGTCACCGACGCTGCCGCTCGCATCCAGAAGGCCGGCCTCACTTCGCGCCTCGTCATCGATTGCTCGCACGGCAACAGCTCTAAGGATCATCGCCGCCAGCCGCTCGTCGCTGCGGACATCGCCGCCCAAGTCGCCGCGGGTTCGCGCGTGATCGCCGGCGTGATGATCGAAAGCCACCTCGTCGAAGGCCGCCAGGATTGGAAGGGTAAGGACGCCTCCACTTACGGCTGCAGCATCACCGACGCATGCATTTCTTTCCAAGAGACCATTCCGGTCCTCGACGGCCTCGCCGCCGCTGTTCGCTCTCGCCGTGCGGTCAAACAGTCCTGATTTTTTGCCATGAACTCCGTACTCAAGCTCATCCTCGATGGGGAAGCCCTCGACACTGCCCAGATCGGCAAGATCCTCGGCCTCGGCGCCGAAGCCGTGGACCGTGAGCTCGCGGCCTTACGCAAGCAGGGCGTACTGCTGGGCATGCGCCCGGTGCTGAACCCGAGCTACGAGTCCGAGCATCGCGTCCGCGCGGTCATCGAGATCAAGATTCGCACCGAAGGCGTCGGCGGCTTCGACGGTATCGCCGAACGTATCTCTAGCTTCGAACAGGTGGAGAGCTGCTACCTGATGTCCGGCGGCTACGACCTCCTCGTCGTCGTCACGGCCGACAATCTCTACAAGGTCGCTGGCTTCGTCCATGAGCGCCTCGCTCGGATCGATGGCGTCCAGGGCACCTCGACCCACTTCTTTCTCCGCGCTTACAAGAAGGATGGCTTCATCGTGAACGCTGAAGGTTCTCGCCGCGACCAACCCTCGGTCAGCCCCTGACCTGTTCTGACTATGGATTCTTCTGGCCGTTTCGTGGCGCGACATGTCGCGACCTTGCCCAAATCGGGCATCCGTGACTTCTTCGCGATCGTGTCGAAGATGAAGGACGCCGTGTCTCTGGGCATCGGCGAGCCTGATTTCGTCACGCCATACCATATCCGCGAAGCCGCGATTTCTTCGCTCGAGAAGGGCCGTACCTCCTACACGGATAATCGCGGTACGCAGCAGTTCCGCGAGGAGATCTCGCGCTATGTCGCCAAGAACTACGGACCGGAATACGATCCTGAGACCGAGATTCTCGGCACCATCGGGGTTTCCGAAGCCCTTGATATTCTGCTCCGCTCGACCCTGAATCCTGGCGACAAGGTGCTTTACCACGAGCCCTGCTACGTGAGCTACGCACCGAGCGTCACGCTCTGCCACGCTGAAGCCATCCCGATCCGTACCGTTGCCGCCGATCAGTTTGCGCTCGATCCAGCCGCTCTCCGCGCCGCCTGGCAGCCAGGCTGCAAGCTGCTCATCCTGAACTTCCCGACGAATCCGACCGGTGGCACCGCCGACCGTGCCAAGCTTGAGGCCATCGCCAAGTTCGCCATCGAGAAGGACCTCTTGGTCGCTTCCGACGAGATTTATTCCGAACTCACGTTCGAGGGTGACCACGTCTCCATCGCCTCTCTGCCGGGCATGCGTGAACGCACCGTCTTCCTTCACGGCTTCTCGAAGGCTTTCGCGATGACCGGCTTCCGTATCGGTTACGCATGCGGGCCTGCCGCCGTCATCGACGGGATGCTCAAGGTACACCAGTACGGCATCATGTGTGCCCCCATCATGAGCCAGGAAGCCGCTGTCGAAGCGCTCCGTAATGGCCGCGATTCGATGATTCACATGCGCGACAAGTATCGCGAACGCCGCGACTTCATCGTCCGCCGCTTCAATGAGCTCGGCCTGAAGTGCCACCTTCCGCGCGGGGCGTTCTACGCTTTCCCCGACATCACCTCGACCGGTATGGACTCCATGACCTTCGCCCAGAAGCTGCTCGAACAGCAGAAGGTGGCCATGGTCCCAGGTACGGCCTTCGGCGCGGCCGGCGCCGGATTCTGTCGTGCCTCGTTCTCGACCAGCTACGAGAAGATCCATGAGGCTGGCGAGCGAATCGCCCGCTTCCTGGACACCATCCCGCGTCGCTGACGCATCCTTGCTTGCTAGGCGGGCAGGTAGCCCCGACTGTCGGCCCATGGAACGGAACACAGAAATTTCGCGCGCGGTAGCCATCGTGGGCCGTCCCAACGTCGGTAAGAGTCGTCTCTTCAACCGTCTAGTGGGACGCCGCATCTCAATCGTGCACGATCAGCCGGGGGTCACGCGCGACCTCATCACTTCCGACATCTTTGATGGTCGCTATACGCTCATGGATACGGGTGGCATCGGCCTGTATCGCGCCGAGCTGACGCCTAAGCTTATCGCTGACGCCGTGGAAGAGCAGGTCGACTTCGCCCTCGCCGCCGCCGCGCTCGTGCTCCTTGTCGTCGATGCTTTCGAAGGCTGCACCGCCCTCGACCTGGAAGTCGCCACCATGCTTCGCCAAGCCGGCAAGAAGGTCCTCGTCGTCGCCAATAAGGCCGACACCGAGGAGCGCGACGGCCTGATGTCTGAATTCTTCGCCCTTGGTTTCGGCGAGCCTCTTCTGATTTCCGCCGAACATGGCCGCGGCATCCCGCAACTGCAGGCGCTGATTATCAAACTGCTCGGTCCGGAGCCAGCGACGCCGCGTGAAGAAGGTCCGCGTCCGATTCGACTCGCTCTCGCCGGTCGCCCGAACGTCGGCAAAAGCTCGCTCGGCAACCGCCTCCTCGGCTCCTCCCGCCTGATCGTCAGCGAAGTCGCCGGCACCACCCGCGACCCCGTGCGCGCAGGGCTTTCCCGGACCAAGGCCGACGGCTCGCAGGCGAAGTTCTCGCTCGTCGATACCGCTGGTCGCCGCACCGCCAACAAGCGCGACACCTTGGACTTTTTCTCGCAGGTTCGTTCCGACGAGATTCTTGCGGAGACCGATGTGGTCTTCCTTGTGCTCGACGCCGGGCAGGGCGTGACCCGCATCGATAAGCAGCTGGCCGGCGAGCTCGCCTTGCTGGGTTGCGGCATCGTACTCGTCGTCAATAAGTGGGACCTCGCAAAGAAGGCCTTCCGCGACAAGAATATCGATGGCTTCGAGGACGAGGAAGAGTTCCGCGCGAAGTTCCGTTCGGCCATCCGCCGCGAGCTTTTCTTCCTGCCCGAACCGCCGATTCTGTTCGTTTCCGCGCAGACCGGCCTCCGCGCCGAAGACATGCTGGACGCCGCCGAAGGTGTCTTCGTTCGTGCCGGCACCGCGATTTCCACCGGACGTCTCAACCGCGTCGTCCAAGACCTCATGATCAAGCGCCCGCCGCGCATGGTCTCGGGCAAGCGCTTCAAGTGCTACTACGTGACACAGGTCTCGAAGCGTCCGATTCGTTTCCGCCTGTTCTGTAATTCCGAAGAACGTCTGGAGGACGCTTACCAGCGCTTCCTCGTGAAGGGCGTGCACGAAAGCTTCGATCTCTCCGGCGTCCCGCTCTTCCTCGACATCGTGGGTAAGCCTAAGCAGACCGGCCGTCGGGCGGGCGGTCCTGGTGCCGCCGCTGGTTCCCCGATGCCCGAAATCGAAGGGGCAGTCCGCAAGCCGCTCACCAAGGTTCCCGGCAAGGCCGTCCTCGATGCGGCACCGAAGAAGGCCATCGGTCCGTCCGGTCCGCGTCTGGGCAAGTCCAAGAATCCGCGCAGCAAGGCCGGGCCTGTCCGCAAGAAATCCTTCACCCGCTGGGATAAGCCGCGTTCGCTGAAAGGTCGCGCCGCGCGCCAGGCCCGCAAGTAAAGCATGCCCCGGAGACTGGTCCTGCTCGGCTCGGATGAGATCGCGCTCCCGGCTTTCGCCGCGGCTCGTGCCTTATCTGACGTCGAGGTAGTGGCCGTGTATTCGCAGCCGGACCGTCCGGCTGGTCGCGGCCAAGAGGTCCGTCCGAACCCGGTCGCCGCTTGGGCTCGCGCGGAAGGCCTCAATCTTCTGCAGCCCGAGAAGCTCGAGGCCGCCGATGCGGTCCATCTCATCTCGTTGCAGGCGGATCTCGGAGTGGTGATGGCTTATGGCCAGCTGCTGAAGGAGGACTTCCTCGGCGCCACCCGTCAGGGTTTCGTTAATTTCCACGGGTCACTTCTGCCTGAACTGCGTGGTGCCACTCCAGTCGAAGGCGCGTTGGCGTTGGGGCATACGGAGACTGGTGTTTCGCTCCAACAGGTCGTGCGTAAGCTCGACGCCGGTCCAATCCATGCCGCGGCCCGGATCAGCATCTTGCCCGGCGAGGGCAGGGTCGCCTTACGAGCGCGTCTCGGTATTCTCGCTGGCGAGCTAGCCTCATCGGCTTTACCGGCCGTCTTGGCCGGCACTTCTGCGGCCATTCCTCAGGATGAAAGCAAGGTCACCTACGCTCGACGGCTGGCCCGTGCCGACGCACCCCTAGATTTCCATCAGCCGGCGGTCGTCCTTGTAAGACGCATCCTGGCGGTCGAAGGCTGGCCGGGTTCTACATTCGAGCATCGTGCGGCGCTCATCAAGTTGGGCTCAGCTTCGGCCGAAGCCACGGATGTCTCCGAGGCGCCTGGAACCATCATCTCCGCCGACCGCGCTGGTGTGAGGATCGCCTGCGGACAAGGCGTGCTGAACGTCACGCACCTGCAACGGCCGGGAGGCAAAATGCTTCTAGCCGGCGAATTTCTGGCGGGCTATACGCTCGTGGCTGGCGAAATCCTGGCCTCGGCGACGATGCCCGCGTTCGTCTCAGATTCTCCGTTTCCGCGGGCACCGAAGGTATAATCGCTTGATTAGCCTTCGCCGCTGGATGTCATAGTCTCATGCGAGCCTTCGTTCTCTGCCTCTTCCTGGCCGCGGGAGCCATGGCGCAGCAGAAGGATATCACCTTTCAGCAGGTCGCCGGCGGTTCCTTCTCCGGCTTTTCCGAGGATGAGAAGGCCGAGAAAACCTGGGAGGCTACGGCCAAGTTCATGCGCCCGACCGCTGAGGCTGGGGTCTGGGATATGGACGCTATTCAGGTAAAATCTTTCCGGGCCGGTAAGCCGTGGGCTGTCTTCACGAGTCCTAACGGCACGATGGTGCCGGCACGTCGTGCCGCCCAAGGCCCAGGCTTGGTCCGTTCCTCCTCGCCCGCTTTCAATCTTACGGGCCGCGGCTGGAGTTGGCGGTCGACGACCAAGGGTGATAGTTTTGCCATCTTGGCCGACGTTGTGGCTGAACTCGACCTTGCTAAGCCGTTGTCGCGTCGCCTCCGGCTTAGGGCGCCGCGCCTAGATGCTTCGCCTGTCACCGGCGGGACCCTCATGGTTTTCCAAGGCGGGGTGGTCGCCGAGCGCTTCGGCGAGCGTACCACGTGTGAAAGGCTGGAGTGCCTCATCAGCGACGTGCCGGGCGGCGATGCTGAGTGCCGTTCCGTTATCGCTTCCGGACGCGTTGTCCGCGTCCTCGACAAGCAGACCTTGCGCGGAGATAGCGCGACTTTTGATCCGAAGGATGATTCCGCCGAGCTCATTGGGCATGTCGAACTCGAGGAGCCTGAAGCCGTGGGCTCCGCCCAGCGGCTACGTCACCAGCCGAAGCTCGGTCTGACGCAGCTCTTCGCGGGCGACGGCCAGCAGGTGAAGTTGCGTCTGCGCCGCAAATCTCAGGAGCCCGCGGACTTAGCGGGTGAACGGATCTCGATTCAGCGCGACGCAACTACCGGTGATTCGCGGGTGGAAGTCCAGGACAACGCTTCCTATGTCAGCGTGCAGTCGAACCTGACGGCCCGTCGCTTGGTCGCTACCGAAGGGCGAAATGGTGCCAGCGTGCTATTCGCCGAGGGTGGCGTGAAAGGTAAACTGGAAGGTTCGGTCTTCGAGTCTGGTAAAGCTCGCTGGGATCGCGTGAAGCGCACGTTGGATCTCGAGGAATTACCCCGGATCCGCGAGGCACGCGGGCTTGAGGCGGCTGGCTTTTCTATCCGGACGGACGCCCTTAAGGACCGGATCGAGGTCCGTTCCGGTCCGGGTATTCGCGCCGCGATTCGTCTGCCCTCTGGCGAGGTAGGTGTCGCCCCGGGCTTGGCGGAAGCCAACCAGATCGTCGTCGTCACTGAAGACGGCGCCATGCAGGTCGAGATGTTGGGTGCGGTCCGTTACGTCGCCGGCGTCGTCTCGACGGAGTCCGACCAGATGGTCGCCTTCGCCACGCCGGTCCCGAAGAAAAAGTCCGAATACGAACTGAATAAGGCGATCCTTTCTGGTCACGTCCGTTACTCTCAACCCGGTCTGCGTTGCGCCGCCGAGCGTATCGACCTCACGCCCGCGGTGCAGATCGAGGAAGTCCTCGTGAGGGACGCCTTAGCTGGTCGCCCTCGTCTGCTTACCTTGTCCGGGGGTTCTGGTCTTACGCGCCCGCACCTTTTCATGACCTCCGCGGGTGGTAAGAAGGTGGAGTTCGTCGCTGATGCACATGAGGTACTGACGACCACGGCACTCACCAAGTTCTTCCTTCGCGGTTCCGTGGCGATGGACTCGGATGGCACGGATGCGACCTGTGACCTCCTTGAGGGTATGGCTTCACCGGATAAGGCGGGGCACTTGGTTGCCCGCCAGGTGGTCGGTCGCGGCAACGTGAACGTCATCGCCGCCGGCACGACAGCGCGCGGCCGTACGCTGGAGATGCAGCCCGAGAAGGGGACGGCCAGGCTGTTGGGCGATGCGCGCATCGTGGATCGGCTCGGCAACGAAGGAGTCCCGGCGAAGGAAGTCACCTATGACATGAAGACGCGGGCCTGGCGGATGGATGCCGCTCCGGATGAGGCTAATCCCGGACAGGTGGTCCGCCCGAAGATCTACCTTGGTCGAGACTTCACCTTGCCAGAGGTCAAAAACCTCGACAACGGACGCTGACCGCTTCCTCCTACCCGCATGGCCGCAACGAGTGAGAAGGGCGTCATCCGGGCGCAGGCCTTGGCCAAGCATTACGACGCCAAGGTCGCCGTCCAAGATGTTAGCCTGACCCTGCAGGCTGGTGAGATTGTTGGTCTACTCGGCCCTAACGGTGCCGGCAAGACCACGACTTTCTACATGGTCGTCGGCCTGATTCCCGCCACGCATGGCAGGGTCTTCCTCGATGGTCGCAATGTCACCGCGATGCCGATGTGGCAGCGTGCCCGGAACGGCGTCGGCTACTTGCCTCAGGAGGCCTCGGTTTTCCGTAAGCTCACGGTCTGGGAGAATGTCATGGCCGTCGTTGAAACGCTCGACCTCAACGAACGCGAACGGCGCGATCGGACGGCGCAGCAGCTAACGGAGCTCGGTCTGGAAAAACTCGCCCGGCAGCCTGCGTTCACCCTTTCGGGCGGCGAGCGTCGTCGCCTGGAGATCGCCCGCGCACTCGCAACGAGCCCCCGCTTCCTGCTGATGGACGAGCCGTTCAGCGGGGTGGACCCCATTTCGGTCGCCGAGGTGCAGTCGATCATTCGCAAACTCAAGGACCGCGGTATCGGCATCCTGATTACCGACCATAACGTCCGGGAAACCCTTTCGATCGTGGACCGGGCCTATCTGATTCACCAGGGGCGCGTGCTTGTGTCTGGCACTCCCTCTGAAATCGTCAATAATCCCGAGAGCCGTCGCCACTACCTTGGCGAAAGCTTCAAACTCTGACACCATGTCCGACCCTGCACCAGATACCCGCCCGGAGTCCGTCTCCGTCCGCGAGTTCTTCGAATCCTTTAAGGACATGCTCCAGATGGAGCTCCTTGCCGGTGAGCAGGGCCTTGATAACATGATTTCCGAGAAGTCGCTCAATCGACCGGCTTTGGCCGTGACGGGCTACTTCAAGGAATTCGCCAATAAGCGCCTCCAGCTCTTCGGTGCGGGCGAGATGGCCTATCTTTCCGATCAGACGGCGCCCCTGCGCGAGAAGCTGCTCAACGATGTCTTCTTCAAGAAGATCCCTGCTGTCGTTGTCTCGCGCGGCCTGCCGGTCGACGACCTGCTCCTGCGCATCGCGGATCGCCATCGCGTCCCGCTCATCCGCACCCAGCTCAAGTCCAAGGATTTCTCTGCCGAGGCCACCGTGCTGCTTGAAGAGAAATTCGCTCCGCGCACTAACCTGCATGCCACCCTCGTCGACATCAAGGGAGTCGGCGTGATGCTCCGCGGCGCTTCCGGCGTCGGTAAGAGCGAGTGCGCTCTCGCGCTCATTGAGCGCGGACATTCGCTCGTCGCGGATGATTACGTGATTGTCACCCTCATCGGCGACCGCGAGCTCCAGGGGACCTCTAAAGAACTTAACCGCGGTTACATGGAATGCCGCGGCATCGGCATTATCAACGTCGCCTCAATTTTCGGTATCCGTTCCGTCCGACGAGAAAAGCGTGTCGACCTCGTCGTCACGTTTGTGCTCTGGCAGCCAGGCATGGATGAGGAGCGTTCCGGCCTTGAGGTGGAGTCCTTTGAGATTCTTGGTCGTAAAGTGCCTCATATGACGATTCCGGTCCGCCCGGGTCGCGACATGGCCCGCTTGGTCGAAGTCGCCGCGATGGTGCAGGCGCTTCGCGTCATGGGTCACGACTCGGCGAAGGAGTTCAGTGACCGACTCATTGAGTTCATGGCCAAGGACAAGAAGAGCGAGGCCTGAGGCCTTACTTCTTCTTTCCGTCCCAGCGGCAATCGGCCATCACGCGGAGGCAGACTTCGCGGAGGTCAAACAGCGTCGCTTCGATGTCCTGCGCGGCTTCGGCCGCGGAGAGGCGGGCGCCGCTCGGAATGCTAGCGGTAAGGCCGATCGAGTAATTAATGGCCGCCAACGCACGTTTCATGTGTACGAGGGCTAGAGGTAGGTCACCGGTGTCGGTGGCATTAATCGCCATGACCATCTGATGCTGAGCGTCCCAGAAAGAGAGCATGACGTTGGCGGAATCGACCGCGGTGATCTGCGGTCCCGCGGCGACGCATAGCCGATGGAAGGAATGCGTGAGTTGCAGGCAGAGGGCGCGGGACACCACGTAAACCGGGTGCTGGTGGATGCAGTAAGGAAGGTCTGGGCTTTCGTCGTCGGCGTCATTGACCTCCTCCGGGCCGTCGCCGGGAGCCCAGTCAGCGTTTTCCCAGCCCATGCGACGGGCGCTGATGTCGAGACGATCAGGTAGGTCCTTGACCTCAGTGTAGTAGGAAAGGAAGCGTCCCACCTCGAGGTCGTTGCGCTGGAGGTAGCCGGCCCAGTCGGCTTCGCCCCAAGAGGCGTTGCCGGAGCCGTCGAAGTCGCCCTGGGGTTGGTCGCCATCGTCCATAGGGTGCATCATTAGGTGCTTTTCCCCCGTTGCAAACCCCTTGTGGCGAAAATGCCCTTGTCCCGCCCGCCTTGAACGTGGCTAATCCGGCATGGCCTCGGACCTTTCAGCCCTGACCGCCGCGATGTCGGCCGGACGCGACCTCGCACCTGACGAGGCCGCCGCCGCCGCCGCCGCGATGGCCGATTTGCAGGTCACTGACGCGGCCAAGGAAGCCTTCCTGCTGGCGTTAGCGCGAAAGGGCGAGACCGCCGCTGAGGTCACCGGCTTCGCCCGGACCTACCGGTCCCTCGCCCGTCGCACGGATTTCGGCGACTGGCCGGCGAAGGGTATCGATATCGTCGGGACCGGTGGCGACCGCTCGGGCAGCTTTAATATCTCCTCGGCGAGCGCGCTCATCGTCGCCGCCGCCGGTGTGCCCGTACTCAAACACGGTAACCGCTCGATCACCTCAAAGTCGGGCAGCGCGGATTTCCTTGCAGGCCTCGGTGTCACCCTTGAGGCCACCGATGCGCAACTGCTCCGCGGTCTGGCGCAGGCTAATTTCTGTTACCTCTATGCGCCGGCGTTCCATCCGGCCTTCAAGGCGATCCTCGGCGTGCGGAAGAAGATCGCCGAAAGCGGCACCAAGACGGTGTTCAACGTCCTCGGTCCCTTAATCAATCCTGCCCAGCCAGCGCACATGGTCGTTGGCGTCTATGACGAACGCTGGGTCGCGCCGCTGGCGGCCACGCTCGGTGAGCTCGGTGTGAAGCGTGGGCTGGTCACGCATTCGCGTGCCGGCGGTGGCATGGATGAAATTACCACGGCAGGCGAAGTGCGCGTGCGCGGCTGTGGCGAGCTCGCCGCAGTTGACGCTGTCTGGCTGCCCGGCGACTTCGGCTTCAAGACCTGTACGGTGGCTGACTTGCGCGGCGGCACGCCGGAAGAAAATATTGCGATGTTCAGCGACCTGCTCGTCGGAGGGGTTTCCGACGGCCTCATGGACACGTTGTGCCTGAGTGCCGGCGCTTCGCTATGGGTTGCGGGTAAAGCGACGGATCCGGCGGCCGGTGCTCAGCGAGCGCGGGAAATCATCCTCGGCGGCGAACTGCGCGAAGAGGCTCGGCGCCTCCGCGAGGCTTACCGGATCGACTGACCGTCCCGCAGCAACGCCAGGGTGCGTTCGGTCGCGCCGCGGTTACTTAGGTGCCAGGCGGCGCCGCGGCGACCCATCTCCGTGCGGAGCGCACCGTCTTGGGTCAGGCGCAAGACGATGCCGGCAAGTTCGCGGGCATCGGCGGCCTTGAGCGCGGCCTTTGCGTGTTCGAGGCCGCGGCAGATATCGCGGAAGTTGGACATGTGGGGGCCGTACACGATGGCGACGCCGGCGGCAGCACACTCGACAGGGGTCTGGCCACCTTCATGCGGAGAGAGGCTCTTGCCGCAGAACGCAAGGTCCGCGGCGCGGGTAAGGCGGCGCAGTTCGCCCGTGGTGTCAGCGAGGTGGATGATGGTATCGGCAGGCGCAACAGCCCCGCCGGTGGAACGCTGGTGCCACGATAGCCCGCTGGCACTGGCTTCGGCGGCGACTTCGGTGCGGCGTTCGGAGTGACGCGGGACGAGCAGGAGACGGACATCCTTGCCGGCTTCGCGAAGTTCTCGCACGACGCGGATCAGTACAGCCTCTTCGCCTTTCCAAGTCGACGATCCCAGAAGTACCACCGTTTGCGGGGAGTCGCCAAAACCGAGTTCGACGCGCAGCTTCGTGCGTTCCTCGTCCGATATCGGCGCATCGCTTGCGACGTCGAACTTGATGTTGCCTGTGAGTGTCGTCTCAAAACCAAGCTCACGGAAACGGCGTGCATCTTCTTCGCTGCTTGCGGCGATCTGATGGAAATGTCCGAGGACGTGGGCGGAAAAGCTGCGGAAGCGAAGATGCCGCGCGAAGGACCTGTCGGAGATACGGCCGTTGATGAGGTAGGCGGGTACGCCGCGGGCGCGCGCTTGGGCAAGGTGCTCTGGCCACAGTTCGCCTTCGACGAGGATGACGACGTCGGGCCGGATACGCCGCCAGGCTAAGGCACTGCAGGGCCAGAGGTCCGTCGGGAAGATGCCGATGTGGTCGGCGACTTCGGCGTAGCGTTCCTGAGCTAGGCGATAGCCGGTACTGGTCGTGGTCGTCAGGATGATTTCGGCCGATCCGTCGGCCTTGAGCTGGCGGAGGAGGGGGCCGATGGCCTCGATTTCTCCGACGGAGACCGCTTGGATCCAGAAACGTCGTTTCCCTTGGCTTTTAGGCCCTGATTTCCGGAAAAAGCCCAATCTTTGGCTGAAACCTGTACCATACCCACCACGGCGAAGCATCCGCCAGACGTAGTAGGGGAGGGCCGGAATCAGCAGCAAAGGGAAGAGTATCCGGTAGGCCCAAGACATCGCGTTATGCCGAACGTGCGGAGGGCGGGGAGGTCTGTCAGTTCCAAAGGTGCCCCTTTGGGCTGATTTTCCCGCTTGCACCAGGCGGGCGGGGGTGTTTGAACCCACTTTCCACCGTTTGTAGCGACCGCAGATCGCTACGGACATAAAACCAAAAAACCAGTCAGTCCTACCTGATCCAATGTCCCCTCCTTCTGCAGGAAAAGGGATACGGAGCCAAAAAACATGAACATCACAGTCAAAGACCTCCTCGATGCCGGCGTCCACTTCGGACACCAGACCCGTCGCTGGAATCCCCGCAGCCGTCCGTACATCTTCGACCACCGCAACGGTGTTTCGATCATCGACCTCGAGAAGACGCACGCGTGCCTCGCCGCCGCCGCCGCCTTCATTGAGGACACCGCCGCCAAGGGCAAGGAAGTGCTCTTCGTCGCGACCAAGCCCCAGGCTCAGGACGTCGTCCGCCAGGCCGCCAAGTCGACCGGCATGCCCTTCGCCGTGAATCGCTGGCTCGGCGGTACGCTCACCAACTTCGCGACCATCAAGCGCTCCCTCGATAAGTACCGCACCTACCTCCGCATGGAGCAGGACGGTTCCCTCGCTAAGATGCACAAGAAGGAAGCCGCCGCCGTGAAGCGCGAGATGTCGCGTATGAACCGCAACTTCGAAGGCCTCCTTGAATACCGCGAACTTCCGTCCGCGATGATCGTCGTCGACACCAAGCTCGAAGAAATCGCCGTCAATGAAGCCGTCCGTCTCGGTATCCCCGTGATCGGCCTCTGCGACTCGAACTCCGACCCGACCCTCCTCAAGTTCCCCGTCCCGGGCAACGATGACGCCGCGAAGTCCATCCGCCTCGTGGTCGAAGTCCTCACCCAGGCCGTACAGAGTGGTCTCGCCCGCCGCAAGGCCGTGACCCAGGATCGCAAGACCGTGACCCCGGTCGCCCGCCAGAACACCGGCGAGTCCGTCCAGCCCGAAGTCCAGATTTCCGAAGAGCTGCTTAAGGCCAACGAAGGTTCTGACGTCGTCGAAGGCGCCGCTCCTGCGAAGCGCCCCAGCCCTCGTAAGTCCAAGTAATCCGACCATGTCCGCTATCACCGCTCAGACGGTCAACGATCTGCGCCAGCGTACCGGTGCGGGTCTGATGGATTGCAAGAAGGCCCTCGTCGAAGCCAACGGCGACAACGAAAAGGCCGTCGAAATCCTCCGCATCAAGGGAGTCGCCACGCGCAACAAGAAGGCTGACCGCAAGGCCAGCGAGGGCATCCTCGCTGTCCAGGTCTCCGCCGACGGTCGCACCTCGACGCTCCTCGAACTGAACTGCGAAACCGACTTCGTCGCCAAGAACGAGAACTTCATCGCTCTGGCGAAAGAACTCGTGGGACAAGCCGCCGGTAACGGCGTCGATGGTTTCCTCGATCAGCCTTACCACGCCGACAAGTCCCGTAAGGTGAACGACTACTTGAACGATCAGGTGCTCAAGATCGGTGAGAATCTCAAGGTCTCCCGCGTCCTGAAGTTCGAAGCCACTGGCGTTGGTCGCGTCTCCGCTTACGTCCACACGGGCGCCAAGATCGCTGTCCTCCTCGAGCTGGGCCTTAAGACCCAGGCCGCCGCCGCTAACCCGGAAGTCGCTGAACTGGCCCGCCAGCTCGCGATGCAGGTTGTCGCCAATAACGCCCGTTTCGTCCGCCGTGACGAGGTCTCCCCTGATGTCGTCGCCAAGGAGCGCGAAATCGCCGCCGAGTTCACCAAGTCCGAAGCCGACAAGGCCATCGACGAAGCCAAGCGCGTCGTCGAGGACTACAAGGGTCAGCTCGTCGAACAGAAGGCCGCCAATGACGCCGAAGCCATCGCCGAACTCGAGAAGCGTATCGCCGTCGGCGAGAAGCAGATCGTCGCCGCCGAAGGCCGCAAGAAGGGTCAGCTCTCCAATATGGAGAAGATCATCTCCGGTCGCGTGGACAAGTTCTTCGCCGAATCCTGCCTCCTCGAACAGGCTTACTTCCGCGATCCCGACCAGAAGATTCAGGACCTCATCGCCGCCGCCAAGACCAAGGTTGGCGAGGAAGTCTCGATCGTTCGCTTCACCCGCTTCCAGGTGGGTGAGACGGCCGCCGAGTAAGTTCCGCTGAGTTTGGCTTAACAAGGCCGGCTACCGCAAGGTGGCCGGCCTTTTGCTTGGCTTGCTTAAGCAGCCTTGGCGGATAGGTTGCAGGCATGCAGTTCCGCGCGGATATCTTCTGGAAGTCGGCCTGTGGCCGCTGTCCAGATTGCGGTGCAAAGATTCGGAGCGCCTCCGATCGGACGGGCTGGCTGGCTCGCCTCTGGGATACGCCGGCCGCCTGCGGTGGCTGTGGCATGACGCTGCGCCGTAAGGAAGGTTTCTTCCTCGGCGCCATCGTCTGGAACTACGGACTCACCGCCTTCGGGGTATTGCCGCTCGTGCTTGTCGCGCATCGCGCCGGACTCGTCGGTGCGGACTGGGCGATCCGCCTCGCGGTCGCCGCGATCTTCCTCGTTCCGCCGTTCATTCATGCCTTTGCCTGGCGTCTCTGGGTTGGTACCTATTACGCCTTTCTCCCTGATCAACTGCCGTCGGGCGGGCGCCGTCTCGACGACTAATTAGGAACGGCGCGCGGACATCCGGCGCACCAACTCGACGAGGAAGGCCGTGTCACCTTTCGTCGCTTGGAGATGACCGATGCTCTCGGACGTCAGCGCTTCGATACGTTGTTTCGTCGCTTCCACGCCGTGCAGGCCGGCGTAAGTGAATTTACCGTTCTGCGCGTCGGCCCCGACGGGCTTGCCCAGCTGGGCGGCATCGGCAGTGAGGTCGAGAAGGTCGTCGACGAGCTGGAATGCGATACCCGAAGCGCGGCCGGCGCGGCGGAAATGTTCGACGTCGGCGGCGGAGGCTCCGCCGACCATCGCGCCCATCGCGAACGAGGCACTGAGCATTGCGGCGGTCTTGCCAAGCAGGATGAATTCAAGGCGATCGTCGGTCGCACCAGCGGCGAGGCCGCCCATGTCTTCGGTCTGACCGCCGACAAGCAGTGTGGAGCCCGCCGTTACAGCGAGTTCGCGCACGAGGGCGGTGGCGAGAGCGGGGTCGGGCGCGTAGCCGGTGGCAAGGAGTTCGAAGGCGAGCGGCTGCAGCGCGTCGCCGGCGAGCAGGGCGGTGGCTTCGTCGTGGGCCTTATGACAAGAGGGACGTCCGCGGCGCAGGTCGGAATTGTCCATGCATGGCAGGTCGTCATGGATCAGTGAATAGGTGTGGATGCACTCCAAGGCCGTCGCGGCGTGTGAGGCGTCGGCTTGAGCTGAGAAGGCGTTAGCCGAAGCGAGGCAGAGCACCGGGCGGAGGCGCTTGCCCCCGGCTTCCAGGGAATAGCGCATGGCGCCATGCAGGCGGGTGGGGCGAGCCGTGGCGGCGGGTGTCAGGCTGCGCAGCGCAGATTCCGCCTGCTGGATGAATGCCTCGTGTCGTGACTGAAACAGCGAGGCGTCCATCGGTTATTCGGCGTCAGCGCCGAGCTTGAAGAATGTGGCAGTACGGCCGACGGTGCCGATCACTTCGCTTTCGGTGAGCTTGGCCAGTTCTTGGGCCTGCTTGTCCATTTCCTCGCGTTCGGCCGTGAAGCGGACCTTGACCAAGTCGGCGTTGCGGAAGGCTTCAGCGAGGAGATTGGCGATGCCGGCGTTCACGCCAGCCTTGCCGACGAACACCTTTGGGTCGAGGGTCTGGGCGAGGCTCCGCAGTTTACCGCGTTCGGCACCGGTGAGGCGGGGTTGGTCTTCTGAGCCTGATTCCATGCCCGCTATGACGCTCTGGCGGGGCAGGGGAGTCAACGGACTAATCGGGCCGCTTCCCGCTTGCCCGAGTCCGGTGGAGGTTTT
Organism: Opitutia bacterium; assembly: GCA_947465345.1. Next base: position 894 of record CANHZL010000013.1, on the reverse strand, counting down.
GAATGCGGCATGCTCCTCCAAAACAATGCCTTCTTCGTTCGCGAACAAGTGGCCGTACTCCGGTTCGCTGACGCCTATGACCTGCTCCATCCGGTTTCCGGGCAGGCGCTCGGCTTGGCGCAAGAGAGGCCCAAGCTGAAATGGCTACGCCTTTTGGTGAAGAAGCAGATTCTGCCGACCGAGATCGTCGTCCTGGAGGCCGATCAGCAAACCGTCGCCTTACGCCTCGAGAAGGGATGGTCCTTCCTTACCTCGCAGCTTGCGATCTTCGATGCCCAAGGCCGCAAGCTGGGTTCCCTTCGCAATAAGCTCTTCTCGCTGTCGGGTAAGATTCTGCTCGAAGACGCCGATGAGCGTCCTATCGGCGAGTTCAGCGGCGGAGTCTTCAGCTGGACCCGCCAACTCAAGGATTCGGCCGGGGTCGTCATCGGCACCATGGACAAGAAGTGGGCAGGGTTGGGGAAGGAGCTGTTTACCTCCGCGGACAACTACCACCTCGAGCTGGCGCCGGAGTTCGCCGGCCAGCCGACCCAGGTCGCCTTACTCTTGGCGGCCTGTCTGGCCTACGACGTCATTTTTGCCGAAAACTGAGCCGTTTGGGCTTGTGAATAAGTGGTCAGGGCGGGGGATTCCTGCTTGCTAAGGGGGTGGGGGATTGTCATTTCCATGGGTCAACTTCGTTAGGGAGAGGGGCGGAGCCCTTCTCACGCTGGTCGGTAGGCGAAAGCCTATTCCAGACGGAGAGCCCGGCCATTCGGCGGGGCTTTCGGGAATCTCTCCCAGGTCGGCCATCATCAACCCAAAACTAACCACCACCATGTCCGTCAATAAGTCTGAAGTCATCAAGAAGCACCAGCAGGATGCCAAGGATACCGGCTCCCCTGAAGTCCAGGT
>CANHZL010000012.1 GCA_947465345.1 Opitutia bacterium | reverse complement strand
TGGGTAGGGCGGCCATTGCCATGGCCGCCGTTCGCCTCAAGAGCTGCGCACCTTGATCGAGAAGCTACGCCGGATTCGGTCAACGGCGGGCACGCAGAGCCCGCCCTACCCAAGACATCAGCCAATCAACCGGTCTCCCCTTGCTTGCTGATGTTCCCAACCGCTAACCGCCAACCGCCATCACCCCTACCTTTGATTTGCCTCCGCTCGGTCCCCACCCTACCCATTCAACCATGAAGCTCCTCCCCGCCTTCTTCCTCTCCCTCGTCACCGCCTTCGCCGCCGAAGGCCCCCAGCAATCCATCGAGAAGCTCGACCCTGCCTTGGATGCGCTCCTAGACAGCGGCGCCAAGATCGAGACCATCTCGAATGGAGGCTATTCGTGGTCCGAAGGTCCCGTCTGGTATAAGGGACGCATCGTCTTCTCGGACGTGCCCAACAACGTCGCCTACCAGTGGATCGAAGGCGATGCGAAGGCTTCCGTCTTCCTCAAGCCCAGCGGCACCGACGCGCCTTCTGCGAACCAAGGCTCGAATGGACTCTCCGTCGACCCCCAGGGCAACATGCTGCTTTGCCAGCACGGCACCCGTCGCGTCGCCCGCCTCGGCGGTGATGGTAAATTCCAGGTTCTTGCGGCGAAGAATCAGGACGGCGCCCGCTTCAATAGCCCCAACGACCTTTGCGTGACCAAGGACGGAACGGTCTTCTTCACCGACCCGCCCTACGGTATTCCTAAGGGCGAAAAAACCGAGGTCGCCTACCATGGCGTCTATAAGCTATCGACCGACGGCAAGGTTTCCCTTGTGACCAAGGAAGTGCAGTGGCCCAACGGCATCGCCCTCAGCCTCGACCAGAAATCCCTCTACCTCGCGATCTCGGACGGCAAGAATCCCCGCGTCTCCGTGTGCAACCTCGATGGCTCCGGCCTGCGCGATGTCTTCCTCGCGGCACCTCTGAAGAGCAAGACCCGCGGCGGTTCCTGCGACGGCTTGAAGCTGGACGCCCAGGGTAATATCTGGACCACCGGTCCGGGCGGCGTCCTGATTGTCACTCCCGAAGGCAAGCACCTCGGCTCCATCCTTTGCGGCCAGCCGACGGCGAACCTCGCCTGGGGCGATGACGGCCACACCCTCTACATCACGTCCAAGGATCGACTCCTGCGCGTGAAGACGAAGGTCAAAGGCGCGGGATTCTGACCGCGCGCACAATGAGGTAGGGTGGCCATTGCCATGGCCGCCGTTAGCCATGTGAGATTCGACTCTCGATCGGCTCAACGGCGGGCACGCAGAGCCCGCCCTACCCAAGACAATCAATACCCTCGGCCCTAAGGTAGGGCGGCCATTGCCATGGCCGCCGTTCGCCACGTCACGTTGGATTTACCGGGCAGACTCTTTACCAATTCCACGTCCGTCCGCCCACGGACGTGATGTCATCACATCCCCACCCGATGCATCGCTTAACGCCCGCCACCTGAAGCGTCTCCGCTTACTCATCCATTCAGCCCTCCATTCAGTCCTCAACGCAGTCATCGATTCAGCCCTCTGTCATCGATTCAGTCCTCCGTCCTCTGTCCTCCGCTCACTTCCTCTCCAGCTTCAGATAATCCAACCCAAACATATTCCTCGGCGTGGCGGCGGGATTCGGCGCAAGAATTTTGATCTCGAGGCGATGCTCACCGACGTCGAGCTCGTGGTGACCGCCATTGAGTTCGCCGGTGGTGACCACTTCGGCGGGGTTGTAGAAATCGTAACCTTCCGCACCGAGTAACTTGCCGTCGAGACGGAGTTCGAAGGCACCGTAATCATGGGCCTTGGTACAAACGAACTTCACCTCATAGGCGCCCTTGACCGCGACCGGCACAGCCAACGTCAGGGTATCACCAACCTTGCCGCCGGTCCACCAGACGTGGTCGTCGCCACTCCAGCGGCTCGCCTTGAAGCCAGACATCTTCTGATTGCTGGTCTTGCCGCCGGTGACGGACAGCACCTTGAGGCTTTCGCCTTCAAGCGCGCCCTCAAGACGCCAGACACCGGGGGCGCCAGTGGGGAAGCCGTCGGGGAACTGCAGGTAAGCTACGAGATTGATCACCTGCTCCTTGGTCAGCGCGTCGAGCAGGCCTTCAGGCATGAGGGATATCGCCAGGACCTCGCGCTTCTCGACCTCGCTCTTCGCGACGGTGAACTTCGTTCCACCTGGCAGCGCCAGGCGGAACGATTGCGCGTCCTCGAACTGGACAATCCCACTCATGGTTGCGCCACTCTTTAGCTTAAAGACGTTGAGCTGGTAATCCTTGCCGATGACGCCGTTGGGGTTGAGCACGTTCTCGAGGAAGTAGTCGAGCTTGCCGATATTAGAGCCGGCGAGGCCGGGGCCGACCTGATTGCCGATATAGCCGAAGGTATGGCAGATGCCGCAGGTCGAAGTGAAGAGCTGGCGACCGGCCGCGATGTCACCCTTGCGCACGGACTCGGGTTTGAGCATCGCCTCGTACTTCGCCTTGTTCTTGGCGAAGTCGGCCTTCGTCACATTGACCACGCCGACCACCGCGGTGAGCTGGGCGTCGAGCTCCTTGTCACCGAGTGACTTCAACTGGCGCACGACGAGCGGCGAAAGTAAGGCCTTCTCGGCTTTGCCTGCGGCGACGGCGGCGAGCAGCGCCTTGCCGCCGACGGCGTTAACCGCGAGGGCGGCGACCGCATCGGCCGACTGTTCCGGAGTGAAAGTTGCCAGACGGGCGAGTAGCACGGCGGGCGAGGCGGCGTCGCCGACAGTCGCAAGCGCCTGGATGAGCGCGCGGCGGAAGGACGGCGGGGTCTGCTCGGCGAACACCTTATGAATCACTGGGGCGGCGGCGCGATCGCGCGCAGCGACGAGCACGGCGAGCGCACGCTGGCGAGCCGGGAGCGGCGCCTTTTCGTCGGCGAGATGACCGCGATAGAAAGCGCGGCTGGCTTCGTCGCCGGCGAGGGCGTCGAGTTCGTTAATATTAGCGATCGCCTCCGGCGAGGCGTCCTTGCGGAGCAACGCGGCGATTTCCGGCCAACCAGCCGGGGCCCGGAAGGCACCCGCCTGGCGGACGCCGTCGACGACGCGGCTGACAATCTTGGCACGGCGAGGGGCGTCGGACGATTTAATGGCAAGAGCGAGCACGCGGCCGCGAGCGACCTCGTCGCCGGCGAGACGACGGTAAATATAATCCGTGATCACCTCGATTTTGGAGACGTCCGCGAGGGCGAGCCCCTGATCGGCATCCGCCCCGACTAGCGGCTCGATACCGTACCAAAGCAGCAGCGGGATATTGTGGTCTTTCGCGTCATCCGCGACGGCAAGCAAGGCGGTGGCGATGGCAGCGCGCTCGGAGAGCGGCAGGACGGATAGGGCGGAGGCGAGTTCGCGACGGACGACAGGCGATGATTCCGATCGAGCGAGCTTCGCCAAGGCCGGCACGCCGGCAGTCCACTGCTGAGCGATCAGACGGACAGCCCAGGCACGAAGCGCCGGCTCGGCGTCGTTCAGCGCGGCGGCCAGCACGGCGTCGTCCAGAAGGTTGGCGGACTGCAGCACCCAGAGGGCGCGCAGGCGACGGACGGCGGGGCCGGCGGCCGACAGCGTGGTGCGGAGCTGGGCGCGTGCTTCGGCGGCGATCGTCCGACCCGAAAGACCGCGCTCGGCGAGCACCTTACGAGCCTGGCGGACATAATACTCGTTGGCATCATCCAGCGCGAGGCCGACTAGCTCGAGGTCCGACAAGGTCGCGAGGTCGCGGGCACGGGAGACCGGATTACCGTAGCTCACGCGATAGATGCGGCCATTAGTGCGGTCCCAGATTTCGGTGTTTCCATTATGGCAGACCTGCTTGTCCGTCCAGTCGCTGACGTACAGGGCGCCGTCTGGGCCCACGCGTTGCGATACCGGGATAAAGTGGGCGTCGTTGCTGCGCAGGAAGTCGTTGCCGTGATGACCAGCGTAGCCGCTGCCCTCGGGCACGACCTGATCGGAGACGAGGCGATGCCCATGGAGATTACCAAAGATGAGCATACCCTGATAGGCGGCCGGGAAGTTATCGCCATTGTAGATGGCGAGCCCAGAGTGGGCGTGGCCGCCACCGATGCTGTCGGTACTCTCGGGGATCTTCGAAACCGTCGGCTGGTGGATGCGCGAGCCCGCGTAGTGGGCGTGGTCAGCGATCGTCTTGATGTCGTCGTAGGTGAAAGGATTGAAATGCTGGCCGGCCTGACGCTGATAGCGGGCGCCGGGCAGGATATGATAGAGGTGCGGGATGACGCAGGCCGTGTTGAAGAATTCGCCGCGCGCATCGTAGTCGAGGCCCCATGGATTACTCGTACCTTCGGCGAAGACCTCGAAGACGTGACGGGTTGGATGGAAGCGCCAGACGCCCGCGTTGATCTTCACGCGCTTCCCCTCGGGCGTGCCGGGCCGACCGACGACTGAGTGGGTGAAGACGCCGTGATTACCGTAGAGCCAGCCGTCCGGCCCCCAGACGAAGCTGTTGAGCGTCTCATGCGTGTCATGGAAGCCCCAACCGTCGAGCAGCACCACCGGGGTGCCGGCCTGGTCATTGGCATCCTTCGGAATGAAAAGGAACTCCGGGGCCGCGCCGACCCAGACACCGCCGTGGCCAACTTCGATGCCCGAGACGAGATTGAGTCCTTCCTTGAAGACCGTGACCTTCGCATAGGAGCCGTCCTTGTTCACGTCTTCCAAAATCAGGATGCGATCGGGACCGGTGCCGTCCGGGCGCTTCTTCGGATAGGACAACCCTTCCACGACCCAGAGGCGGCCGCGTTCGTCGAAGCACATCGCAATCGGCTGAACCACCTTCGGCTCGCCGGCGACGAGCGAGAGCTGGAAGCCTGCGGGAAGGGACATCGTCTTCATCGCCTCGGCCGCCGTCTGGCCTGACTTATAGGAGGAAGGCGCGACGCGTTCGGCCGGACCAGGCGGGAGGGCCGGGGCGGCGAGGCAGGCGGAAACGAAGAAGAGCGCGAGGAATCGCATGGCGGGGTGCGGACACGATTAGGGCGGAGGCGGACTTAAGGAAGCCGAAATCCTGATACGCAAACGCCGTTCCTTGGTTAAGTTGGCCCCTTTCAGATTGGCAACCTTTGGGGCTGGGGTATGTCCTAACTCATACCCATGAAGCACCCCCTCGCCCTCCTCGCCCTCCTCGCCGCGTTCGGCCAAGCCGCCGTCGCCGAAGAAGTGAAGCTCGTCGAACAGAAGGACAAGCAGCAGGTCGACGTCCTCGTCGACGGCCAGCCCTTCACCTCCTACGTCTACTGGTCCAACCAGAAGAAGCCCCTGCTCTCCCCGCTCCGCACCTCGCAGGGCAACATCTTCACCCGCGGTTTCCCGCTCGAAAAGGTCGCCGGCGAACGCACCGACCACCCGCACCACATCTCCTCGTGGTTCAACTACGGAGACATCAACGGCTGTGATTTCTGGAACTCTCCGCCCGAAGGCTTCACCCGCGACAGCAAGACCCCCTACGGCGCCGTGCGCCATAAGAGCATCAAGTCGATCAACAGCGGCAACGGCTCGGCCACGCTCGAAGTCTCCTCCGATTGGATCATGCACGACGGCTCCAAGGTGCTGCAGCAGGACGAACAACTCGTCTTCCGCGCTTCCAAGGACCTGCGCATCATCGACCGTATCGTCACCCTCACCGCCCAGGACAAGGACGCCGTGTTCCGTGACTCGAAGGAAGGCGTCATCGCCATCCGCGTGACCCGCTCCCTCGAAGAACCTTCCACCAAGAAGGAAGTCTTCACCGACGCCTCCGGCAAGCCCACCGCCGTCGCCAAGCTCGATAATACCGGCGTCAACGGCGTCTACCTGAGCAGCGAAGGCAAAGTCGGCGAAAAGGAATCCTGGAGCACGCGTGCCAAGTGGATGACCCTCTCCGGCAACGTGAAGGGCGAAGACGTCAGCATCGGCATCTTCGACCACCCGAAGAACGTCACCTACCCGACCTACTGGCACAACCGTGGCTACGGCCTCTTCGCCGCCAATCCGTTCGGCGCCAAGGAATTCACCAAGGGAAAGACCACGCTCAACTTCACGATCAAGGCCGGTAAGTCCGAGACCTTCCGTTTCCGCATCCTGATCCACTCCGGCAAGCTCACCGCGGAGCAGACCGAAGCCCAGTATCAGCAGTTCCTGAAGGATGTGCAGTGAAGTCCGGCGAGCCAAGCTCGCCGACTTCACAGGGCCAGGGACAGAGCTAGGGCTAGGGACAGTTGAAATGATGAAGGGGCCCCTAGGCCCCTTTTTTGTTTGGGTAGGGACGTGATTGCCATCACGTCCGTGGGCGGACGGACGTTTGAATGGTCAGAAAGTCTGCCCGGTTAATCCAAAGTGCCTCGGCGAACGGCGGCCATGGCAATGGCCGCCCTACCCAAGGCAGACTGAGGTAACAGCAAAGGGAGACCGGAAACCGGATGATTGGCTGTTGTCTTGGGTAGGGCGGGCTCTGCGTGCCCGCCGTTGACCGAATCCGGCGTAGCTTCTCGATCGAGGTGCGCAGCTCTTGAGGCGAACGGCGGCCATGGCAATGGCCGCCCTACCCAAGGCGGCGGCCTGAAATAACCAAAAACTACGGACCAAGAACTAAGAACAGCCCAGAGCTACAACTATGTCGTGACGCGGTCCCGACCCTACCCGATATAGCCTTAGGTGGCGGGTAGCGGGTTTCCATTCAGTCCTCCGTCATCGATTCAGTCCTCTGTCATCGATGCAGACATCCATTCAGCCCTCCATTCAGCCCTCAACTCAGTCCTCGATTCAGCCCTCAATTCTCCCTTCAATTCCCTCAACGCCATGAAGACCCGTAAACTCGGCAACTCCCCGCTTCATCTCACGCCCGTCGGCCTGGGTACTTGGGCCATCGGCGGCGGCGACTGGAAGTTCGGCTGGGGGCCGCAGGACGACGCCCTTTCGATCCGCACCATCCACGAGGCCATGGCTGTCGGCATCAACTGGATCGACACCGCCGCGGTCTACGGCCTCGGTCGTTCCGAAGAAGTCGTCGGGCGCGCGCTGAAGGAGATGAAGACTAAGCCGATCATCTCGACGAAGTGCGAACGCTGCTGGGAAGCGGACGGCACGATCGTTCCGCGCCTCAAGCGCGCGAGCGTGAAGCAGGAGTGCGAGGATAGCCTCCGCCGCCTCCAGATCGACGTCATCGACATGTACCAGATCCACTGGCCACAGCCGGACGAGGACATCGAGGAAGGCTGGTCCGCCGTCGCCGAGCTCATCAAGGAGGGCAAGGTCCGCTTCGCAGGGGTCAGTAATTTCAGCGTTGCCCAGCTCGAGCGCATCCAGCCCATCCACCGCGTCACCTTCCTGCAGCCACCTTACAGCATGCTAAACCGGAGCATCGAGGCGGCGCTCCTGCCCTACTGTGAAGCCAACGACATCGGGATCGTCTCCTACAGCCCGATGCAGAAGGGCCTACTCAGCGGCAAGGTGACGAAGGAATGGGCCGACGCCCTCCCAGCCGATGACCATCGCCGCGCGGACCCGCAGTTTAATGAACCCCTTCTCTCGAAGAACGTCGCTCTCGCCAAGGTCTTGGCCGAGATCGCCCACCGTTACGGACGCAACTCCGCCGAACTCGCCATCGCTTGGGTCTTACGTCAACCGCGCGTGACCGCCGCCATCGTGGGTGCCCGCAAGCCCGGCCAGATCAAGGAAACCGTCTCGGGTGGTAAGTTTGTCATCAAGCCGGACGACCTCGCGCGGATCGAGGAAGCCCTGGTCGCCCGCGGCTGATGCCTTAAGACGGGAGACTTAACGTCCCCTTAAGGTCGCTTCGGTTATGATAGTAGCCACACCCAAAGCCATGCGACCCACGTCCACCGCCTTCCTGCTCGCCGTGCTCGGCTGCCACACCGCCGCGTTGGCGCACCTCCCGCCGGTCGACAACCAGTACCGCACGCCGTCCGAAGCGCCCGCGGTCGTGACGCCCGCCGCGAAGTACGTGCTGACCAGCACTTATCTCGCCGCCGCCGTCGGCAACGCGCCGCTGATCGCCGCGCCGTTCCAGGCGTTCGCCAAAAACGTCAGCGTCCGCTGGGACGACACCACCCTCTACGTGGAAGCCAAGGGACTGCCCGACCACCCGATGATGGCCGGCATCAAGTCCTGGCAGCAGCAGGTGCCAATCCCGCAGACCTATGCCGGCGCCACCGCCTGGCGCATCCCGCTCAAGCCTGTACCGGCCAAGGAGCCCATGTCCGCCAAGACGCACTTCATGCGCGGTGCCATCGCGCTCGCCGCCAACGGCGTGCCGATCTTCAACGCGCTCAACAACCGTGGCGACGACGCGAAGGCCTTCGGTGAACTCGACAACTGGGGCGGACACTGCGGCAAAGCCGACGACTACCACTACCATGACGCTCCAGTCTTCCTCGAGAAAGAGCTCGGCAAGGGCAAGCCCATCGCGGTCGCCCTCGATGGTTACGCGATCTACGGGTACAACGAACCGGACGGCGCGGCGGTCGGCAAGCTCGACGCCTTCGGCGGCCATGAGACCAAGCCACTCGGCTACCATTACCACGCCCAGAAGAAGTATCCGTACATCAACGGCGGCTTCCACGGGGAAGTGACTGAAGTCGATGGACAGGTCGACCCGCAACCTTCGGCAAGCCACGTCCGCCGCGAAGGCTCGGCCTATTCCCAGAGCCCGCTCCGCGGCGCGCTGATCAAGGACTTCACGTCTGATGGCAAGAAGTTCGCGCTCAACTACACGCTCAACGGCAAGGCCCTCAGCGTGAAGTACACCCTCAACGACGATAAGACCTGGACGTTTGTTTATTCGAAAGCCGACGGCTCGACGGAGACCGAGACCTATACGCCGAATGAGCGCGGCCCGGGCGGCGGCAAAGGCAAGGGTGGCGAAAAGGGTAAAGGCAAAGGCGAGAAAGGTAAACGCCCTCCGCCCGGCGATGGCGGCGCCATCGTGCCGTCGGATCTCGAGGTCACCAGTGAAGCGGCGAATGAGACTGGCCCGCCCCCTGGCGGCGAAGGCAAGGGCAAGAAGGGGAAAGGCAAGAAGGGCGACAAGCCCGGCATGGTGAAGCCCTCAATGGAAGACACCATCAAACTCAACGTCTACGCCGACAACTGGTTCATCCTCTATATCAACGGTAAGCTCCGCGTCGTCGACCCGATCGACTACATGCCGCACAACGTTGTTTCCGTCGACATCCTGCCGGAGTACCCGATGACGATCGCGATTATGGGGCGCGACAACGCCGACCCCAAGACCGGCCTGGAATACGGCGACCACATCGGCGACGCTGGCCTGATCGTGAAATTCTCCGACGGCACCGTCACCAACGCGAAGTGGAAGGCGAAGAACTTCTTCAAAGGCCCGCTCAACGGCGACGTGAAGAATCCCAAGGTCGTACACACGCCCGTACCCGCCGACTGGTTCGCGGTCGACTTCGACGACAGCAAATGGGCTAACGCGACCGAATTCACCGAGGAGCGCGTGAACCCCAAGGAGTCCTTCACCAAGGCCAGGGAAAGCTTCGTCGGCGCGAAGTTTATCTGGTCGGAAGACCTCGACCTCGACAACACCGTCATCTTCCGCACCCGCGTCGAAGCCCCCGCAGGCTACAAGCAACGCTGGACCACCAAAGCTGAGTTCGATCTGTCGAAGCCGTTGGGGCAGTGATGAGAAAGGTATTAGCGGTTGGCGGTTAGCGGCTGGCGGTTGGGCAAACCAAACAAGCAGAGGGAGACCGGAAACCGGAAAGTTGGCTGCGAGCATAAGACATCCCAGCCAATCACCCAGTCTCCGGTTTCTGTTTTTGGCTTATTCTATCCGCCAACCGCTGCATTGGGTAGGGCGGCCATTGCCATGGCCGCCGTTCGAGTCCGCACGCGCGGATCACCAGGTAGACTGCTCGACCCTATAACCTCCCTCCGCCCACGGACGTGATGGCAATCACGTCCCTACCCAAGGCACGCTTCGGGTGGCGGGTGGCGGCCCCAGGTAGCAGGTGGCGGAGCATCATCCATTCAGCCCTCCACTCAGTCCTCTATGCAGTCATCAACTCAGTCCTCTTCCGCCCACCCCTCCCCCTGCCCCTACCCCTATCGGCCGCATTTGAGCGAATTTGAAGGTCAAATGCCGGCCACCCGAGGAACATTCCCCTTGGCAGGTTGTTGTAAGAGCGACAAGTTTTCCTCTCCCCGCCTCGACCATGCCTCCCCGCATGGCCTTCCCCTTTTTACCAAAACCACCAACCTATGCGCAAGCTGTCCACCCTCCTGTTAGCCCTGCTCGGAGTCGCCTCCGTCTCGGCCCAACCCCTCACCCTCGAAAAGGGTGACAACATCGCCTTCGTCGGCAGCGGCCTCGCCGACCGGCAGCAGCACCACGGCAACTTTGAGGCCCTGATCCATCAGGCCTTCCCGGAACACAATCTCGTGGTCCGCAACCTCGGTTTCTCCGGCGACGAAGTCGGCATCAAGCCGCACCGCTCCGACGAGGTCGCCGAGCTCGACTACTTCCTCAACATGAAGCCCGGCGCCCTGACCACCATGGTCGGCAAGACCGAGGTGACCTACCATGCCGGCGCTCACTTCCATGCGAATGTGATCTTCGCCTATTGGGGCTTCAATGAGTCCTTCGCTGGCCAGGCTGGTCTCGATACCTTTAAGACCAACCTCGACACCTGGCTCAAGAAGACCCTCGCGGCCGACTACGGCAAGGGCAAGGTCCGCGTCGTCCTCTTCTCTCCGATCGCACACGAAGACCTGAAGTCCGCCCACTTCGACGCCAAGCTCGTCGCCGAGAACAACAAGAACCTCGCGCTCTACACCGGCGCTATGGCTGACGTTGCCAAGGCCAACGGCGTCCAGTTCGTCGACCTCTTCGCTTCTTCCCAGCAGGTCTTTGCGGCCGCCCAGTCCCCGCTCACCATCAACGGCATTCACCTTAACGTCGCGGGCGACGCCGCCCTAGCCCCGGTCCAGTTCCAGTCCGTCTTCGGCAAGGCCGCTGGCACGGTGGACGAGAAGGTCCGCGCCCAGGTCAACGAGAAGAGCATTCAGTGGCACCACCGCTACCGCACCGTCGACCAGTTCAATATCTTCGGCCAGCGCTCGCGCATCAAGTATGAGGGCATCGACAACGCGACCGTGCTCGGCGCCGAGCTCGCCAACCGCGATCTCAAGACCGCCAATCACGACAAGGGTATCTGGGCCGCCGCTCAGGGAAAGACCGTCGAAGTGAAGCACGACAATCTCAAGGCCGAGATTCCCGTCCCGCCGAACCGTAAGCAGCCCGTCCCTTACCTCAGCGGCGAAGAACAGCTCAAGCACCTCACCACGCCCGAAGGCGTGAAGGTCGAGTTCGTGGCCGACGAGACCACCATTCCTGAACTGATCAACCCGGTGCAGATGAACTTCGACACCAAGGGCCGCCTCTGGATCGCCTGCTGGCCGACTTACCCTGAGACCAGCCCGACGACTAAGGTCTTCGACAAGCTCATCGTCCTGGACCTCGATCCGAAGACCGGCAAGGTCCTCAAGTCGACCACCTTCCTCGACGGCCTCAACTGCCCGACCGGCTTCCAGTTCTACAAGGATGGCGTCATCCTGATTCAGTCGCCTGACATCTGGTTCGTCCGCGACACCGACGGCGACGGCAAGGCCGACTGGAAGGAACGCCTGCTCACCGGCATGGACGCCGCCGACTCGCACCACGAGACGAACTCCATCTGCTATGAACCAGGAGGCGCCCTCTACCTCTCCGACGGCGTATTCCACCGCACCCAGGTCGAGACCTTCAACGGCGTGCTGCGCAACACCAACGGCGCCATCTACCGCTTCGAACCGCAGACCAGCAAGCTGTACCGCCACGTGCCCTACGGCTTCGCCAACCCGCACGGCCGCGTCTTCGATTACTGGGGCAACGACATCATCACCGACGCCACTGGTAACGCCAACTACTTCGGCCCGGGCTTCTCTGGCCACCTCGACAGCGGCTCCCACGGTCGCTACGCCGAGATGTGGAAGCGCCCGTCACGCCCCTGCCCTGGCACCGCCATCCTCAGCAGCCGCCACTTCCCCGACGACTGGCAAGGCGTGTTCCTTAACACGAACGTGATCACCGTTCAGGGTATCTTCCGCGCGAAGTTCACCGAAGACGGTTCCAGCCTCAAGGGAGAGACCATCCTGCCGAACCTGATTGAGACCGACAAGGAGAAGGCCGGAAACTTCCGCCCCTCCGGCGTCGCCGTCGCCCCGGATGGCTCGCTCTACGTCATGGACTGGTCCCAGATGCTCATCGGCCACCTCCAGCACCACCTGCGCGATCCGAACCGCGACCACCAGCACGGTCGCCTGTACCGTCTCACCTACCCTTCCCGCCCGCTGCTCACGCCGAAGAAGGTCGACGGCGAGTCGGTCGAGAACCTCCTCGCGCTCCTCACCGAGCACGAAGACAACGTCCGCCAGCGCGCCAAGATTGAGCTGCATAAGCACGACTCCGCGAAGGTCATCGCCGCCACCCAGAAGTGGGCCAAGCAGTTCGATGCAAACAAGGTCGAAGACGCCCACCACCTGCTCGAAGCCCTCTGGGTCCACCAGTGGCATAACGCCGTCAACCTCGAGCTCCTCGGCCAGTTGCTAAAGTCCCCCGAGCCCCGCGCTCGCGCCCAAGCCGTCCGCGTCGCCATCTACCAGCGTGACCGCATCCCGGACGCGCTCGCGATCATGGAGAACGCCGTCAAGGACGCTAACCTCCGCGTCCAGCTCGAAGGCGTCCGTGGCCTCAGCTTCTTCAACGGCAAGGACACCGAACGCGCCATCGCGGCCGCCTCCTCCCTCAAGGGTGCGAAGGACCCGACGATTGCCTACTGTCTCCGCGAGACCGTTAAGCAGCTCGCCTCCCTCCCTGAAGGTAAGGACAAGCTCAACCTCAAGGACTTCGCTGACCCGAAGGAAGCCTCCTACGGCCCGACGGACAAGAAGCTCTCCGCCGCCGACAAGAAGCTCTACGACAAGGGTAAGGAAGTCTACTTCCGCGAAGCCCATTGCGTGACCTGCCACCAGGCCGATGGCCGTGGCGCCGAGATGCCCAAGGAACCCGGCAAGGCCGTCCGCGGCGCTTACCCTCCCCTCAGCCGCACCCCGGGCTACCCGTCCAACGGCTGGCTCGAAGGCGACGCTGACCGCTCCATCAAGATCGTCCTCAATGGCCTCTACGGCACGCAGACGATCGACGGTAAGACCTACGGCGACATCGCCACCGGTCAGCCAGCGATGACCGGCCTCGGCCAGCTCATGAACGACGACGACGTCGCCGCTGTGCTCACCTACGTTCGCCAGTCCTTCGGCAATAACCTGCCGCCCGTCAAGGCCGCCCAGGTCAAGAAGGTCCGCGCCGAGATCAAGGATAAGAACAACGCGCCTTACACCGTCGAGGAAGTGCTCAAACAGCACCCGCTCGGCACCCCGGCCAAGAAGTAAGTCGCGAAGCGACCTCACCGCAAAGGGCGTGCCAATCGGCACGCCCTTTTTCGTGCCTGTCAATAACTCGGCAGGCTATGACGAGCGGTCCGCTTGCCTCTGGCACGAGATTAGCAAGAGTAGGGGCATGAGACCCGCCCTCTGGAAGGCCGTCGCCGACCACCTCAAAAAGCATGACCCGGCCTATCGCCTGACCGCGCGGGACGATTTCAACGCCCGCGCCTCGCTGAAAGGCTCGACCGCGGTCGTCCGCCTCTTCTACCAGCCGCGCGAAGGCGACGTCCCTGGCGAGGCAACGGTGACACTCACGCTCGACGCTCAGTCCGAATTGGGAGCGATCGCAGCCTTTCTCTCGGACCAGAAGCGTTACGCCAAGAAGCTCCCATCGACGCTACACTTCTCCCAGGAACTCTCCCATCGCCGACGCGACGGCCTCGGTGAAGCCCGCCTGACCTTCAAGGCCAACGTGGTCTCTTGGCATGACACCAAGCTCATCGAGCGCCTCTCGCTGTTCTACGCCGGCAGCGCCCACGCACTCTTCCAACTCCACGCGGAGCTGATCGCCGCAGGGGAGTGAGCGGTCGCGGGGCGACTGGGGAGGACTGAGTCGATGACAGATGGCAGAGGACTGAATTGAGGACTGCGTTGAGGACTGCATGGAGGACTGGATGGATGAGTCCTTACGCCTGCATCGGGTAGGGACGTGATTGCCATCACGTCCGTGGGCGGAGGGAGGTTATAGGGTCGAGCAGTCTGCCCGGTGATCCGCGCGTGCGGACTCGAACGGCGGCCATGGCAATGGCCGCCCTACCCATGTCGGGTGGTAGCGGTTGGCGGTTAGCGGATAGGTGAAACAGCAAAGGGAGACCGGATGATTGGCATGGGCCTTTTATGGCCGCAGCATCCTTCCCGGTTTCCGGTCTCCCTTTGAATCTGGTATCAGCCCATCCGCCAACCGCTGACCGCCAACCGCTTCCACCCTTCATTTCCCTTCCCTTTTGACCCGACAAGGGCTTAAAAAGACCCCTTCCCTCGTCCCCTTTACCGTCCCATGACCTCCGCCCAAGTCCGCCAATCCTTCCTCGATTTCTTCAAATCGAAGCAGCACTCGATCGTCCAGTCGTCGAGCCTGATGCCGGACTCCCCCAACCTGCTCTTCACCAACGCCGGGATGAACCAGTTCGTCCCCATCTTCCTCGGCCAGACGAAGTGCCCGTACACCCCCGGCCGCGCCGCCGACACCCAGAAGTGCATCCGCGCCGGCGGTAAGCACAACGACCTCGAAGACGTCGGCCTGGACACCTACCACCACACGTTCTTCGAGATGCTGGGCAACTGGTCCTTCGGCGACTACTTCAAGCGCGAGGCCATCGACTACGCCTGGGAGCTCATCACCGAGGTCTGGAAGTTCCCGAAGCACCGCCTCTACGCCACTGTCTACAAGCCCGACAAGTCCAAGGGCGACCCGTCCGATTTCGACCAGGAAGCCTGGGACGTCTGGGCCGAGAAGTTCCGCGCCGCCGGCCTCGACCCCGAGGTGCACATCGTGAACGGGAATAAGAAAGATAATTTCTGGATGATGGGCGAGACCGGCCCCTGCGGTCCTTGCACCGAACTCCACGTCGACCTCACGCCGGAAGGCGATACAAAGGGCACGCTCGTCAACGGCAGCGACGCCCGCTGCATGGAGATCTGGAACCTGGTCTTCATCCAGTTCAACGCCAACCCTGACGGCACGTTCAGCCCGCTCCCTGCCCGCCACGTCGACACCGGCATGGGCTTCGAACGCGTTGCTGGCATCATGCAATGCACGAAGAACTTCAAAGACTTCTCCGGCGTGATCTCCAACTACGAGAGCGACGTCTTCAGCCCGCTCTTCCGCCGCCTCGAGGAACTCTCTGGCAAGAAGTACGGCTCCACCCTGCCCGCCGCCGGCTCGATCGGCGACACGCAGCAGGAGAAGGACGACGTAGCCTTCCGCGTCATCGCCGACCACATCCGCACGCTATCCTTCGCGATTGCCGACGGCATCCAGCCCGGCAACTCGGACCGCAACTACGTCCTCCGCCGCATCCTGCGCCGCGCCGTCCGCTACGGACGCACACTCGGCCTAAAGAATGGCTTCTTCCACCAGCTCGTCGGCGTGCTCGCCGAAACGATGGGCGACGTCTTCCCGGAGATCCGCACCCGCCGCACGGTGGTAGCCGACGTCATCCGCATCGAAGAAGAGTCCTTCAACCGCACCCTCGACAAGGGCATCGCGCTCTTCGAAGACGAAGCCAGCAAACTCAAGGCCGGCGGGGCTATCTCGGGCGCCATCGCTTTCCGTCTCTATGACGAGCAGGGCTTCCCGCTCGACCTCACGCAGCTCATGGCCCGCGAGCGCGGCCTGACCGTCGACGGCGCCGGCTTCGAAAAGCTGATGGAAGAACAGCGTAACCGCGCCCGCGCCGCGCAGAAGAAGGAGATTATCACGCTCTCCGACATCGGTTCAGACCACCCGACCACTTTCGTCGGCTACGACGCCCTCACCACGCAGGCTAAGGTCGCCCAGATCGCTAAGATCAAGGACCGCTCCGCCGTCATCCTCGATAAGTCCCCCTGCTACGCCGAGATGGGCGGCCAGGTCGGCGACGCCGCCATCATCACCCTCGGCGGCCGCCAGTGGCACGTCACCGACACCCAGAAGTCCGGCCAGACCTGGCTCCACTTCCTCGATGGCGAAGACGCCCCGGAGACCGGCGCGATGATTGAGATCGCCGTCGACCAAGCCCGCCGCGACGCCATCCAGCGCCACCACACGGTCACGCACATCCTCCACTGGGCGCTCCATGAGGTCGTCTCCAAGGAAGCCTCGCAGAAGGGCTCCGCGGTCGATCCGACGAAGCTCACCTTCGACTTCAACGGCGCGGCGCTCACGCCGGGCCAGCTGGCCGACATCGAAAAGCTCGTCAACGAGCGCATCCTTGCCAACGACGCCGTGACGTGGAGCGAAGTCGCCTACGCCTCCGTCAAAGGCCGCCCGGACATCATGCAATTCTTCGGCGATAAGTACGGCGACGCCGTGCGCGTCGTGCAGGTCGGCGGCAAGGCCGCCTCGCTCAACGGCTGGTCGATGGAACTCTGCGCGGGTACGCACGTCCGCCACACCGGCGAGATCGGGCTCTTCCGCATCGTCGGTGAAAACGCCATCGCCGCGGGTGTCCGCCGCATCGAAGCCGTCGCCGGCCTCGCCTCTTACGAACGCGCGAAGTCCGAAGCCGAGCTCCTGAAGGCACTCGCCTCCTCGACCAACACCCCGGTCACCGACCTCGCCAAGCGCCTCGAGCAGATCATGGAGCAGAGCTCCTTGCTCGAGAAGAAGCTCAAGGTCTACCGCGACAAGGAATCCTCGCAGCTCGCCGACGCCCTGGCCGCCAAGGCCAGCGATCGCGCGGGCCTGAAGTACGTCATCGCGCAGGTCAGTGCCGAGACGCCCAACGATCTCCGCGACCTCGGCGCCAAGGTGGCCGGCAAGGTCGGTCCTGCCGCCGTCGTCGTCCTCGCCGCCGTCTTCGGCGACAAGGTCTCTCTTGTGGCCAACTGCGGTCCGGACGCCGTCAAGGCGGGTAAGGCCGCTGGCAAGATCGTCACTGACGCCTGCGGCAAGCTGGGCGGCAAGGGTGGCGGCAAGCCCGACGCCGCGATGGGTGGCGGCACCGACGTCTCCAAGGTCGCCGAGGCCTTGGGTAGTGTGGGGTAGGAATAGGTAGGGGCGCGACTGCGTCGCGTCCGTGGGCGGACGGACATCATAAGGTCAATCATCCTGCCCGGCTCAGGGCACGCGCCGCTGCGAACGGCGGCCATGGCAATGGCCGCCCTACCCATGTAAGGTGGTAGCGGTTGGCGGTTAGCGGTTAGGCTAATCAGCAAAGGGAAACCGGAGACCGGGTAGTTGGCTACGGACATATGAAACCCCAGCCAATCATCCGGTCTCCGGTTTCCCTTTGTGTGTCATGATTTCGCCTCGGGTGGCAGGTGACAGCCCCAGGTGGCGGGTGGCGGGACATCTGCCCTCTGTCATCTGCCCTCTGTCATCGATTCAGCCATCTGCCCTCTTTCCTAGCCCTGGCCCCAGCCCTAGCCCTATATTCCTTTATCATTCCTCCTTCATCCTCCATCCTTCATCACATCTCCCCAGTACCATGCGCCTCATCGCCTTCCTCGCCCTGCTCGCACTTACCCCGCTGACGACTTCCGCCCAGAGCGATAGCGCCCCGCGGGTCGGCAAGAACCACGGAATTGGGTCTAAGCTCCACGTGCGCATGCAGGTCGACGCTGATCATCTCGCCCTTCCGCTCTCGATTTCCATCAAGGGTAAGGACCGCGCTGCGGTTGACGCACGCATCGACGCGATTCGCAAGGAGCTCGAGAAACGCTTCAAGGATCAGCCGGGGTGGGAACTCCGTGAGATCTCCGCGGAGTTCGCCCACGCCGAAGCCAAGTCCTATGTCTCGCGTCCCACCGGCGGCAGCAAACTCTTCGGCGACGACGACGCCGACAAGGGCGACGTCACCTATGTCGCCAACGCCCGCTGGGAACTACACACCGAAGCAGACAAAGGAATCAAGGGCTTGGAAATCTTGCACAGCAAAGCGGCAGACCTCGTGAAAGCGAAGAACGACGACGAGAAGCTGGCCGTCGGTAATCCCGAGTACGTGCTGACGAACCCCCAGGACTATCGCAACGAACTGCTGGATCAGATCAAAAACGATTTCGAAGAAGCCAAGAAGCACCTGCCCGAAGGACAGTGGACCCTGGAGCTCGCCAGCCTCGCCCAGTCCGTCGACGTCGTCGCCCTCGGCGGCAAGCGCTTCGAGGTCAGCCTCGCCTACCGAATGGCTTTCCTCACGCCGCCGCCTCAAAAGGCCACGAAATAAGGGTTTTATAGGCCGGCAGCCCCGGCTTGTCCTTGCCCTTCCCTGAAGGACGTCTAGTCGTCATTCATGGCCATCCGCCGCCTCACGCTCGTCGTCAACCGCACCAAGCCCGGTGTGGATGACATTGTGCGCGCGGTCCAGGACGCCACCCAGAAAGCCGGCGTGACCCTCACGGTCGCGGACGGCTGGCCGATCAGCTGCGCCACCCTCAAGGGTGCCGACGCGTGCGGCGTGGTCGGCGGCGACGGTACCTTCCTCGGCGTGGCCGAGGCCGCTGCGCTCGAAGGCGTCCCGCTCTTCGGCATCAACCGCGGCAAGCTAGGCTTCCTCGCCGCCTACCCGAGCGAAGACGTCGGCGCCTCGCTCCAATCCATTCTTTCCGGCGACTTTCGCGTCGAGAAACGCGCGCTCCTCGAAATCCGCTTCGCCGACGGCAGCTTCGCCCTGGCGTTGAACGACCTCGTGATCAAGACGCGCGACGTCTTCCGTATGGGTCGCTTCGCCGTGCTCGCTGATGGCGCCCGCGTGAACGAATACCGTGCCGACGGCCTCATCCTCGCCTCTCCCACCGGAACCTCGGCCTATAACCTCGCCGCCGGCGGCCCGCTCGTCGATCCCGCCGCCTCGGTGATCGTCCTGACACCGATTTGCGCGCATACCCTCTCGAATCGCTCGGTGATCTTCGACGGCGAGACCGAGCTCGAGATCCGCAGCGAAGACAGCGCCCTGCTCGGCCTCTCGGTCGACGGCCGCGAGACCCTCGAGGCCCAGAGCCGACTCCCCCTCATCATCCGCACCGCCAAGGTCCAGCTCGCCCTCCTGCGTCCAAAATCGCTCACCCATTTCGACGTCCTGCGCAGTAAGCTCAAGTGGAGCTAAGGCGGGCGAAGCCCGCCTTAGCTCCACAGGGGTAGGGGCAGGGGTCGGGATAGGTTTGATTGGCTTAGGTAGGGACGTGATTGCCATCACGTCCGTGGGCGGACGGAGCTTGGAATGGTCGGTAATCATGCCCGGCTCATGGCACGTGCCGCTGCGAACGGCGGCCATGGCAATGGCCGCCCTACCCATGTAAGGTGGTAGCGGTTGGCGGTTAGCGGTTAGGCAAAGCAGCAAAGGGAAACCGGATAATCAGCTAAGGCCTTAGGTAGGGACGTGATTGCCATCACGTCCGTGGGCGGACGGACGCTTGGAATGGTCGGTAATCATGCCCGGCTCATGGCACGTGCCGCTGCGAACGGCGGCCATGGCAATGGCCGCCCTACCCATGAAACGGCTGACCAGGGGTGGTCAGCCCTTCCCGCTTCTAGCCCCAGCCCTAGCCCTCCCCCAGCCCTTTCTCTTGCCCTTCCGCCTTCCCGCCTCTTTAACGCCCCTTCGATGCTGACGATTGCCAATATTTCCAAGTCCTACGGGCCCCGCACCTTGTTCGCGGAGGTCTCGCTGAATATTGCCCGGACGGACCGGCTCGGGCTCGTCGGCGCCAACGGCGCGGGCAAATCGACCCTTTTCAACATCATCCTCGGCAAGGACAACCCGGATGAAGGCCTCATCGAATGGGAACGCGGAGCGAACTTCGGCTTCCTGCCCCAGGAAAGCGCGCCAGCCGGAGACGAGACGATTCTCCAGATTGCGACGAGCGGCGGCAAACTTGAGCCCGAAAACGACGATGACTGGGACATCGACTATACGCTCGAGCCCCGCGCAAAGAAGATACTCGCAGGCCTCGGTTTCCGCGAGACCGACCACGACAAAGTCGCCAAGACCTTTTCTGGTGGCTGGGTCATGCGCGCGCACCTCGCCCGTCTGCTCGTCAGCGAACCGACGCTCCTGCTGCTCGACGAACCGACGAATCACCTCGACCTCGAAGCCCTGCTCTGGTTCCAGGATTACCTCACGCGCTATCCGGGAGGCCTCGTGGTGATCTCACACGACCGTGCCTTCCTCAACGCACTCTGCACCGGCACCATCGAACTGCGCGGCCAGCGTCTGCACGAGTACTCCGGTAACTACGACGACTTCATCCTTGAACGCGTGGCCCGTAAAGATCGCCAACAGGCGATGTTCAAGAACCAGCAGCGCGAAATCGCCCACCTCCAGACCTTCGTCGACCGCTTCGGTGCCAAGGCTTCGATGGCTTCCCGTGCGAAGTCCAAGGAGAAGCAGATTGCCCGCCTCGAAGAGGCCGCGATTGATGAGCCTGAGGACGACCTGAAGAAGATTCAGTTCCGTTTCCCGCAGCCTCCGCGCTCTGGCCTCAAGGTCATGAAGCTGGAGCATGTGCAGCAGTCGTACGGCGACCACGTCGTCTATAAAGACCTGAATTTCGAGTGTGAACGCGGTCAGCGCACGGTGCTCGTCGGCCCCAACGGCGCGGGTAAATCGACCCTCCTCAAGATCCTCGCCGGCGTCATCCCGATTAATGGGGGTGTGCGCGAGGAAGGCGGCAACGTCATCACCGGTTACTTCGCCCAGAACCGCGTCGACAACCTCAACCCGAAGCTGACCGTCCTCGAGAACGTCATGGAACTCCGCACCACGGAGAACGGCCTCACTGAACAACAGGCCCGCGGCATGCTCGGCACGTTCCTCTTCCGTAAAGACGACGTGAACAAGCGCGTCTCGGTCCTTTCGGGCGGAGAGAAATCCCGTCTCGCCCTAGTGAAGCTGATGATCAATCCGCCCAACTTCCTGCTCATGGACGAACCGACGACGCACCTCGACATCATGTCGATCGACGCGCTCATCGCCGCCCTGAAGACTTACGAAGGCACGCTCTACTTCGTGAGTCACGACGTCCACTTCATCCGCGAGATTGCCAAGACCGTCCTGCACGTGCACTCCGGACGCCTGACGCAGTACGCCGGCGACTACGCCTACTACCTCGAGAAATCTAAGTCCGGCAACGAGCGCGCCGCGCTGACCGCCGGCTTCACCGACGCCCGTCCGAAACAGGATGAAGCGCCAAAGGCAGAAAAGCCGAAGGCCCCCGTGAAACCCTCCGCTGCGGATATCCGCAAGCTGAAAGCCGATGTCACTAAGTGCGAACAGCAGGTCTCGGAACTGGAAGCCAAGCAGGCGCAGATCACCGCCGAACTCGCCGACCCGGCCACATACACCGGTGGCGTCAATCTCCCGCAATTGAACGCCCGCCTCCGAGATACGATTAATGCCCTCCAAGCCGCCACCGCCGCCTGGGAACAGGCCGCGCAGAAGCTGAGCGAGGCAGAGAGCGCCTGAGCGCGAAGCCCAAGGCTTCGCGTGCAAAAGTGCAAATCGCGCGTTGCGCTGTGCAAAAGTGCAAACGTGGCCCAAACCGAGGCCCATCAACACAGGCTACTAAGAGGCCTGTTTTATCACTTTTGCACGGAATGGCGACTTCGTCGTCATTCCCTTCTGGCTCTCAGGGAACCCTTCCCTTACACCCCTGTCCTTACCTGACACCCCCATGCGTTCCCTCACCCGTCTCCTGAGCGTGCTTGCCCTCCTGGCCGCCGCCGTCCCCGCCGCCTTCGGCCATACTGCCGGCGAAGAAATGGCTAAATCCGCCAACGCCTTCCTCGGCTCGCTCAATGACGCCCAGCGCGCCAAGGCGACCTTTGAATTCGACGGCGCCGAACGCACCCACTGGATCTTCGTCCCCGCCGTGCGCCTCGGCCTGCCGATCAAGGAAATGAATCCCGGCCAGCGCCACTTCGCCCAGGCCCTCCTCTCCGTCTCCCTCAGCCAGCGCGGCCACATGAAGGTCGAATCCGTCATGGCCCTTGAGTACCTCCTCTTCCTCATCGAGGAAGGCAAGGGTGCCAACAAGCGCGACGCCGAGAACTACTTCGTGTCGATCTTCGGTAAGCCCGACGCGCATGGCACCTGGGGCTTCCGCTGGGAAGGCCACCACTGCTCGCAGAACTTCACCATCGTTGACGGTGTGCTTGTCAGCTCGACGCCTTCCTTCCTCGGCACGAATCCCGGCCAGGTGAAGTCCGACACCGCCCACGTAGGCGACACCATGCCCGGCCTCGTCGGCTTCGAACTCCTTGATGCAGAAGACGCCGCCGGTCGCGAACTCGCCAAGTCCCTCACCGCCGAACAGCGCAAGGACGGCATCATCCCTGGCAAAACCCCGCAGGACGTCATCACCGGCAACAAGCCGAAGGCCGATGGCATCATCAAGCACAAGGGCGTCGCCTTCTCCGCCCTCACCGCCGAGCAGAAGAAACTGGCTGGCACGATCATCAAGGAATACGTCGGTCGCGCCCGCTCCGACTTCGCCATTAAGGAAATGGCGGCCATCTCCGCGACCCCGGAAGACCAGCTCTTCTTCGGCTATAACGGCGGCACAGAAGCCGGCCAGCCTCACTACTACAGCATCCAGGGCCCGACCTTCCTCCTCGAGTTCGCCAACTTCCAGAACGGCGCCAATCACGTCCACGCCTCTTGGCGCGACCTAAAGAAGGACTTCGGCTACAGCCCGCTCGCCGAGCACGCCAAGGACCACAAATAAGCCTGACGACAGGCAGCAGACAAAACCCCGGGCAACCGGGGTTTTTTATTGGGCGACCTTCAACAGGTAGGGTCGGGACCGCGTCACGACATAGCATGAATCAAGGCAGGGGCAGCACCGCGTGCTGGCTTAGGCGAACGGCGGCCATGGCAATGGCCGCCCTACCTCACCATCTTCTGCCAACCTGCCATCGTCTCCTTCAGGAGTTCGTTTGAGTCCATCTTGATGCCGAAGCCCTGGAATCCAAACGGGCCGCGATAACCAGCGGTGCGAGTCTTCGCGACGAACGCACCGACGTCATAATTCCCGCGGCCCAGCGGCTGGATGAGTTTATCCCAGCCGAGCTTCCGTGTGTCACCGGTGTCGGCGCCGTTGATGGTGACGAAGTTCAGGCGCGGCAGAGACTCCTTGATGAGTGGCAACGGGTCGCGCTCCGAACCCTCGACTTTGAGCCAGTGGCAAAGGTTGAACGTCACGCCAAGCGCGGGGTCGTCGACCTTGTTCGCGACCCGGAGGCAGACTTCGAACTGCGCCGCCCAGAAACCGGCATGAGGATAAAGGGACACCTTCACGCCCTTCGGCTTCGCATAGGCCAGCAGCTGCTTGAGCTGAGGCACGACAATCGTGTCGCCGTATTCAGGCCCAGCCCTGACCCCAGCCGGATAAGCGACCTGATTGACACCCAGCCAAAGCGTGCCCCCCGTGCCGGCGAGGTCGTCGACCGCCTTGGTGAGATCAGCCGGTAGCTCCGTCTGGCCATGCCCGAAGTTCGTGACGTGGTAGCCGTTGTAGAAGACGAGGCCCTTGGCCTGCAAAGACGTCGCATGCGCCTTGGCCGTGGCCGGGCGGCCGCCCAAGCCCGCATAACCCAGATCGGCCAGCACCTGCGCGCATTCCGTCGGCGCGAGACGAGCCGCCGTGTCCATGGCGAAGAAAGCAGGCCGATCCGCGGCGACCAGCGCGACGGCGGAACAGAAGAAAGCGAAGAGTGGACGCATAAGGTTTAACGGATCGTCACGCCCTTAGCCGCGAGTTCCTTGAGGAACTCCGACGGCGAAGGCGGGCTGATGAGAAAATTTTTGAACACACCGGTGCGACGACGGAGCAGGATCATCTTCTTGGGGTTCACGGTATTGGTGTAATGCTCATTCCAGAAGCACCAATCCTGGACTGCCCACTCGACATCGCTGTGGGCTATCTTACGCACAGTCCAACCATAGACGCGCACGCGCGTATACGCTTCGTCGACGGTGAACGTCATACCCCAGAAGATCGCGTGGAGCAGTAAGCCGGCGAACACGAAGGACCCGACGAGGGGCAACAGATGCAGGAAGACCTCCATTTGTCTGGAAATAATAGGGCTAATCGGCCGGGCTTAAACCCAAAACCAAGCCCACGCTGGACAGCCCCACCCTTGACGGATTGCCTGATGTCATGGCTCGCGCGACCAAGCACCTAAACACGAACGCCCTCTGGGCTGACGTTGGCGTGCGCACCCTCCGCCGGCTCGGCCTCACGCACGTGGTTATCTCGCCTGGTTCGCGCTCGACGCCGCTGGCCCATGCTTTCGCCGAATCCGCCGGCCTGCTGGTGACCGTCGCGCTGGACGAACGTTCGGCCGGCTTCATCGCCCTCGGCCTCGCCAAGGCCACCGGTCGCCCCGCCGCCCTGCTCTGCACCTCCGGTACCGCGGCTGCCAACTACCTACCCGCCGTCGTCGAAGCACGCCTCGCAGCCACGCCCCTGCTCGTCCTGACCGCCGATCGCCCGCCCGAACTCCGCGAATGTCACTCGGGGCAGACGATCACCCAGAACGGAATATATGGCGCATATCCCGTCTTGGCCGCCGAGGCCGCCGTGCCTTCGACCGACCTCACCCTGCTCCGCCACTGGCGTCAGCTACTGGTCGACGCCTGGCAGCGCTCCCAAGGCCCTCTGGCTGGCCCGGTACACCTCAATCTGCCCTTCCGCGACCCTCTCGCCCCCACCGACCATGAAAAGGGCTTCAAGGCGCCTGCTGGCCTTAATCTCGAGACCTTCACGGCGGTCCCGCCCTGCGGCATCGTCCGTCCGACCCTCACGCCCGCCACGGTCGCCAGCCTGCTTCCGAAGACGGACCGCGGCGTCATCGTGGCCGGCCCGCATGCCTTCGAAGACCGCGACGAAAGCGCCGCTGCCCTCCGCGAACTTTCGCAGCTCACCGGCTGGCCGATCCTCGCCGACGGCGCCGGCACGCTCCGCGGCGACCTCGCGGGCGACGCTTCGCTGATCTCCGGCTACGACCTCATCCTGCGCGACGTCAAAGCCGCCAAGTCGCTCCGTCCGCAGGCCGCGGTGTTCGTCGGCCCGCTCCCGACCAGCAAGGTCCTGCGCGCTTGGCTGAAGGAAGGCGATATCACCGTCATCCAGCTCGGCCGCGCCGGCGAGAACACCGACCCCACCCATTCGCGCTGGAGCCGCCTCGACGGCCAGCTCGTGCCCTCGGGCGACAAGGTTTCGTCAAAAGCCTCCGCTTACGGCAAGGCCTGGCAGTCGGCGCAGAAAGCCGCCGCCAAGAAGCTCACGCGCATCGTGGACGTCGACTGGCCCTTCGAAGGCCGCGTCGTTTCGTTGCTCGATGAAGCTCTCGGCCCGGACGACCGGCTGTTCGTCGGAAGCAGCATGCCGATCCGCGACGTCGAGTGGTTCTACCACCCTCCCGGCCCGGGCCCTGAGATCCTCACCAACCGCGGCGCCAATGGTATCGACGGCACCGTCTCGACTGCGCTCGGCGCGTCGCTCGACGGCAAGCGCACGGTGCTCCTCTGCGGAGACCTGACTTTCCTGCACGACAGCAACGCCCTGCTCTCCGCCTACGGCCACCGCGGCGACCTCACGGTCGTCGTGATCAACAACCAGGGCGGCGGCATCTTCAATCACCTCGCCGTCGCGAAGAGCGCCCGCTTCGAACAACTCTGGGGTACGCCGCAGGCGGCCGACCTCGGGAAGCTCTGCGCCGCGCACAAAGTACGCCATGACCTCGCCGACGGTTGGAACGACCTACGCCGCCTCCTCGAGATCCGCGGCAAAGGCGTGCGCGTCATCGAATTCCGGACCGACCGCGAAGCCGACGCCGCCTGGCGTCAGAAATCGTTCCGCTAAGACTTCCCATGAGCCTCGTCCGCTTCTTCCTCCTGCTCGCGACTTCCGCCTCGCTGATCGCAGCGGATAAGCCTGCCTCCAAGGGGGAAGCGAAGGCTACGGCGAAGGCCGAAGGCAGGGCCGCAGCCCCGGCGGAGAAAGCCGTGCCTCGAGCCGACCTCAAGGCACTGGTCGCGCCGGGCGCTTCGCTGAAGTTCGACTTCCCGGAGCTGACCGTGGATCGCCACGGCGCGCTCGCCGCCTGCAACGTGAAACTCCCCGCCGGCTTCGAGCCGGGGAAGAAATATCCTCTGGTGGCCTGGCTTGGCGGCGGCGAAGGCGGCAATAGTCCGAGCAGCGCGTTCCTGCCGGAAGGCGCTTTCATCCTCGTCGGGCTCCCCTACCCCAAGGGCGCGAACAATCCCGCCCAAGCGAACATGGTCGGCGATTACGCCAAGGTCTGGGCCTACCAGCGCTTCATGCTCGAGGAGATCGCCAAGGTCATCCCGAACATCGACAAGTCCCGCTCGATCATCGCCGGCTTCAGCAATGGCGGCCACGCCATCGACGGCATGCTGCGCCTGAGCAGCGGCCCGAAGCTCACCGACTATTTCGGCATCTTCGTCTTCGCCGACGGCGGCGGCACCGCCTATTCCTCGAAGGGCAATCTCCCCGACCTTAAGGGCAAGTTCGCCTACGCCTGCTGGGGCTCCGAGAAAGGCTCGAACAAGCCCGCCACCAGCCAGCTCCCCAAGGCCCTCAAGGCCAAGGGCGCGACGGTCGTCGGCAGCGAGATGGCCGGCGTCGGCCACGCTTTCGCCGAAACCGAACACCCCAAGGTCGCGGAATGGCTCGCGAAGGTCGCCTTGGCTACGCCGGCGAAGAAGTAAGTCGCTGGTCTAGAAATAGGCCTTCAGGAACTCGGCCTCGGCCTCGGACAGCGGCGTGTCGCCCGTGGCCATGGCGAGAGCCTTAGGGAAGCGCTGGTGCTCCGCCGGTAGCACGCGGAAGCCGTGGCGTTCGTAGATGGCCGGCTTGACCTCGGAGAAGAGCAGGAAGCGCGTATCGAGCTGGGCGAAGCGATGGAGCTCCATCACGGCGCGGAGCAGCCGCGAGGCGTAGCCCTTGCCGCGGTTTTCCGGCGAGGTCGCGACGGAGGCGAGGCCGACGAGGCTTTCGCGGAAGCGCAGGACGTTCAGGGCGGAGACGGGCTGGCCGGAAGCATCCTCGAGCAGGTAACGCGTACCGCGGACATGGTTTGGATCCTGATCCTTATCGGCGCAGTATTGATCAAAGGTCTTCCCTTGCTTCCACGCATCGAAGCCGAAGGTGAGGACGGCGCGCAGGTCTTCGGATTGCACGAGACGCAGCCGGCCCACAGGCGTGAAACGCTGACGTCCGTCTTCGATCACGCCTTCGAACATCGGCTGCGGGCGGACCCACGTGCGCGCCGCGGGATTATCATACAGGCAGCGATAGACCACCTGCGGCGAAAGATCCTCGGAATGCGCGGCCACCCCGAGCCGGAGGTAATGGTTGCCCTTGTAGTGGCGATAGAGGGTCCAGGACATGGCGGGTGCGAAGCAGGGATAGGGGTAGGGCCAGGGGTCGGGGTAGGCAAGGCACAGGTAGGGCGGCCATTGCCATGGCCGCCGTTCGCAAGGCGACGTGCGATGAGCCGGGCAAGG
>CANHZL010000011.1 GCA_947465345.1 Opitutia bacterium | reverse complement strand
GGCGGACATGTCGAGCCGGCACGCGTCGAAGAAGACCTGCCAAAACTCGTCGAAGCGTTCAAGAAGTGCGGCGTGAAGATCACGCTGATGACGACCGACATCAACGCGGTCAACGCTGCCGACCGGACGGAGAAGGTCCTGCGCACCGCCCGCGCGCTCGGCATCCCGAGCTACCGGATGAAGTGGTATGCGTATTCCGGCAAGCAGCCCCTCTGGGCCGAACTGGATGAGATCCGTCCGCAGCTGCGCGACCTGGTCGCGCTCAGCCGCGAGATCCGGATCCTGCCGAGCTACCAGAATCACTCCGGACCGAAGTATGTCGGGGCCGCCGTCTGGGACATGGCGACCTTGATGAAGGACTATCGCCCCGAGGAACTTTCCTGGAATTTCGATTTCTTCCACGCGATGGTCGAAGGCGGACTCTCTTGGCCGAACCATCTGGCCCTCGCCCGGGACCATATCTCGATGGTCTACTTCAAGAACTTCACCTGGCAGGGGAGGGTGGCCGAAGGTTGCCCCCTCTCCGAGGGCAGGGTCGGCAAGGACTCCGTAACCCTTCTCCGTAAGTCCGGCTACGCCGGCCCGGTCTGCCTCCATGTCGAATACCTTAAGGGTAAGGTCACGGATCAGGGCGCCTTGAAGGTCGCCATGGACGCCACCCGCAAGGACTTCTCCACCCTCAAGGAGTGGTGGTCTTAAGCCCGGAGGGCAGGGGTAGGCTTAAATAAAGATAGGCTGGAACTTGCGGTCTTCCGGGGTGTAGAAACAGTCTCCCCGTCATGCCCCGCTCCGCCTTCATCCTTCTTGCTGCGGCCTCCCTGGTCGCCTCATCCCAGTCCGCGCTGGCTGCCGACAAGGCTCCGCTCGCTCCCTACGTCCCGTCGGAGGGCGGCTCTTTGCCCGCTTCGGTCTTCCAGTTGCCCGAAGGGCTCGAGGTCACGCTCTGGGCTCGCTCGCCGATGCTCGCCAATCCGACGAACATCGACTTCGACGCCCAAGGCCGTCTCTGGGTCAACGAAGGCGTCAACTATCGCGTCTACAACAAGGGCGGCAAGCGTCGCCCCGAAGGCGACCGCGTGATCGTCCTCAGCGACACCAAGGGCCAGGGCTTCGCTGATTCCGTCCAGACTTTCGTCCAGGACCCCGAGTGGACCTCGCCGCTCGGCATCGCCGTCATCGATAACGTCGTCTATGTCTCGCACGCTCCGACCATCACGAAGTTCACCGACGTGAATCGCGACGGCAAGTTCGACCCCGCGGTCGACAAGAAAGAAACCTTCCTCACCGGTTTCGGCGGCCAGGACCACGACCACTCGCTCCATGCCGTGGTCGCCGGTCCGGATGGCAAGCTCTACATCAACGCCGGCAACTGCGGCGCCGAAGTCTCCGACAAGTCCGGCAAGACCTTCCGTATCTCCAGCGGCTACGTCGACCAGCGCGGCGGCAAGTGGCCCTACGACCCTAAGGCTGTCGCCGGCGCCAAGAGCGACGACGGCTTCATCTGGTCCTCTGGTTTCTCCGGCCGCCTCAACACCGATGGCACCGGTCTCGAAATCCTCGGCAACGGCTACCGTAACAGCTACGAAAGCTTCCCGTCCTCGCTCGGCGACCTCTTCCAGGGCGACAATGACGATTCGCAGAGCTGCCGCACTTCCTTCGTGCTCGAGTACGGTTCCGCCGGTTACACCACGCCTTCCGGCGCGAGCTATAACTCCGTCAAGCGCCCCGGTCAGCCGATGCCGCGCGCCCACTGGCGTCAGGACGATCCTGATACCATGGACGTCGGCGACGTCTACGGCGGCGGTTCTCCGACCGGCATCACGGTCTATGAGAACGGCGCCCTCGGCTCGGCTTGGAATGGCACGCTCCTGAACTGCGAACCTTCCCGCAACACGATCCTCGCTTACAAGCTCGTCGCTCAGAAGGGCTCTTTCGCCCTCAGCGAGGCGACCCGCAAGGACTTCATCACTTCGAATCCGACCCGCGAATTCGAAGGCACGGACTTCCATAAGCTCAAGGCGGATCCCGCCAACAAGCCGAACACGCGCATCCTGTTCCGTCCGTCCGACGTCGCCGTCGGTCCGGATGGCGCGATCTACGTCGCCGACTGGTACGACTCCCGCGTCGGCGGCCACCAGACGCTCGACGACACCTGCACCGGCGCGATCTACCGTATCGCTCCCAAGGGCTTCAAGTCCGTCATCCCGAAGATCGACGTCTCGTCGCCCGCCGGCGCCGCCGCCGTGCTGCGCAACCCCGCCGTCAACGTCCGCCATCTCGGCTTCAACGCCCTCAAGGGCTTCGGCGCCAAGGCCCTTCCGGCCGTCTCGGAAATCCTGCGCGACGAGAATCCCTACGTCGCCGCCCGCGGCGTCTGGCTCCTGCCTCATCTCGGCGAAGAAGGCGTCGCCCGCGCGAAAGCCTTGCTCAAGGATGTGAATCCTTCGCTGCGTCGTCTCGCCTTCCAGTCGCTGCGCCGCGCCGGCCATGACACCCTCGGCATCGCCGCCGACCTCGCGAAGGACGCCGATGTGGCCGTCCGCCGCGACGTCGCCACTTCGCTGCACACCGTCTCGGCCGACAAGGCCGTCCCGATCCTGATCGAGCTCGCTCGTCGCCTGGACGTCTCCGACAAGAACTCGATCGCCGCCTTCGGCATCGGTTCCGCCAACAAGCAGGACGCCGTCTGGTCCGCCGTGAAGGCTGAACTCGCCAAGGATGGCGCCGAGGCCTGGTCGCCCGAAGTCGAGCGCATCGCTTGGTTGCTCCACCCCGCCAACGCGGTCCAGGAGTTCGTCGCGCGCGCCTCTTCGGCCAAGGTCTCGCAGGCTTCCCGCACGCTCGCGGTCGAAGCCCTCTCCTTCGTGGACAGCAAGGAAGCCGCTCTCGCGATGATCAAGCTGTGCGCCGCCGGTTCGCCGTCCGCCTCCGAAGCCAAGGGCTGGGCCCTCATGCGCATGACCGGCCTTTGGTCCGCCTATGATATTCGCACCGAGCTGAAGAACGCCGGCGTCTATGACTCCAAGAAGGTCGTCGTGAACGCTATCCAGGTCCCGGAGGCGCCTGCGGGCACCTATTCCGAGCAGGACGTCCTCGCCAAGACCGGCGACGCCGCCAAGGGCGCCGGCCTCGCTCAGCGCTGCATCATGTGCCACCAGCTGAACGGCAATGGTCCGGCCTACGGTCCTGAACTCAAAGGTTGGGCGACGCGCCAGAGCCGCGAGGCCCTCGTCCGTGCCATCGTGAACCCCTCGGCCGACATCGCCCTCGGCTACGAAGGCGTCACCCTCAAGCTCAAGGCTGGCGCCGGCGTCATCGACGGCCGTCTCCAGTCTAACAACGACCCGGTCGTGATCACCTCCACCGGCGGCATCACCCAGCTCGTCCCCAAGGATCGCGTCTCCGGTCAGTCCAAGATGACCCGCTCCCTCATGATGTCGGGCGAGCAGCTGGGTCTGAGCGCCCAGGATGTGGCTGACGTGGCCGCCTTCTTGGCCACCTACAAGTAAGCACACCGCCAAAAGGCGGGTTTCGAGGGGGTTTTCCGCGAGGAAGACCCCCTTTTAATTTACCGCTTGCTTCCGGGGCTGGGTTTATCAGGTTCGACCCTCCTTTCCCTAGGCAAGGCACGGCCGCACAACGCGGGTCCGCGACTTACTAGGCACCAAAAGACCTTATACCAACATGAAGCAGCTCACCCTTAAAGTCACCAGCCGCGCGCTCCATGGCCGCGGTCCCGCCCGCCGCCTCCGCGCCGATGGCTCCATTCCGGCCATCATCTACGGCAAGTCCGGCAATCAGAGCGTGTCCGTCGCCCAGGAAGCCTTCCGCGACCTCATGCGCGCCAAGGGCAACGCCGCCTCGCTCATCGACCTCGACGTCGACGGCAAGAAGCTCCTTTCCCTGATCAAGGAGTTCCAGCGCCACCCGATCACCCAGAAGTTCCTCCATATCGACATCATGGAGATCGACCCGAACTCCCCGATGACCGCCGCCATCCCGGTACGCGCCATCGGCGAAGCTTACGGCGTCAAGACCGACGGCGGTACGCTCGCCATCGTCTCCCAGACCATCAACGTCCGCTGTCTCCCGAAGGACCTCCCTGAGTTCATCGAGATCGACGTCACCGAACTGAAGGTCAACGAGTCCATCCACGTGGGCGAAGTCAAGGCCCCCAAGGGCATCACCTTCCCGGGCGACCCCAAGCGCGTCGTTGTCGTCTGCTCCGAAATGGCCGAAGAAGAAGCCGCGCCCGAAGCGACCGCTGTCGCCGGTGCCGCCGCTCCTGGCGCCGAAGGTGCCGCCGCTCCTGCGGCTGGTGCTGCTCCCGCCGCCGGCGCCGCTCCTGCGGCCGCCGCCGCTCCGGCTGCCAAGAAGTAATTTCCGCGCCGGGCGTCCCCGGCACCTGTTCTTTGAAGTCAAATGCCATTCTCGGTCATCGCCGCCCTCGGCAATCCGGGCCGAGAATATTCCGCCACGCGCCACAACGCGGGGTGGATCGTCATCGACGCGCTCGCCTCGCAGGCCGGCGCAGTCTGGAAGGAAGAGAGCCGTTTTTCGGCCTCGGTCGCGAAGATCACGTTCGGAGGTTCCTCCGTCCACCTGATCAAGCCGCTCACCTTCATGAACGACAGCGGGTCGCCTCTGGCGGCCTTCCTCCGGTTTCACCGGATCGAGCTCAATGAGCTCGTCGTTCTGCATGACGATATCGCGTTCGAGCCCGGTCAGCTCCGCCTCTCCCTCGGAGGTTCCGCCGCCGGCCATAACGGCGTCGACAGCTGCATCCGCCACCTCGGCGAACAATTCGTCCGCGCCCGCCTGGGTATCGGACCGAAAAAGCACTCCGGCCAAGACCTCGCCGACCACGTCCTCGGACGTTTCCCTGACGCCGACCTCGCCACGCTGACCCAACGCATCCCCGACTTCATCAAGAACCTCGAAATCCTCCTTTCCCAAGGCCTCCCGGCCGCCCAAAACCTCACCAACAGAAAATCACCATCACCATGACCACCGCCACGATCCGCCGCGACTACCGCGCCAGCCTCATCCTCGACCTCCGCGGCTCGACGGATGCGCCTGAGACCGTCATCGACAAGCTCAAGGACGTCCTCAAGTCCATCGACTGCAAGGTCAACGAGGTCGAGAAC
The DNA here is from genome assembly GCA_947465345.1 of Opitutia bacterium. Next base: position 23,652 of record CANHZL010000011.1, on the reverse strand, counting down.
CTCGGCCAGAAGGAGTTCTCGCGCGTCGTCGACCGCAAGTTCCCCTCCGGTCTCTACGTCCAGTTCCACTTCGAAGGCCCGGTCACCGCTCCCACCGCTTTCCGCGAGAAGCTGCGCCTCGACCGCACCATCAATCGCCTGCTCGTGCAGGTGACCAAGTAATCTCCGACCCCGCCTCGCCGTGGCCTCTTCCTTCAATCGCGTGATCCTCGCGGGCAACATGACCCGCGACCCCGAGGCCCGCGCCCTCCCGTCCGGCCAGGCCCTCACGAAGTTCTCCCTCGCCGTCAACCGCGCCTACACCACCAAGGAAGGCGAGAAGCGCGAGGAAGTCACCTACGTCGACATCGAGAGCTACGGCAAGCAGGCCGAGATCATCGCCAAGTATTGCGGCAAAGGCTCCGGCATCCTCGTCGAAGGCCGCCTCAAGCTCGACCAGTGGGAAGACAAGAAGACCGGCGAGAAGCGTTCGCGCCTCGGCGTCGTCCTCGAGAACTTCACCTTCATCGGCGGCAAGTCCCAAGGCGGCGAAGAGGGCGGTTCCGCTCCTCGTGCCCGCGGCGGCAACGACACCCCGGCGCCTTCCGGCGACCACGGCGGCGACGACGTCCCGTTCTAATCATTTCCTCACCAACCTTATAACCCAAGCAAGACCATGGCATTCACCGAAGTTCTCCTCATCAAGCCCGTCGACGGCCTAGGCGCCGAAGGCGAGCAGGTCCGCGTTCGCGCGGGCTTTGCGCGCAACTACCTGCTCCCGCAGGGCATCGCGCTCCCCGTCAACCGCTCCAACACGAAGTACGTCGAGGCCCTGAAGAAGGCTCGCGACGTCCGTGAGGCGCGCGACCTGGATACCGCCAACGCCACCGCCGCCAAGCTGGCCGCCATCAAACTCGTCTTCGCCGTCAAGACCGGTGAAGGAGGCAAGATGTTCGGCGCGATCAGCACTGCCGAAATCTCCGCCAAGCTCGCCGAGCACGGCCTCGAAATCGAGCGTAAGCGCATCCATCTCGGCCAAGGCCCAGTCAAACTTCTCGGTAAGCACACCACGAGCATCCGCCTCCATGGCTCTGTCATGGTCGAGCAGGAGTTCGAAGTGGTCTCTGAGAATCCGATCGAAGTCGCCGCCGAAGAGGCCCCCGAGGCCGAAGAACGCGAGTATCGCGACGACAAGGGCAAGAAGGCCCGCAAGCCCCGCAAGGAAAAGGCCGCCAAGTCCGAGTAATCGGGCCAGGCTTCCCAGAAAGGCGCGAAGTGCGAACTTCGCGCCTTTTTCTTTTATATGGGCCTCCCGCCGCTGTGAATAGGCTGCGAACAAGGCGTGAACGGTCGCCGCCGTTTGGCGCTGTCCTCGGCTCCCGCCCTCGGCACACTACCTCTTTCCCATGGCCGAAAGATCCCAGCGCCAGCGCCGCGAAGCCGCTCCCAATTACGGTGACCGCGTGCCGCCCCACAATCTCGACGCCGAACGCGGCCTGATTGCCAGTATCGTGATCGACGGCGGCGACACGCTGCAGCGCTGCCTCGAGCAGCGCGTCACGTCCGACTACTTCTTCGACCCGAAGCACCAAGATATCTACGCGGTCGCAGTGCAGCTGAACCAGGCAAGCACGGGCATCGACGAGATCACGCTCACGGAGCAGCTTCGTCGCGAGGGTAAGCTCGAGTCCGCCGGCGGCGCGACCTACGTCAATGAGCTGACGGGGCTCATCTCTTCCAGCGCCCACGCGCCGCATTGGTTGGCGATCATTCGCGAGAAGCACTTCCTTCGCCAACTGATCTCGACCGCGGTCACGACTGTCGAGAAGGCCCATACGCACGCAGAGGGCATCGAACGCCTCCTTGAAGAGGTTGAGCAATCCTTCTTCCGTATCAGCGAAGACCGAATCTCCGAGTCCGCCCAGACGATCGACGGACCCATCGCTGAGGCCATGGAGCTCGTCCAACGCATCATCCGCGACCGTAATTCAGTCCAAGGTGTGCCAACGGGATTCCCGGATCTCGATGCGATGACCTTTGGTTTCCAGCCCGGACAGATGATCGTCGTCGCCGCCCGACCTGGCATGGGTAAGACGTCCATCGCGCTGAACTTCATTGAGGCTGCGCTCTTCCCTAAGCCGAACGAGGCCCGCAAGCCTTCCAATGTGCTGCTTTTCTCTCTGGAAATGCCGGCCCGCGAACTGGCCCTCCGTCTACTCTGCTCCCGCGCTCGCGTGAACATGCAGAAGCTACGCACCGCCCATCCGGACGAGCGTATGCAGGTCGACCTTGTCCAGGCGGCCAACGAGTACAAGGGGCTCCCCCTCGTGGTCGACGATAACGGTGGCCAGAATATCCTCGAGATCCGTGCCAAGTGCCGCCGCGTCCATGCCCGCACTCCCCTGGACATGGTGGTCATCGACTACATCCAGCTCATCAACGGCCTCGACTCAGGCCTGCCGCGTGAGCAGCAGATCGCCGAAGTCTCCCGTAGCATCAAGGCCATGGCTAAGGAGTTCAAAATCCCGATCATCGCCCTGGCCCAGTTGAACCGAAAGTCCGAGGACGAGGCCCGCCAGCCCCGTATGTCCGACCTGCGCGAGTCCGGGTCCATCGAACAAGACGCCGACATCGTCATGCTGATCTCCAAGCCCCCCGTCAGTCAGGGCAAGGCCGCCGAGGCCGAGGCCGAGCAGGCAGGGCAGGATGGCTGCTACTCCCGCCAGCTGATTGTAGCCAAGAATCGTAACGGACCGACCTCCGACATCAACTTGCTCTTTAATCCGGGGCTGACACGCTTCGAGAATCCGGCCAAAGATTACCGAAATAATGAATAACCCCTCCTTCCGCCGCAGCTGGCTCCGTGCCGCCTGTTTCGCCCTTGCCCTGTCGCCGCTGGTCGGTGGCGCCCAGGTTACGCCTGTGGAGAAGAGCCCGCTAGTCCGCTCCATCCGCATCAAGGCTGACGGTGCCGCGGTCTCCGAGCAGTTCGTCCTCGGCTTCGTCGCGCTCCGTAAAGGACAGCCTTTTTCCAAGGATGCCGTGGCGAGCACGGTACGTTCCCTCTATGCCACGGGTCGTTTTGCCCAGGCCATCGTCGAGCCAGTGCTCGACCCGACGACGGGCGAGGTCGATATCGTCGTCACGGTCGAGCCCCGCCCGATTCTTAAGGAGATCGAGTACGTTGGAGGAGATGGCCTTGTCGGTAAGGCCGGCTGGTTCGGCGGGTATGAAATCGAGGACGTCAAAATTGGAGAGCCGCTCGACCAAGCCCAGCTCCGCCGTTCCGAGATCAAGCTGCAGAACGAACTCCGTAAGAAGCACCCCTTCGCTCGCGTCACCTCTCAGCTGCGCAATGTGCCCGGCGGTAAACTTGCGGCCATCATCGTCGACGAAGGTGTTGAACTGAAGGTCGACCATTTCCGCTTCGATGGCGCCACGGCCTTCGAGCGTTATGACCTCTGGTCTGCGGCAGAACTTAAGACCAGCGAATACCGCTGGTATAAGTGGTCTTGGCTCGTGGGCGGTGGTCGTCTCGACCCCGAGCAGTACCGCGCAGACTGTAAGAAGCTGCGCGATTATTACCGCTCCAAGGGTTATCTTGACGTCGAAGTTGAGGACGCCGATCCGGAGAAGGTCTGCGAAGTCAAGGACCTCAAGGATGGCGCCGGCTGGATCGACGTTGTCTTTAAGATTAAGGAAGGACGCCGCTATACTATCGGGGCGATTTCCTTTGAAGGCAACAGCCTCGGTCTCACCGACCCCATCTACGCCACAGACGCCCTCCGGAAAGTCGTCGCCGAGCCCTCGCTCCGACGCGGCGCTCACCCGACTGAATTCGATAATATCGCCAGCGGCGAAGCCTTCGCGGTGCCCGCAATCGAAGCCGCCGCCGAGAAGCTCAAGGAGTACTACGGTCAGATGGGCTACATCAACAGTTCCGTTCAGGTCGTGCGTAAGCCCAATCTGCAGACGGGTGCCATCGACGTGAACTTCCGGATCGAGGAGGGCCAGCGTCACACCGTTCGCTCCGTCGAAATCCAAGGCAACACCAAGACTCGCTCCACTGTGATCGCTCGCGAGTTGGCACTCGGGCCCGGCGAGGTCTTCGACCTTGCACGTACCCGCGTCTCCGAGGCTCGTCTCCGTAACACTCAGTTCTTCGAAGAAGTCCGCGTGACGCCCGTCCCTTCGCCGGTCCCTGGCCAGAGTGATCTGCGTGTGACCGTCAAGGAAGGACCCACCGGCCAGGTCAGCTTTGGTGCCGGTTACAGCACCGTCGAAGGCCTCGTCGGCTTCGTTGAGTACGCTGAATCCAACTTCGACTTCGCCAATTCCGAGGGCTGGTACCGCGGCGACGGACAGAAGTTCCGCGTCCGTATCTCCGTCGGCAGCCAGACCAGCTCCTTCGAGCACTCCTTCGAAGAGCCGGCCCTTTGGGAGCGCGACCTGGCCGTGGGGTATTCTATCGAGCGTCGCTTTGCCGGCTACGCTTCCGCCAATTACTCGGTGCTTTCCGAAGGGGTGACTCTGTACGCTCGCCGTCGCATCTTCAGCAACATCGAAGGTCGCCTCGGCTACAATATCCGCCGCATGTCCGTCGATAACGTCACCACGTCTGCCCCGACCGACGTCGTGACTGAATCTAATGCCGGACCGCGCGTCATTTCCTCCGTCTCCGCGTCGCTGACCTACGATACGCGCGACGAGTATAACTTCCCGACGAAGGGATCCCGTCTCTCTCTGACCGAAGAACTGGCTGGCAGTGGCCTCGGTGGCGACGTGAAGTACCTGAAGTCCGAAGTGCGCTCTGGCCGCTGGTTCCTAGTCTCGCCGACGGCCGAGCAGACGATTGGCGTCATCGGCCGAGTCGGCATGATCACCGGCGCCGGTGGCTACATCCCCTTCTACGAAAGGTTCTACCTTGGGGGTGCCTATGATATGCGCGGCTTCAGCTACAACGACGTGGGCTCCTATGACACTTACGATACTAGCCATGGGAGTAACCAGCCCATGGGCGGTATGACTTACGGCTACCTTAACGCGGAATATACCATCAAGGCCGCCGACAACCTTCGCTTCGCTGCGTTCTACGACTACGGCTTCGTCAATAAGTCGGAGACAAACTTCAGCGTCTCCCAGGCTAATTCCGATTACGGCTTGGGCATGCGTATCCTGCTGGGCGGCGCCGTCATGCGCCTAGACTTCGGCTTCCCTCTGCAGACGACCAAGGTCCCTGGCACCGGCGCCGACCTCAATGACGGAGGCATGAAGTTCAACTTCAGCTTCGGCACGGTGTTTTGATTGCCATTCGCCCGTCTAACCGCTTCTTAAACCAGAATACGCCCATGAAGTCCTTCTTCGCCCTCCTCCTCGCCTCCGCCTCCGTCTTCGCCGCCACGCCCAGTATCGGCATCGTCGACGAGCAAGAGATCTTCAAGAAATACGCCAAGGCCACGGATCTCCAGGCGGAGATTCGTAAGTCTGAGGAATCCGCCCAGGCTTCCGTCAATGAACGCATCAAGGCCGTCGAGCAGTTGCAGGCCGAGCTCCAGGGTATCGACAAGCGCGCCCAGGACCCGATGCTCAGCGAAAACGGTAAAAAGGCCGTCGGCGCCGAGTTCCAGCAGAAGAACGCTACCTTCCAGCAGCGCCGTGCCGAACTGCAGAATTTCGTCAACGAAGCCCGCAACACCATCCAGCAGCGCGTCGGCGAACTGAATAAGCAGATCATCGCCGATGCCCGTGCCCAGTCGGAGAAGGTCGCCAAGGCCAAAGGTCTCAACCTTATCATCGGCAAGGCCCCGGTCTTGTTCTCTGATGCCTCTCTTGATGTCACCGAAGACGTGCTCAAGGAGCTGAATGCCGCCTATAAGGCTACCACGCCAGTCACCCCGGCGGTCACCACGGCTCCTGCTGCCGGCACGAAGCCCGTTGCGCCTGCCGCTGGCGATAAGCCGGCCGCCAAGTAAGACTCTGCCGCGCCCCTGCCAGTCAGGGGCGCTTCATTTAGGACCATGACGCTCGCTTTCACCATCGCCGAACTTGCCTCCCTGACTGGAGCCAAATCCGTCGAGGGTGTCTGCCCCGGACCAATCGTAGGTATCGCCGCCTTGGCTGAAGCCACTGCCGCGGATCTTTCTTTCCTCGGTAACGCGAAATACGCTGAAGCCGTCGCCGCTTCTAAAGCGGGAGCAATCCTCGTGCCGCTTGCTTTCGCGGGGAAGCCTTCTGCCGGCCAGGCTTTCCTGCGCGTTGATAATCCTTCCTACGCCTTGGCGCTGCTTTGCTCGGTGCTCGAGGCTCGCCTGTGGCCGAGGCCATCGGCAGGCATCCACGCTTCCGCAGTCGTCGCCGCCTCGGCCAAGGTCGACCCTTCGGCGCATGTCGGCCCCCTTTGCGTGGTGGGCGAAGGTGCCACGATTTCCTCTGGGGTGGTACTCGAAGCCCGTTGCCATGTCGGCGCTCATGCGAGCGTCGGGTCTGATTGCTGGCTCAAGCCGGGCGTCACCATCGGAGACTATTGTATCCTGGGCGCCCGTTGCCGCATCCAGTCGGGCGCCGTCATCGGCTCCGACGGCTTCGGCTACGAGCCGCTGAACGGAGAGATCCAGCGCATCCCGCAGGTCGGCAATGTGGTCTTGGAGGACGATGTCGAGGTCGGCGCTAACTCCACCCTGGACCGAGCCCGCTTCAGCAAGACGGTGGTAGGGCGGGGCACCAAAATCGACAATCTCGTCCAGATTGCCCATAATGTGCGTATCGGCCGCCAGTGTCTTATCACCGCGCAGGTCGGTATCGCCGGTAGTACGACCCTTGGCGATCATTGCGTCCTCGGCGGACAGTCCGGCGTGGCCGGACACCTCACCCTTGGCGATCGCGTCAAGCTGGGTGCCCAGACGGGTCTTTTCGAAGACGTGCCCGCCGACGGCTTCATGAATGGCACGCCCGCCGTGCCCTTCGGGCTGGAGCGACGCTTGGTCGTCCTTTCCCGCCGTCTCCCTGAGTTGTTCAAAAAGGTTGATTCGCTGGCCGCCTCCTTGGACTCTGCTAAAAGCTAAACGACATGAGCCTACCTGAGATGAAGATTTTCACCGGCAACGCCAATCCAGCTTTGGCCAAGGAAATCTGCGAACATCTCGGCGTCCCGCTCGGCACCGCCACCGTCAATCGTTTCCCCGACGGCGAGACGTTCGTTCAGATCAACGAGAACATTCGCGGCTGCGACGTCTACGTCATCCAGCCCACCTGCGCGCCGGCCAACGATCGCATCATGGAGCTGCTGATCATGATCGACGCCCTCCGTCGCGCTTCCGCTGCCCGCATCACGGCCGTCATCCCGTTCTTCGGTTACGCCCGTCAGGACCGTAAGGACAAGCCTCGCGTGCCGATCACGGCCAAGCTCGTCGCCAACCTGCTCACGGCCGCCGGCGCCAATCGTGTGCTAACGGTCGACCTGCACGCCCAGCAGATCCAGGGCTTCTTCGATATCCCGGTCGACCATCTCTACGCTTCGCCGGTCTTCTACGCGCACATCAAGAACAAGCCTTGGCTCAAGGATGCCACGGTCTTCTCGCCTGACGTGGGCGGCCTGAAGTATGCCTCGGCCGTGGCCGACATGCTCAATCTGCCCTACGGTTTCGTGGCCAAGCGCCGCACGAGCGCGACCACCGTTCAGGCCACGAGCCTCGTCGGCGAAGTCGAAGGCCGCGACATCATCCTGGTTGACGACATGACGGAGACCGCGGGCACGCTCGTGGCCGCCGCCGAACTGCTTAAGAAGAACGGCGCCCGCTCGGTGCGCGCCGTGGTCTCCCATTGCATGATTCAGGAGATTGCCTTCGAGCGTCTCCGCAAGGGTCTCATCGACGAGGTCATCACGACGAACTCCGTCCCGGCTGACTGGCCAAAGGACCTGCCGATCACGGTGCTTTCGATCGCGCCCCTGCTGTCCGATGCGATTCGTCGCATCCACGGCAACAACAGCGTGACCGACCTCTTCCCAATCAAGGGCCACTGAGGTCCGTATCAAGACACGAAAAAGGCCGCATCATCGATGCGGCCTTTTTGTTGGAAGATTATTCCGGGTTACTTCTTCTCGGCCGCGAGGAAGTCGAGGATGACCTTAGCCTGGTCGCCGGTGTGGCCCTTGTGGTCGGCATAGACGCACTTGCCGTCCTTAAAGAGGAAGGCGCTGCGGCTGGCCATGCCGATGAGGTTCTTCACGCCGAAAGCTTCGGTGACGGCTTTCTTCTCCTTGTCGGCGAGCAGGCGGAACGGGAACTTCTGCTCTTCCTTGAATTCCTTCTGGAGCTTCTCGTCGTCGGTGCTCACGCCGAGAACGCCGACGCCAGCTTTCTGCAGGTCGTCCCAGCCGTCGCGCAGTGAGCAACCCTGCTTAGTGCAACCGCCGGTTTTGGCCTTCGGGTAGAAGTAGACGAGTAGATAGCCCTTGGCGCCTTCCTTGGCGAGGGAGACGGGCTTGCCGTCCTGGTCATTACAAGTGACGTCCGGGATGGAGGCGCCGACGGCGAGCTTTTCAGCCGCGTCACCAAAGAGTGGGAGGAGGGACATGAGGAGGGTGGCGTAGAGTGTCTTCATGTCCCGTAGGTTGGGAGCCCGCCGGCAAAAGGCAAATGCGACCGACGGTGTTTTCGTGTCGCTTGTCGGTCTCTCCGGAGACAAAAATGTGATCATGTTGCAGGCTGTCCTCGACACCATCCCTCATCGCCCGCCGTTCCTGTTTCTCGACCGAATCGACGAGGTCCGGGCCGATGGTGCCACCTGCAGTCGAACCTTCCGCGCCGACGAGCCTTTCTACGCTGGTCACTACCCGGGCAACCCGATTACCCCAGGCGTCCTGCTCTGCGAGTCGGTCTTCCAGGCGGGGGCGATTTTCCTTACCAAGAAGCTCCAATCCGATGGCGGCGCCCCTGCTGGTAAGACGCCGGTACTCTGCCGCATCGAGGAAGCCAAGTTCAAGGGGATGGTGAAGCCGGGCGATACGGTCTCCATCGAGGTGAAGCTCGTCGAGACGCTTCAGCAATTTCATTTCATGACGGGAACGGTGCGTCGTGACGGCAAGGCCGTACTGACGATTCGCTTCGCCCTCGCCCTCGTCGACCAACCTGCCTGACCTTATGTCCTTCCTCGGCCTTACTGGTAAGACCTACCTCGTCCTCGGCGTCGCGAACAAGAAGTCCGTCGCCTGGCACGTCGCCAAGACCCTTGAGGCCGAAGGCGCCAAGGTGGTCTACTCCGTGCGCTCCCAGGCCCGCCTCGACTCGCTGAAGGGCCTGCTGGACGGCAAGCCGGTGTACCTGTGCGACCTCGAGCACGAAGCCCAGACGCAGAAACTCGCCGCCGATGTCGGTCGCGAGCATGGCCCGCTCGATGGCGTCCTGCACAGCGTGGCCTTCGCCAATTTCTCGAAGGGTATGCAGCCGTTCCATGAGACCGTGCGCGCTGACTTCCTGCAGGCTACCGCAATCTCCGCGTTCTCGCTCGTCGAACTCTCCCGCGCACTGAAGCCGCACCTGAAGCCCGACGCCTCGATTGTCTCCATCGGTATCTCTTCGCAGGTCACAGCCTCGAACTACGGTTACATGTCGCCGATCAAGGCCGCGCTCGAATCCGCCAGCCGCTTCCTCGCGAAATCATTCTCGGCCGATTCGCGCGTACGTTTCAATTCCGTCAACGCCGGCCCGCTCAAGACGAGCGCGAGCGCCGGCATCCCGGGTTATCTCCATAACTATCTGCACGCCGAGAAGATGACCTTCCGTAAGGAGGCCTTGAAGACGCAGGAGGTCGCCGACACGGCGGTCTGGCTGCTCTCGCCTCGTTCGAGCGGCATCAATGGCCAAGGTATCGTGGTCGACGCCGGCATGGGCTGGAATTTCTTCGACGAAGAACTCGTGGCCGCATCTTCCCGCATTCCTGGATCGTGATCTTCAAGCGCACCGTCCTATCCGGCCTTGTGGCTGAACTGCCTCCCGAGGTCTGGACCTCCGATGAGGTCGAACGCCGTCTGGCGCCCCTCTATGGCCGTCTGAAGCTGCCTGAAGGACGGCTGGAGCTCATGACAGGCATTAAGGAGCGTCGCTTCTGGCCGCAGGCGATCCGTCCTTCCGCCGCTTCCGCGCTGGCGGGCCGTCGTGCGATGCAGGCCGCGGGCGTAGGTCCGGCTGATATCGACCTGCTCATCCATTCTTCGGTTTGCCGCGATCGTCTCGAGCCTTCGACCGCCGCCTATGTGCACGGTCTGCTTGGCCTTGGCCCGCAGGCGCAGATCCTCGATGTCTCCAACGCCTGCCTAGGTTTTCTCAATGCCATCGTGCTCGCCGCGGGCATGGTGGAGTCTGGCCAGATTCGCCGAGCGTTGGTCTGTTCCGGCGAAGATGGCCGCCCGCTCGTCGAGCGCACAATTCGTATGCTCAACGAAGACCTCACGCTGACGCGTGAGACGATTAAGCCATACTTCGCCAACCTGACCATCGGTGCGGGTGGCGCGGCCGCCGTGGTCTGCCGCGACGACCTCGCCGGGCCTGGTTCGATCCGCCTTCTGGGTGGTGCTGCCGAAACCGATTCTTCCGCCAATGGCCTTTGCGAAGGCGATACTTCGTTCGCCGAACTCGATATGCGTACGGACTCCGAAGCCTTACTTGCCGCGGGCGTCGCGCTGGCCCAGCGCTGCTGGGGTCGCTTCAAAGGGACGACGGGCTGGGACGAATCCACGCCGCATCGTGTGGTGACCCATCAGGTGGGTCGCCGCCATTCCTCTTTGCTCTTCGAGAAGCTCGGCCTCGACCCCGCCAAGGATTACCAGAGCTTCGACCGTCTGGGTAACGTGGGTTCGGTCTCCGTGCCCGCCACGTTGGCGCTCGGACTCGCTGAAGGCCGCATCAAGGCTGGCGATAGGGTCGCGCTGCTGGGTATCGGCAGTGGTCTCGCTAGCATGATGCTCGCCGTCGAATGCCAATGATTGCCAACTCTCTTTCGCCCGCCGTGCAGGCGCTGTACCCCTTTGTGCCAAAGGATTTCGCCGCGCTTTCAGGCCGGATGAGTTACGTCGATCATGGTCCGCGCGACGGACGTCCAGTACTCTTACTGCATGGAAACCCATCGTGGTCGTTCCTCTGGCGTGACTTGATTCTGAAACTCGCCGCACAAGGCCGCCGCGTTATCGCTCCCGATCATGTCGGTATGGGCCTATCCGCGCGCCCGAATCGATTCTTACGACTGGCGGACCGTATCGCCGACGTCGAAGCGCTCATCGCTCATCTCGGCCTCAAGGAGTTCGACCTAGGCGTTCACGATTGGGGTGGTGCCATCGGTTTTGGCGTCGCGGGCCGCCGGCCGGAAAGGGTAGGGAGGATCCTCGTTACGAACACGGGCGCGTTCCTGTCCGACCGCATCCCGGCCCGCATCGCCCTTTGCCGGGCTCCCTTGCTTGGCCGGTTAATTGTTCAAGGCCTGAACGGCTTTGCTTGGCCGGCGACCTGGATGTCTGTCGAGAAGCCCCTTAGCCCCGCCGCCAAGGCCGGTTTCCTTGCCCCCTATGGGTATCCCTCGGTTCGCCGGGCGGTAGCCGACTTCGTGGCCGACATCCCGATGGAGGTCGAACACCCCACCCGGCCCGTCTTGGCTACCGTGGAGGCCTCTTTGGAGGGCTTAAAGGCCAAGCCCATGCTCCTTTGCTGGGGAATGCGCGACTTCTGCTTCGACCGGTCCTTTCTCGAAGGTTTCATCGCCCGTTTCCCGTCCGCCGAGCAGCTTCTGTTCGCCGACGCCGGCCACTATGTCCTCGAGGACGCCGGCGAAGCTGCGGTCAGTCCGATCGCCGCCTTTTTTGGGTCAGCCTGAGTGCCTGATTTTACCCCTATCTCCGAGGGGCGGAAAAGGGCTGTGGATAACGTGTGAACAACGGTTTCTAACACCCCCTATAAGTTTTCGTAAGGGGTTGATTGGTAGTCATTTCTGGCCGTCCAAAAACATTCACGGACAGGGTGTTTCCTGTTGCAGATACCCCTGTGAAAAACAGTATGAAAAGACCTCTCCTTCGGTCGGGGAAATATCATTTATTTACACACCTAAACATGAGCGAAAATTCTGAGAAAACCCCGAATCGCGGCAAGCACGCCGGCAACGAAAGCTACGGCGCCGCTGACATCAAACGCCTCAAAGGCCTCAAGGCCGTGCGCGAACGACCCGGTATGTATATCGGCGATACGAACGAGACGGGCCTTCACCACTGCGTGTATGAAATCGTCGATAACTCGATCGACGAGGCGCTCGCCGGTTATTGCAAGAGCATCAAGGTCGAGATCCATGCGGACGGCTCGTTGTCCGTTGAGGACGATGGCCGCGGTATTCCCGTTGCGATGCACCCGGAAGAAAAGGTGCCAACACTCGAGCTCGTGCTCACTAACCTGCACGCCGGCGGTAAGTTCGATAAGGGCGCCTACCAGGTGTCAGGTGGCCTCAACGGCGTCGGCGCGAAGTGCGTCAATGCGCTCTCCGACAGCTTCATCGCCGAAGTCAGCCGCGAAGGCGAAGTCCACCAGATGAAGTTCTGCCGCGGTGAAGTCACGCAGTCCATCAAGGTCATCGGCAAGACGAAGCGTACCGGTACGAAGATCACCTTCCATCCAGACCCAGAAATCTTCGTCGCCACCCAAGAGTTCAAGTACGACACGATCGTGCGCCGCATGCGCGAATTAGCGTTCCTCGTTCCGGGCATCACGGTCGAGATGAAGGACCATCGCTCCAATCGCTCCGACAAGTTCGAGTTCAAGGACGGCATCGCCGAGTATGTCTCGTTCCTTAACGCCAATGAGGAGCGCCTCTTCGATAAGCCGATCCTCATCGCTGCGGAAGTCGACTTCACCGACCTCGCCAACCCGCGCGTGATGGCCGACGGCGAGAAGCCCACGCCAGGCATGCGCCGCATGACCCTTGACGTCGCCCTGCAGTATAACGACCGCTATGACGAGATGGTCTTCTGCTACGCCAATCTGATCAACCAGCCCGAAGGCGGCACGCACCTCTCCGGCTTCCGTTCCGCGCTTACCCGCGTGATCAACCACTACGCTAAGTCCAATAATCTCGTCAAAGACAAGGACACCAAGCTGAACGGTGACGACATGCGCGAAGGTCTCGTGGCCGTCATCTCCGTCAAGCACCCCGATCCAAAGTTCCAGTCTCAGAACAAGACGCGGCTCACGAACCCTGAGGTCGAAGGCATCGTGACCTCTGTCGTCGGGGAGCAGCTCAAGTACTACCTCGAGCGCGATCCGAAGACGGGCCGTCGCATCGTCGACAAGTGTCTCAACGCCGCCCGTGCCCGCGAAGCCGCCCGTAAGGCCCGCGAGACGGTCCGTAAGTCCGCGATGTCCTCCGGCGGCCTCCCCGGCAAGCTGGCGGACTGCTCCGAGAGCGATCCGTCCGTCTGCGAGCTCTACATCGTCGAAGGTGACTCCGCCGGTGGTTCCGCCAAGCAGGGCCGCGACCGTCGCTACCAGGCGATCCTGCCGATCAAGGGCAAGATCCTTAACGTCGAAAAGGCCCGTATCGACAAGATCCTCTCCAATGAGGAAATCCGCACGATCATCACCGCCTGCGGTACCGGTATCGGTAAGCACGAGGGCGATGGCGCCTTCGACGTCACGAAGTGCCGTTACCACAAGCTCGTCATCATGACCGACGCCGACGTCGACGGTTCGCACATCCGTACGCTACTCCTAACGTTCCTTTACCGCCAGATGCCCGGACTCATTGAGGCTGGCTACGTCTACATCGCCCAGCCGCCCCTCTACCGCATCAAGCGCAAGAAGCGTGAGCAGTACGTCGATAACGACCCCGAACTGAATCGCATCCTGCTCGAGCTTGGCTCCGAGGACGTGAATCTTCTCCGCCTCCGCGATAAGCACGTCTTCCCCGGCCAGAAGCTCGATAAGATTGTCGAGTCCCTTGCCCGCCTGGAAACCCTTGGGGCCGTCATTGGCCGCACGGGTTGCCAACTCGGTGCCTACCTCGACCAGCAGGACCACAAGACCCACGCGCTCCCGCGCTTTATTGTCCGTACTCGTACCGGCAACGAAGAGACCTATGAGTTCCTCGTCGATACCGACGCCAAGCAGGCTTACCTGCGTAAGGCTGGCGTCGAGGACTTCCTGGCCGACAAGATTGACCGTGAGAAGAAGCTCAAGGACGGCACGGTCGTCCAGGAACGCGTCAACGTGATCGAGATCTTCGAGAACGACGCCATCTCGAAGGTGCTCAAGGAACTTGAGACCCAGGGCATGGACGTGAAGCAGTTCACGACCGGTGAAGAGCCCCGCTACCACCTGATCGACGGTTCGACCGCCGAAGAGGCCCCAGTTGCCGTTGAAGGCGATGAAGAGCCCAAGGGCGAAGACAAGCCGGCTAAGAAGGTCGTCAAGAAGGCTGACCCCATTCCGCTTGGCTCGATCCTCGAGCTCATCGGCCAGATCCGCCAGTTCGGCCGCAAGGGTCTCACGATTCAGCGATACAAGGGCCTGGGTGAAATGAATCCGAAGCAGCTCTTCGAGACTACGATGGACCCGGCCAAGCGTCGCTTCCTCAAGGTCGACATCGCTGACGCTGCCGAAGCTAACCGCGTCTTCGCGATGCTGATGGGCGAAGATGTCCCCTCCCGCCGCGCCTTCATCGAAGACAACGCGCTCAACACCTCGAACCTCGACGTCTGATCAACCTGACGAACCTAACTCAAGACCTCTTCGAATATGTACTCTGACAAGGAAAAGCTCACGACCGCCAACATCACGGACATCATGCAGACGGCCTACATCGATTACTCGATGTCCGTCATTGTCTCCCGTGCCCTCCCGGACGCGCGTGACGGCCTGAAACCCGTGCAACGCCGCATTCTCTACGCGATGATGCGGGAAGGCCTCGTCCACAACCGCCCGTTCGACAAGTGCGCCGGCGTCGTCGGCGAAGTGCTCAAGAACTACCACCCGCACGGCGACAGCTCCGTGTACGATACGCTTGTCCGCCTCGCCCAGAACTGGGTGATGCGCTACCAGCTGATCGAGCCACAGGGCAACTTCGGCTCCGTCGACGGTGATCCGCCCGCAGCCTACCGTTACACCGAGTGCCGCCTCTCCGAGGTCTCATCCGAGCTCCTCGCCGACATCGACGAGGACACGGTAGATTTCATTCCGAACTACAAAGAGTCGACCACCGAGCCGACCGTCCTCCCGTGCGCGTTGCCTCACCTGCTGATGAACGGTTCGACCGGCATCGCGGTCGGTATGACGACCAATATCCCGCCCCATAACCTGAACGAACTCGTTGAGGCAACCTGCCTCATCATCGACAAGCCCAGCGCCACTGTCGAAGACCTTGAGAAGATCATCATCGGTCCCGACTTCCCGACCGGCGGCGTCATCAACGGCAAGGAAGGTATTAAACAGTACCTGCGTACCGGCCGTGGCATCATCCGTGTCCGCGGCGTCGCCCACACCGAGGAGATGAAGAACGGCAAGGAGCAGATCGTCCTCACGGAGCTGCCCTACAACGTCAACCGCTCCTCCTTAGTGAAGCATATCGCCCAGCTCTGCACCGATAAGGTGCTGGATGAGGTTTCCGACCTGCGAGACGAGTCCGACGAGAACACCCGCGTGGTCATCGAGCTCAAGCGCAACGAGAACCCGAAGGTCGTCATCAACAAGCTCTACAAGCATACCAACTTCGAGAACTCGTTTGGAGTCATCCTGCTGGCCCTCGACAAGCGTCGCCCGAAGCAGATGAACATCCGCGAGCTGCTCGAGTGTTTCGTCGAGCACCGTCGAGACGTGGTCACCCGCCGCACCCGCTTCCGCCTCCGTAAGGCCGAGGACCGCGCCCACATCCTCGAGGGCTTCAAGATCGCCCTACGTAATCTGGACGACTTCGTGAAGATCATCCGCGCCGCAATCAACCGCGACGAGGCCCGCGTGAAGCTGATGGCCAAGTATGGCCTCAGTGAGCGTCAGGCCGTGGCCATCCTCGACCTGCGCCTCTACCAGCTCACTGGCCTGGAGCGCGACAAGATCGAGGCCGAGTACCGCGAATTGATGGCGCTCGTGGAAGAACTCCGCAGCATCCTCTCGAGCGAGCTGAAGCTGCTCACCCTGATCAAGAAGGAGCTGCGCGACGCCGCCAAGAAGCACATCGGTCCGCGCAAGACGAAGGTCTCAGCCCAGGAAGGTGACCTCTCGATGGAAGACATCGTCGCTAACGAAGGCTGCGTGGTCACCGTCTCGCATGCCGGCTTCATCAAGCGCACGCCAGTCGCCCAGTATCGCCTTCAGAAGCGTGGCGGCAAGGGCACCAAGGGCGCCGAGCTCTCCAAGGCTGCGTCCGATGACGATAGCGACTTCATTGAACACCTCTTCACGGCCAACACCCACGACCATATCCTGTTCTTCATGAATAATGGCCGCGTGTACGTGGAGAAGGTCTACGAAATCGAAGAAGCCAACCGTGCTTCCCGCGGTAAGTCGATCGCTCGCCTGCTTGAGCTCAAGGACGACGAGAAGTTGGCCGCGATGGTCTGCGTCTCGAACTTCGAGGAAGGTAAGTTCCTCATGATGTGCACGGCGAATGGTACGATCAAGAAGACCGAAATCTCGAAGTACGCCAACTACCGCAAGGGAGGCATCATCGGCATCAACATCGAACATGGCGACCGCCTCATCTCCACCAAGCTGACCAACGGCGACAACGAGGTCGTGATGATTTCGCAGTCCGGCATGTCGATCCGCTTCCACGAATCCGACGTCCGCTCGATGGGACGCGACACCACTGGTGTTGCCGGCATGAGGCTCGATACGGGCGACCAGGTGAAGGCGATGGAAGTCGTCGATCCGGCTTGCACGCTTCTCGTCGTCGGCATCGACGGCATCGGTAAGCGCACGCCCTTCGACGATCCGGAGACCAAGGAGCCTGTCTATCGTAAGCAGACCCGCGGCGGTAAGGGTGTCATTGCCATTGCCACCGAAGTTGGCGTCGCCGGCGCCCTCAG
The DNA here is from genome assembly GCA_947465345.1 of Opitutia bacterium. The sequence continues at coordinate 6,623 of CANHZL010000011.1, read as the reverse complement.
CGTCCAGGAAGAAGACGAGGTCATGCTTCTCACTAAGGGCGGCCAGTCCATCCGCACCAAGGTGTCCGACATTCGCTGCACGGCGGGTCGTAACACCAAGGGCGTACGCGTCATGCGCCTCAAGGAAGGCGAGTCGCTTCTCGGTATCTCCAAGGTCGAGCGTTCGGACGAAGAGGAAGAAAACGCCGCCAAGCCGCAGGCCTAACCGGCTGACCGGCCAAGCAGAAGGGGCGCCTTACGGCGCCCCTTTTTTGTGCTCTGACGGACCGCTTAGGCCCTTTCCAGCGCCGCGATGCACTCGACGTGTCGGGTCTGTGGGAAGAGGTCGAATGGACGGACCGAGATGACCTTCCATCCCTTGGCACAGAGATACTTCACGTCGCGCGCCTGGGTGTCGGGGGCGCAGCTGACGTAGACGATACGGCGCGGGCCGAAGGCATGCAGCTGATCGAGGAACGCTTCGTCGCAGCCCTTGCGGGGCGGGTCGACAATCACGGCGGATTCATGGCCTTCGACGGGGATCTTTTTGAAGATCGATTCCGCGGAGCCGGCGATGAAGCGGCAGTTGAGGAAGTGATTGAGCGTGGCGTTCTCGGCGGCCTTGCGGGCGGCTTCGGCGCTGACCTCGATGCCGTTGACGGAGTCGAAGAGGCGGGCACCAGAAAGAGCGAAGAGACCTGAGCCGCAGTAGGTGTCGACGAGGTGCTTGGCGCCGGACTCGTGGGCGAGCTTGATGGCGTGGCCCACGAACTGTTCGAGCACGGAGGGGTTGTTCTGGAAGAACTCGCCGGCTAGGAATTTCAGCTGCACCGCACCGACCTTCTCGGTGACGACCTGGCGGGAGTCGGTTACGACGCCTTCTTCGCAATCACGGAAGAGCAGGGTGGCGCCCCGTTCGAAGCGACCCGGGTTGGACTTGATGTCCTTACGTGAGCGGGCGAGGGCGGCGTTGATCGCGTCCGTCGCGATGGGGCACTTCGGTACGTCGACGACGCGGCGGGAAGTTCCGGCAGCGAGGAATCCGATCGGGAAGTCCGCGCGGCGCGGGGTCATGAAGTGCGGGGTGATTTTGGAGCGGTAGCCGTACTGCTTCGGCGAAGGGTGGCAGGCGTCGACCTTAGTTTTGATGCCGCCGAGGCGCTCGAAGGCCTCCGCGACCTGCTTCTGCTTCCACTCGAGCTGCTGCGGGTAGGCGAGGTTCTGATACTGGCAACCGCCGCATTCGCCGAAGAGGTCGCAACGCGGCTGGACGCGGTGCGGTGAGGGGACGACGACGCGGACGAGGTCGCCGCGCGAGAAGTTGGCGGCGTTATGCCAGATGCGGGCCACGATCTTTTCACCCGCGAGCGCGCCGGCGATGAAGACGACCCAGCCGTCGACGCGGGCCACGCCTTCGCCGAGGTTCGTCAGGCTCGCGATCTCGACCTCGATTTCCTGATGGTAGGTGAACTTACCCTCCCGGAACTTGGAAGAGTCGGGTTTGCGGGACTGAGGCGGCTCGAATTCGGACATGGCGATAAAGTCCGCCTCTGGGCGGAGAGGTCGAGACTTATCCCTGCTGAAGGCCTATCCTTGCCCTTCGACGTCCCTTGGTACTCACTTCGGCCGTGTCCGACGAGGTCATCCAGAGCCGACAGAACCCCCGCGTGCAGGCGTTGGCCCGCCTGCGGGACCGTGCTGAGCGCGAAGCCCGCGGCCTATTCATCGCCGAAGGCCTCCGGGAACTCTCCCGTGCCATCGAGCGCAAGGTCGAGGTGATCGAAATCTATTTTTGTCCGTCGATGTTCCGTGGTTCCGAGGCCGCCGAGCTTGTGACCAATGCACGGGCTGCCGGCGTCGACTGCTGCGAACTCGGCGAATCCGCCTTCGAGAAGGTCAGCGGCCGCGAAGGCCCAGACGGCCTGCTCGGCGTCGCCAAGACCTGGAATTGCTCGCTGGATGAGCTCAAGCCTTCGGCCAATCCGCTCCTGCTCGTCGCCGAATCGGTCGAGAAGCCTGGCAATCTCGGTGCTTTGCTCCGCACGGCGGATTCCGCTGGTTGCGATGCCCTCATCGTCTGCGACCCCATCACCGACGTCTTCAATCCGAACGTCGTCCGCTCTTCTCAGGGTGCGCTGTTTTCCGTGCCCGTGGCTGTCTGCACGTCGCAAGAAGCCGCCGCTTGGATGAAGGCCAAGGGGGTACGCTCCCTGGCGACCTCGCCCGCGGCCACCAAGGCCTATTGGGATGTCGATTGTCGCGGGCCGGTGGCGTTACTGCTCGGTTCCGAGAAAGACGGCTTATCTGATTTCTGGCTCAAAGGCGCGGACGAGAAGATCTCGATCCCGCAGGCTGGCCTGTCGGATTCGCTCAACGTCTCCAACGCCGCGGCGATCTGCTTGTTCGAGGCCGTCCGGCAGCGCCGGAAATAGGCCATGAATCGCCGCTACTTCATCGCAGCGATACTATGTTTTTGCGCCTGCTGGGCGTGCTGGTCCGCCTATGCGCGGAATGGCTTCCATCTCGACCAGGACGGCGTCCTGCATGAGCAATTCGGGTTCATTCCGCTGGGCTGGCTGTTCGGTCTGGTTGGTTTGGTCTTGCTCGTGCTTGCCTGGGTCCGCCGCAAATAAGAAGGCCGGGCTTGGGGCCCGGCCTTGCTTTAAGGACTGACGCTTCGCTTAGCCGATGGCCTTGGCGACCAGGTCGTCGAGCTTCTTGCCGTCGACGGCGAAGGCGCGGATACCTTCGGCAGTCTTTTCCGTGGCCATGGCGTCTTCGTTGTGGTGCCAGCGGAATTCCTTCTCGCCCCAGGTCTTGGCGGCTTCGCCTTCGGACTTGGCGGCGGCTTCGTCGAGCGCCTTGGGCACAGCGGTGGAATCTTTCGAGAGCTCTTCGAGGAGGTTCGGTGCGATCGTCAGGAGGTCGCAACCGCAGAGGGCCTTGATCTGGCCACAATTACGGAAGGAGGCGCCCATGACTTCGGTTTTGATACCGTTGCGCTTGTAGTAGGCGAAGATGCGGCGGACGGACTGTACGCCGGGGTCGTTGGCGCCCGAGGAGGCGGCTTCGTTCCAGTTGGCGCCTTGGGCCTTCTTATGCCAGTCGTAGATACGGCCGACGAACGGCGAGATCAGCTGGACCTTGGCGTCGGCGCAGGCGACGGCCTGAGCGAACGAGAAGAGGAGGGTGAGATTGCAGCGGATGCCTTCTTTTTCGAGTTCGGCGGCGGCCTGGATGCCTTCCCAAGTCGAAGCCATCTTCACGAGGATACGTTCCTTGGGAATGCCGGCGGCTTTATAAAGAGCGATCAGTTCGCGGGCCTTGGCGACGGTGGCGGTCTTATCAAAGGAAAGTCGGGCGTCGACTTCGGTGGAGACGCGGCCCGGGACAATCTTGAGAATCTCCGTCCCGAAGGAGATGAGGAGTGCGTCGACGGCGGCCTGGACGCCCTTGCTCTTATTGTCCTGAGCGGCCTTCTGGAGGAGGGCCTGGTACTCCGGCATCTGGACAGCCTTGAGGATGAGGCTCGGGTTGGTCGTGGCGTCCAGAGGCTTGAAGGCCTTCATGGCGGCGAAGTCGCCGGTGTCGGCGACGACCTTGGTGTGTTGGCGAAGCTGTTCGAGTGCGTTCATGTGTGAAGGGTTCGGAGCGTGTTAAAGGGGGCGGGCTTGTCCAGCCCGACCCGAAAAAACGGGTGGCGGCAAGGCCAGCCGGGCATCTCTCGCTTGTTTCGGAGGGCAGGGTGGTGCAAATTGCCCTATGCGAATCAAGGTCAAGCAGGCACTCGCCGCCGAGCAGCCGCTCAAAGGTGTCACGGTTTCCGGATGGGTCCGTACTCGCCGCGATGCTAAGGATTTCTCCTTCGTCGAGATCAACGACGGCTCCTGCTTCAAGAATCTCCAGGTGGTGGTGGATGCCACTGCGCCGGGCGCCGATCTGCTCAAAGAAGCGCTTACCGGTTCTTCGGTTAGTGTGGATGGCGAACTCGTGCCATCTCCGGCCAAAGGGCAGAAGTGGGAGCTCAAAGCCACGGCATTCCGGCTACTGGGCCGTGCCGACGAGACCTTCCCGCTGCAGAAGAAGGGGCATACGGTCGAGTTTCTGAGGACGATCCCACACCTGCGAGCCCGGACCAATCGCCTAGGCTCGATGATGCGCGTCCGTAGTCGCATGGCCATGGCGGTGCATGAATTCTTCCAGCAACGTGGATTCGCCTATGTCCACACGCCGATCGTGACGGCCAGCGATTGCGAAGGGGCTGGCGAGCTATTCCGCGTCACGACCCTTGATCCAATCGCCCCGCCCAAGACGCCCGAGGGTAAGGTCGACTGGGCCGCCGACTTTTTCGCGAAGCAATCTTATCTGACGGTATCCGGCCAGCTCGAAGGCGAGACCCTCGCCTGCGCCCTGGGTGACGTCTATACGTTCGGCCCAACTTTTCGTGCGGAGAATTCCCACACCAGCCGCCATGCCAGCGAGTTCTGGATGATCGAGCCGGAGATGGCTTTCTGCGACCTCGAGGGCGATATGCGTTGCGCCGAGGAACTCGTGAAATACCTCGTAAAAACGGCCTTGGAACAGTGTTCGGATGAACTCGAATTCTTTAATGCTTTCGTCGACAAAGGCCTGCTGGAGCGTCTGCGTTTCGTGGCTGAGCGGCCGTTCGCGCGCATCACTTATACTGAAGCCGTCGAGCTCCTGCTGAAGTCCGGCCGCAAGTTCGAGTACCCGGTCATCTGGGGCGAGAACCTGCAGTCCGAGCACGAACGTTATCTCACCGAGGAGCATTTCAAATGCCCAGTGACCGTCTACGACTACCCTAAGTCCGCGAAGCCTTTCTATATGCGCCAGAACGACGATGGTAAGACCGTCGCCGCGATGGACGTCCTTGTCCCTGGCGTCGGCGAAATCGTGGGTGGCAGCCAGCGAGAGGAACGCCTCGATCGTCTCGTCGCCGCCATGCAGGCGCATGGCCTCGATCTCGCCAGCTACGGCTGGTATATCGATACGCGCCGCTTCGGCTCCGTACCGCATGCCGGGTTTGGACTCGGTTTCGAGCGCCTACTCATGTTTGTGACCGGGGAAGGCAACATCCGCGACGTCATCGCCTATCCGCGGACGCCTGGGCACGCCTGATAACAGTTTATTTCTGCCGGACTAGATCGAGAATCGCCCGGGCGGTCGCGCAGTTATGGCGCACCATCTGCTGGCTCGTCGTGATCGGCTTCGCATCCTTGGTCGTCGTGCTGTGCGTCGGCGGCAAAGTGAAGACGGGCGTGGTCGAAGCGACCATACCGACGGCATTGCCGAATCCATCGAGGATGGGTCCGCCGCTGGATCCGCGCGCATAATCAGCCGTCGTTTGCATGAAAATCGCGCCGTTCCGATCCGGCTCGTTCATCTTGAAATAGCGTGTGATGATGCCTTCCGAGATGCAGCCGAAGGTGCTGGCCGGGTGGCTGTAGCAACGGACCGCCGTGCCGGCCGGAGCGTCGTCGCGCAGAGGGAGGCAGGCGAGGCCTTGGGCATCGATGCGGAGTAGGGCGACGTCATGGGGCTTGCTGGCGGCGAGGATCTCGCGGACCGCGAAGAAACGGCCGTCGGCGGTCATGACGCCCATCGCTTCAGCGACAGTGTTGGCGGCGACATGATGATTGGTCGCGATGACGCCATCGGCGCTGATTGCGAATCCGCTGGCGAGCGTGTGGTGCCACTTCGAGCATTTATCGCACTTATAGGCGGAACCGATGATCACGGACGCCGAGGCCGCGCGGCGATAGGCTTCAACGCCATCGAGTTGGACGAGTGTCTTGGGGGGGAGTGTTACCCCGGCCGCGTTGGTGCGCTTGCATTGCTCAAGCCGAACGTCGCGCTTCAGCGCCCCTTCGCTTTTTTCGGCCAGTGCCGTCGTGGCCGTCTCAAGCTTGAGGAAGATCTGGCGATCGTCAGCGGCACTATCTACAGAGGCCCCAGGGATGGCGGGGGCAGCCGCGAGCAAGGCGGCGAGTAGCGTGGGGAGAAGCATCCGCGCATTGAAGCCAGCAAATGAAGGGTGACGAGACATTCGGCGGCGTATCCGAAGAGAACATACGCAACATCGCATCGGGCGAAACAAGGCGCCTGAGCGGAGAGTGTCGGCCATGTGGCCGCCATGCGACGCCGAGAGGGCGGCCGGTATGGGCAGAGTTTAGGAGCTGGGCGGCCAATTCCCAGGGCGCCCCAAGGGCATCAAAGAGTCAAAAAGATGTAAAAAATGTATAATCTCATCCTAAGCCATTGATATTCAACGCACTGACCCATGAGTGCCCCGTGTGAAAAAATGCAAAAATCGGCTTGAATCAGACGGCCAGAATCTCCACTCTGGAACTTCCCTTCTCTCACAGAAGGCTGTTCCTTGGATGTTTCGGTGATCGAGCCAGCTCTGCGCGTCAAAATGCAGAAACTCGAAAAAAGACGTTGACCCAAACCTCGACGCCTTCACCGTCCGCCCTCCCTCCCCTCAACAGGAGGCCCCTTTCGGTTCTTTGAGAGTTCATTTTTTTGTGCGACAATACGGCCTATCGTATTAGTCAAACCTTACACCTGGTGAACCCGGCGATAACTGATCGCGGGTTCTACCAAAATTAGAAAACGCGAATATT
>CANHZL010000010.1 GCA_947465345.1 Opitutia bacterium | reverse complement strand
GGCTCCGTCAAGGGCCAGCGTGTCCTCGTCCGTGTCGACTTCAACGTCCCCCAGGACAAGAAGACCGGCGCCATCACGAATACCCAGCGTATCGCCGCGGCCCTGCCGACGATCAAGTTCCTGCTCGAAGGCGGCGCCTCTTTGGTGCTGATGTCGCACCTCGGTCGTCCGGACGGCAAGGTCGTCGAGAAGTTCTCCCTTCGCCCCATCGCTGTCGAGCTCGAGAAGCTCCTGGGCAAGCCGGTGAAGTTCGTCGCCGCCTGCGTGGGCGCCGAAGCTGAAGCCGCCGCCAAGGCCCTGCAGCCGGGCGAAGTCCTCCTCCTTGAAAACCTCCGCTTCCACATCGAAGAAGAGGGTAAGGTGAAGCTCGAAGACGGTACCAGCCAGAAGGCTGACCCCGCTAAAGTGGCTGAATTCAGGGCCTCTCTCTCGCGTCTGGGCGACGTCTACGTGAACGACGCCTTCGGCACCGCGCACCGCGCCCACTCCTCGATGGTCGGTGTGAACCTCGCCCGCAAGGCCGCTGGTTTCCTCCTCGAAGCCGAGCTCAAGGCCTTCGATACCGTGCTCAACAACCCGCAGCGCCCGCTGCTCGCCATCCTCGGCGGCGCTAAAATCGCCGACAAGATTCCGCTTATCCGCAACCTCATTGAGAAGGCCGACGAGATCATCATCGGTGGCGGTATGGCTTACACCTTCCGCAAGGTCTGCGACGGCATGGAAATCGGCAATTCCCTCTATGACGCCGAAGGCGCCAAGATTGTCCAGGAGCTGCTCGACAAGGCCAAGGCCCGCGGCGTGAAGGTCACGCTCCCGGTGGACTTCCTTTGCGGCGACAAGTTCTCGCCTGATTCCAATACTCAGCCTGCCACGATGCAGTCTGGCATCCCGGCCGGCTGGGAAGGCATGGATTGCGGTCCCGAGTCCATCAAGCTCTACGAGGCCGCCATCGGCCGCGCCGGCACGGTGGTCTGGAACGGCCCGTGCGGCGTGTTCGAATTCGAAAAGTTCGCCGTGGGCTCCAAAGCCATGGCGGCGGCAGTGGCCAAGGCCACGGACCGTGGTGCAATCACGATCGTCGGCGGCGGCGACACCGCCACGGCGGCCAAGAAGTTCGGTGTCGATACCAAGGTCTCGCATTGCTCGACCGGCGGTGGCGCTTCCCTCGAATACCTCGAAGGCAAGGTCCTCCCTGGCGTCGCGGCCCTCTCGGCCTGACCCTCGCCTTACCCTTATTCCTAAGCTCTCAAACACACACCTATGTCCAAACGCACTCCTCTCATCGCCGGTAACTGGAAGATGAACAAGACGGCCACCGAAGGCACTGACCTCGTCAAGGCCATCGCCGCCGCCGTTGGCACCGAATCCGCCGTCCAGATTGTCCTCTGCCCGCCCTTCACCGCGCTTTCCGCGGTCAGCGCCGCCGCCGAAGGTACCCACCTCGCCGTGGGCGCTCAGAACATGCATGACAAGACCAACGGCGCCTTCACCGGCGAAGTCTCGGCTGCCATGCTCCGTGACCTGCACGTCACGCACGTAATCCTCGGCCACAGTGAGCGCCGTGCGATTTTCGGCGAAGACGACGCCTTCATCAATCGCAAGGTCAACGCCGCCTTGGCTACGTCCCTCAAGCCTATCCTCTGCGTCGGAGAGCTGCTCGCCGAGCGCGAAGCTGGCACCACGAACGCTGTGGTGAAGCGCCAGGTCGAACTCGGTTTGGCTGGAGTCCCCGCAGGTAAGGCCGAACAGGTTATCATTGCCTACGAACCGGTCTGGGCGATCGGTACCGGCAAGACCGCCACCCCGGCCATGGCCCAGGAAGTGCACGCTTTCATTCGTTCGCTTCTCGTCTCCCAGTTCGGCGCCGAGACCGCTGGACGCGTCCGTATCCTCTACGGCGGATCGATGAAGCCCGACAACGCCGACGCCCTCCTGGCCGAGCATGATATCGACGGTGGCCTGATTGGTGGAGCCGCCCTCGAGGCCAAGAGCTTCGTGGACCTCGTTCAGAGCGCCGCGAAGTCCCTGATTCGCTAAGCTAGGTCTCTGGCTCCTTAGCCCAGCGATCGGATAAGCCCCACTAGGGCTTTCCCTTCGCTGGTCTAATAGTTTGGAAAGTGCCTAATGGTAAGCAGGAGCGGCTTTTAATGAAGTAATTCAATCGTTAGTATGTAAAGTAATAATATTCATGTGTTTATGGGTCTAATTTACACCCAATTCACAGGTTCTTAGGGGTTCAATTCCCAGCCTACCCCTGAAAAGCGACTAAAACACCTTAAATTTGGGTTGCGAAGGGGTTCCGCCTTTCGTGCTTCTTCGGTCAAAAAACCCGCCAATCCATTCGTCTGAACGCGATGCGCAAACTCCTCGATTTCCTCAACCGCCCGGCCCCCCGTGGCAACTTCTTCGCCCGGGCCGTCAACGCCGCCCCTTTCCAGATCATCGTCTGCCTGCTCATCACGGGCGTGGTCGTCGCTGCCGCGGTCAACGAGTACGCGACCAACAAGTATCTGAACGTCGGATACACGCCGGATCAGCCCGTCGCTTTCGATCACTCCTTCCACGCCGGACCCGATTCCGTCTTGGGCCTCGATTGCCGCTATTGCCACAACTTCGTCGATAAGTCCGGCCACTCGAACGTCCCGACGACCAGCACCTGCTGGAACTGCCATAGCCAGGTGAAGCCCGACAGCCCCGCGCTGGCGCTCGTGAAGAAGAGCATGGAGACCGGCGAAGCGATTCGCTGGGTCAAGGTCCACAAAGTTCCCGACTACGTTTACTTCAATCACGCCGTGCACGTGAACCGTGGCGTCAGCTGCGTCGAGTGCCACGGTCGCATCGACCAGCAGGTTGTCGTCGGCCAGCAGAAGTCCCTCAACATGTCCTTCTGCCTCGAGTGTCACCGCAATCCGGAGCAGGTGCTTCGCCCTGTCGACAAGGTCACCGACCTCGCCTACAAGGCCGCTTCGCCCGCCGCCCAGACCGCTGCCGGCACGAAGTTCGTCCACGACTGGAAGGTCAATCCGCCCCAGAGCTGCTCGGGCTGCCACCGCTAATCCCACCACCCTTTTCCGATGAGCAAGAAAGTTTTTGAACACCCCGTGGCCCAGCCCGGCGAGCCGACTGGTCCCTCTTACTGGCGCAGCCTCGAAGAGCGTAACAAGTCGCCCGAGTTCCGTACCCGCGCCGAACGCGAGTTCGTCGAAGGTGCCTCCGCCATCACCAGCGTCGAGCGTCGTGAGTTCCTCATGCTCATGGGAGCTTCTTTCGGCCTCGCCGGCCTCGGCCTCGCCGGTTGCCGCGAGCCCCGTAACCATACGCTTCCATACGCCAAGCAGCCTGAGAACACGATTCCTGGCGTCGCCACGTACTACGCCTCCTCCTTCCCTGGCGAATTCGCCAACCAGCCGATTCTCGTCGAGACGCATCAGCATCGCCCGACCAAGATCGAAGGTAACCCGAGCCATCGCGCCAACGGCGGAGCTTCCTCGAAGTTCGCCCAGGCCAGCGTGCTCGACATGTATGATCCGGATCGCGCGCAGGCCTCCGTCGCCGCCGACGGCTCCGTGCTTTCCGTTGCCGCCGCTCGTGCGTTCGTACGCGGTCTCGCCACCTCCGCCAAGGCCAACGCCGGCGCCGGTCTCGCGTTCCTCGCCCGTCCGTCCACTTCGCCGACGCGCGCCCGTCTCGTCGCCAGCCTCAAGGCCGCCTACCCGAAGGCTCGCTGGGTCGAATACACGCCAGTCGAGCAGAACAGCGCCGAGCGCGTGCTCGGTGCCCGTGCTCTGCCCGATTACGCCAAGGCTCGCCGCGTGCTGAGCCTCGACCGCGATTTCCTCGGTGCGCATGATACGACCGTCGAAGACACCCGCGCCTATTCTTCCGCCCGCCGCGCCGACACGGCCGAGCAGGCCGAGAAGATGACGCGTCTCTACGTCGTCGAATCCACCTTCTCGCTGACCGGCGCCGCCGCCGATCACCGTCTCCGCGCCTCATCCTCGCATATCTCCGGCCTCGCGATTCTCTTCGCCGCCGAAGTCCTCGCCAAGACCAGCAACGCCGCCGCTTCCTCCCTCAAGGGCAAGGTGTCTGGCATCAACGTCGACGCGAAGTGGGTGACCGAATGCGTCGCCGACCTCGTCGCAGCCAAGGGCGAAGCCCTCATCGTCGCCGGTGACCATCTTTCCGCCGACGCGCACCGCGCCGTCTTCCTCGCGAACCAGGCCCTCGGTGCCGCCGTCAAGTACGTCGCGGCTCCGGCTCCGTCGTCGCTGACGATCGCCGCTCTCGCCGCCAAGCCGGCCGAAACCCTCGTGATCCTCGGCGGCAACCCCGCTTACGACGCACCGGCCGACGTCAACTTCGGCGCCGCCATCAAGGCCGCCAAGACCGTCGTTCGCCTCGGCTACCACGGCGCCTCCTTCGACGAGACCTCCGCCGCCGTGAAGGCCGCGGGTGGTACCTTCCTCGCCTCTTCGCACTACCTCGAGAGCTGGTCCGATGGTCGCACGCTCAGCGGCGTTTACGTTCCGGTGCAGCCGATGATCGATCCGCTCTTCGCGACGGTCACCGAACTCGACGTCCTCGCTCCGTTCGCCGGCTCCGACAAGGACGCGCACGCGCTCGTCCGCGAGACCTTCAATGCGCTGTCGAAGAATGCCTCCGACGAAGCTTTCGCCGCCTGGCTCGCCGAAGGCGTCCTCGCCGGCACCGCTTTCGCCGCCGCCAAGCCCGCCGTCGGCGCCGAGCAGATCAAGGCCTTCGCCGTTCCGGCCCTTTCTTTCGACTCCCTCGAAGTCCGCCTCGTGCCGAGCGTCCACTCGGGCGACGGTCAGTACGCCAACAACGGCTGGCTCGCCGAGGCTCCGGATCCCATGACCAAGACGGTCTGGGAAAACGTCATCCTCGTCAGCCCGAAGTTCGCCGCCAAGCTCGCCATCGAGCCGTCCGAAGCATTCATCAATAAGATCGGTGGTGAAGCCGACTTCCTGCACACCGGCGCGCTCAACCGTAACATCAACCAGCTCGTCGATGGCCGCCTCATCTGCCGCGTCGCCACGCTGACCCTCGGTGACAAGACCGTCACCGGGCCGCTCTTCATTATGCCGGGTATGGCTGACTTCACCGTCGGCCTGCAGCTCGGCTTCGGTCGCCGCGTCGGCGGCCGCGTCGCCACCCGCGTCCCTGAGCGCCTCGCTGGTCGCACCGTCGGTAACGGTTTCGATGTCTATCCTTTCGTCTCCGCTTCCGAATCCGCCGTCCGTACCGGCGTAAAGCTCACGCTCACCGGCGCCACCGTCGCCGTGGGTAATATGCAGGACCACTGGTCCATGGAAGGCCGCGACATTGTCCGCGAAGGCAACGTCGAGGACCTGAAGAAGAACGAGAATTTCGCCAAGCTCGGTATCGATGGACACGCTCCGGCCGTTTACGGCAAGGACGGGGCGATGGCTCCGGCCCTCAAGGCTATCACCACGCCTCGTGGTAACTCCGCCTACGAGCACCCGGCCCACTCCGTCGCTCCGAACGTCGCCGTCTGGAAGGGTCACGAATCCGAATTCCCCGCTCTCCAGCAGTGGGGCATGTCGATCGACCTCAACACCTGCACGGGTTGCAACGCCTGCGTGACGGCCTGTCAGTCCGAGAATAACATCCCGGTCGTTGGCCGCGAGCAGGTGCTCAAGGGGCGCAACATGCACTGGATCCGTTTGGACCGCTACTTCTTCGACGGCCGCGCCGCCGCCGGCAACGCGATCCCCGAAGACCCGCAGGTCACCTTCATGGGTGTCGCCTGCCAGCATTGCGAAACCGCCCCGTGCGAGACCGTTTGCCCCGCCAACGCCACCGTCCACGACGACCAAGGTCTCAACACCATGGCGTATAACCGTTGCATCGGTACCCGCTATTGCGCGAACAACTGCCCTTATAAGGTCCGTCGCTTCAACTTCCTCGACTTTAACAAGCGCGTCGACGGCCACTACTACGAAGGTCCGCTCGGACCTGAGAAGGCCGTCAAGGATCCGGCCGACCTGCCGCAGCTGCAGAAGAATCCCGACGTCTCCGTGCGTATGCGCGGTGTCATGGAAAAGTGCACCTACTGCGTCCAGCGCATCCAGGAAGCCAAAATCCAGGCCAAGGTCCGCGCCCGCAATTCGGCCGACATCAACGTCCGCGACGGCGTCATCCAAGTCGCCTGCCAGCAGGCTTGCCCGGCCGGCGCGATCGAGTTCGGCGACATCACCGATCCGAAGTCCCGCGTCGCCAAGGCCAAGGCCTCGACCCGTTCCTACGGCGCGCTGACCTACCTCAACACCCGCCCGCGCACGACCTACCAGGCCAAGCTGCGTAACCTCAACCTCCGTATGCCTGGAGCCAACCTCGTCCCGCTTTCCCGCGTCGAGATGACCGGCCGCGAATCACACGGCGCTCCGGCGCACGGTGCGGCGCCGCATGGCGATACCCACGCGAAGCCCGCCCACGGCGCCGAGCATCACGCCAAATAACCCTTAAACGACTACCCGTCCCATGGCTCACGCCCACGACAGCTCTTCCGAGCGCCCCGCGATCCTCGATAAGGTTCGCCCAGCCGAGCTCCCGCGCTCCCCGCTGATTCTTAACAACCGCGGCTTCCACTGGATCACCGATAAGGTCTGCGGCATCGTCGAAGAAGAGACTCCGCTCTGGTGGAAGATCATGTTCGGCGTCGCGCTGTTCGTCGCGTCGTTCACGTTCATCGGCCTCGGCTACCTCGTCTCGACTGGTACCGGCACCTGGGGTCTCCGTTCGCCCGTGGGCTGGGGTTGGGCCATCGTCAACTTCGTGTTCTGGGTCGGTATCGGCCACGCCGGTACTTTGATCTCGGCGATCCTCTGCCTCCTCCGTCAGAAGTGGCGCACGTCGATCAACCGCGCCGCCGAAGCCATGACCATCTTCGCGGTCTGTTGCGCCGGTCTCTTCCCGCTTTTCCACGTAGGTCGCGTCTGGTTCGGCTGGTGGCTCCTGCCTCTGCCTAACCAAAACGGCATCTGGCCCCAGTTCCGCTCGCCGCTCGAGTGGGACGTCTTCGCGGTCTCTACCTACTTCACCGTCTCCACGCTCTTCTGGTACATGGGGATGATCCCTGACCTCGGCGTGATTCGCGACCGTGCGACGACCTGGTGGCGCAAGGCCTTCTACAGCCTGCTGGCCATGGGCTGGCGCGGCGGTAACCGCCAGTGGTCCAACTTCGAGATGGCTTACCTGCTCCTCGCAGGCCTTTCGACGCCGCTCGTGCTTTCCGTGCACACCATCGTCTCGTTCGACTTCGCTGTCTCGAACGTCCCTGGTTGGCACACGACCATCTTCCCTCCGTACTTCGTCGCCGGCGCCATCTTCTCTGGCTTCGCGATGGTGCTCACCCTGATGCTCCCGCTGCGCGCGATTTATCGCCTGCATGACGTCATCACCCAGTACCACATCGACAACATGTGTAAGATCATCTTGGCCACCGGCACGATGGTCGGTTACGCGTACGCTACCGAATTCTTCATCGCGGCCTACTCCGGCAACTCCTTCGAGAAGTTCGCCTTCGTGAACCGCGCCTTCGGCCAATACTGGTGGGCTTACTGGATCATGGTGTCCTGCAATGTGATCACCCCCCAGCTCTTCTGGTTCAAGAAGGTCCGCGAGAACCACTCCCTCGTCTGGATCATCTGCCTCTTCGTCAACGTCGGCATGTGGTTCGAGCGCTTCGTGATCACCGTCACTTCGCTCGCCAACGACTACCTGCCGTCGAGCTGGGGTTACTACAGCCCGACGATCGTCGATATCTTCACGTTCTTCGGCACCTTCGGCTTCTTCTCGGTCCTCTTCCTCCTGTTCATCCGCTTCCTTCCGCTGCTCCCGATGGCGGAATTGAAGATGGTCTCGCCGCAGGCTGACCCTCACGCCCACTGATTTCCGCCGCCCAACGACCATGAACGAACGCAACGAACGCATCCACGGCGTGGCCTGCACCTTCCGCAAGGTCTCCGACGTGTTTCACGCCGCCGAGAAGGTGCGCGATGCCGGCTGGAAGAACTGGGACGTGCACACGCCTTTCCCGATCCACGGCATGGACCAGGCCATGGGCCTGCCTCGCTCGCCCGTCCCGCGCCTGACCCTGCTGGGCGGCGTCACCGGTTTCATTACCGGCTGTCTCCTTACTTGGTACATGAACTCGTACGACTACCCGCTGATTGTCGGCGGCAAGCCCTACTGGAGCGTAATCTTCCCGTTCCCAGTGCTCTACGAGTGCACGATTCTGTTCGCCGCCTTCGGTACGTTCTTCGGCCAGTTCATCTTTAACCGCCTGCCTCGCCACAACCATCCCTTGTTCGATCTCCCGAACTTCGCCCGCGTGTCGGACGATACGTTCATGATCGTCCTCGAGGCCCGCGACCCGCAGTTCCACCTCGATGAGTCGCGTAACTTTCTCCAGTCGCTCGGCGGCCAGGAGATCATCGTCATCCGCGACTAATCCGCACCCATGAGCCGCTATCTCGCATTCCTCGCCGTCGCTGTCGTCGCCACGATCAGCTTCCTCGGGTTCCAGGGCAAGAAGTCCAAGGACACGCCCGTCTATGTCTTCGACGACATGGACTACCAGAACAAGTACAAGGCCCAGGGGGAGAACGCCTTCTTCGCCGACGGCCGCGACGCGCGTCCGCCCGTCGCCGGTACGGTCGCCCGTGGCACCGGCCTCGAGCCGACCAAGGTCTTCTCGGCCGGTTTCCGTCGCGCCGAATCCCAGAACCCCTCCTTCGTCATCGGCAAGGACGCCAAGGGCACCTTCCTCGCCGGTTTCCCCGAGAAGTCACTGACCTTCGCCAAAGACGGCAAGCTCAACGACTATAAGGTCAGCCAGTCCACGCTCGATGTAGGCCGCGGCAAGTTCCAGATCTACTGCGCCGTTTGCCACGGTCAGGCGGCCGATGGTAACGGCATCATGAAGGTCCGCTCCGCCATCGAAGGCGACGCTGCCATCGTCACGATTGCGAGCCTCCAGACCCCGATCATCCGCGCCTATCCGAATGGTCAGATCTTCGACGTCATCACCAACGGAAAGAACACCATGATGGGTTACGGCGACAAGCTCTCCCCTGAGGAGCGCTGGGCCATCGTCGCCTACGTGCGCGCCCTGCAACTCTCGCAGAACTGCCCGCCCGAACTCGTCCCTGCCGCCGTGAAGGCCCAAATCAAGTAATTCGCATATGAGCTCCTCTTCGCCTCACGCCCTGACCGCCCATTGGAAGAAATTCCTGGCCCTCGGTGTCGTCGCCTTGGCTGTCGTCTGGTACTTCGCCTGCGTTGGCGTGGCCCACCACGAAAACCGCCAGGCTCTTTCCCTCCTCGTCGGCTCGCTGTTCTGGATCTCGGTCCTCATCGGCATGCTGATGCTCACGATGATCACTCGCGTCTTTGACGCTGGCTGGGCGCCGCTCGTCCGCCGCAACTGGGAACTACTCATTGTGGCGCTGCCGGTCGTCATCCTCCTCGGCATCGTGCCGCTGGCCTTCAATACCGACTTCCGCCACGCCCTCTGGGATTGGACTGACGCCGCGCACGTGCTTCCGGGCGGTCACACCGTCGGCCACGACCCGATTCTCCAGGCCAAGAGCTGGTTCCTGAACGAGAAGTTCTTCCTGATTCGCATCAGCCTCTACGTCCTGGTGTTTGGCCTGCTCGTCACACTCCTCCGCCGCTGGTCTTTCGCGCAGGACACCGACCGCACCGCCGGTCATACGCATCGCCTCCACGCCGTCTCCGCTGTCGGTATCCCGCTTGCAGCTGTGACGCTCACCATGCTGGCCTTCGACTGCCTGATGGCCCTTTCGTACCATTGGTTCTCCACCATGTACGGCGTGTGGTTCTTCGCACTCTCCATCCGTCTGGCTCTCGCGGTCACGGTGATTCTCACCTACAAGCTGTCCAATGGTGGCTGGCTCGACGGTCTCCTTAACCAGGCCCACCGCCATGTGCTGGGCTGCCTCATGCTGGCCTTCACGGTCTTCTGGGCTTACATCAGCTTCTCGCAGTACTTCCTGATCTACACTGCGAACATCCCGGAAGAGACCTTCTGGTATAACATCCGCGAGATCGACGCCGCGACCGGCCTCAAGAGCCAGTGGTGGAGCGTTTCGATGTACCTCATCTTCGGCTTCTTCCTGCTGCCGTTCCTGTCCCTGCTGTTCTATCGCACGAAGATCGTCGCCACCCGCCTCCTGGCTGTGGCTTGGGTCATCCTGATCGGCGGCATTGTCGACCTGTGGTTCAACGTGCTGCCCCGCCAGGTCTTCGACAAATCGACCCCGGAACAGTTCGTCGTGACGCCGTTCCTCACTTCCTCCCTCTTCCTCGATCTGGCCGCGATCATCGGCTTCGGTGGTATCGTGCTCGCGCTCTTCCTGCGTGGCGCCGCCAAGCACGAGACGATCCCGGTCCACGATCCCCGCATTCTCGAGTCCATTAATTATCATGAGTGAACAACCTTCCTCCGGGGGCCGCCCGCTTCTTCCCGGCCAGATCGCCTCTTGGCTGCGCCTCGTCTGCTTCGTCGCGGCCGCGTTGATCGTAACGGGTTACGTCTACCTCTCAGTCCGCAAGGCACCTAACGGTGATGCAGAACGTCGCTTGGCCCAGAAGGCCCTGCGTGCCGAGAACGCGAAGAAGGGCACCGCCCTCATCAATGAGCCCGGCCGCAACGCCGATGGCACGTACCGCATTCCGGTCAAGGACGCCGCCGCCCTCATCGCCGCTGACGTCAAAATCGTCGCTAAAATCCAGGCCGCCGCCGCTCCGGCTCCGGCCGCTGCTCCCGCCGCTGCCGGTGTGTTTGTGAAGGCTTCCGACGAACAGATGAAGCGTGGCCTCGCCGTCTATTCGCGCACCTGTATTGCCTGCCACCAACCGACGGGGAAGGGACTCCCTCCTGTCTTCCCGTCGATCGCTGAGACGCCCATCGTCGTTGGTAATCCTGAGCTACCGATTAAGTTCATCCTGCAAGGCCTCATGGGTCCGATCACCGTCGGAGGCACGACCTACAACAGCATGATGCCTCCGGTGCCGGGCGTGAGCGACGGCGATATCGCCGACGTCCTCACTTACGTCCGCCAGAGCTTCGGCAACAAGGGCAACCCGGTCTCCGTCGATCAGGTGAAGGCCGTCCGAGCTGCTACCGCTGGTCGCACGGCGATGTGGACCACCGCCGAACTCGGCCTCAAATAACCCCGCACTTCCTTTACCGATGACTCAGGAAAATCGTTCTGGCCGCCCGCAGGGCCGTCCCCCCGAAAGCGACTCCCGCCCCACGCGGACCGAGGCTATGCTCCGTGGGCCGTTCCTTCTCTTCTTCGTCTCCGCGGTGATTTGGCTGCTCGCGGCCTCCGTCCTCGGGGTGATCGCCGCGCTTCAGCAGGGCTCGCCTGCTGGTGGTCCTTTCCGTGGCTGTGAAATCCTCACCTACGGCCACGTCGCCGCCGCCCAGCACAACCTGTTCGTCTATGGCTGGGGCTTCAACGCCTTCTTCGCCCTGAACCTGTGGCTGCTCTCTCAGCTCGGTCGGTTCGAGCTCCGTAACGGCTGGCTCGCTACCCTGGGTGGTGCGGTCTGGAACCTCGCCCTCACTTACGGCGTAATCCAGATCTTCGCCGGTAATCAGACGGGCTTCGGTCTCCTGGAATTCCCTCGCGAAGTCGGTCCGGTCCTCGCCGTCGCCTTCCTGCTGGCCGGCTTCTGGCCGATCGTCGCCTTCGCCCGTCGCCCCACCGGTCACACCTTTGCTTCGCAGTGGTTCGTGGTTGGCGCCTCCTTCGCCTTCCCGCTGACCTACCTCTTGGCCCAGCTGCTCATCCTCTGGCAGCCAGCCTCAGGCGTCGTCCAGGCTATCGCCCATAGCTGGTTCGTCTCGAATCTTCTGCTGCTCTGGTTCGGCGCCTCAGCTCTCGCCGCCGTCTACTACTTCCTTCCGAAGGTACTCGGTCGCACCATCAGTGCTTACTACCTAGCACCGGTGGGTTTCTGGACGTTCTTCCTCTTTGCCAGCTGGACGGGTCCGGCCGCCCTCATCGGCGCCCCAGTGCCGCTCTGGCTCCAGTCCATCGGTGTCGTCGCTGGGGCGATGCTGATCGTCCCCGTCATCGTTACCGCCATCAACTTCCACGGCACGCTCTCCTCCGAGGGTGGATGGTCCCGCGCCTGGAACGACACGACGCTGCGCTTCGTGAGCTTTGGTGCCGTCGCCTTCACGCTCTTCGGCGTGCTCAACGCGGTCTTCGGCTTCCGCGGTACCAACGCCGTGGTCCGCTTCACGTCCTTCGCCGCCGGACAGGAGCAGCTCCTGGTCTACGCGTTCGCCACGATGGTGCTTTTCGGCGCTGCTTACTTCGTGCTGCCTCGCCTTACCGGGTCCCTCTGGCCCTCCGCCAAACTCGTCCACGTGCATTTCTGGGCCACCGCCCTCGGCGCCGTTGTTTCGTGCGTCGCCTTGCTCTTCGGCGGCTGGGAAAGCGGCAAGCAGCTTGCTGACGCCTCCGTCTCCTTCCAGCAGGTCGCCAAGGCTGGTTCCTCCTGGAACGTCGCTCTCAGCGTCTCGGCGGTCCTGCTCCTCGTCGGCCACGTCGCTTTCGCCCTCAACGCTTTCGGCATGATCCTCAAATCTTCCGCGCCGGCTTCCGCTGGCCGCCACGACTAATCCGGACACCCATGAAGAACCTCAACACTCTCCTGGCCGGCATCTTCCTCGCCGTCGCTTTGCCCTTCGTGGCGCTGGTAATCAGCAGCCAGGTTCAGCTCGGCTCCCTCGGCCGTGCGCCCGCCGAAGAAGGCGGTCCGCTCTTCCCCTCTCGTGAACCCGGCTTGGCCATCCAAGGCCGCGCGGTCTACGTCTCGCTCGGTTGCGTTAGCTGCCACACCCAGCAGGTCCGTCCGGCCGGGCAGGGTAGCGACATCGCCCGCGGCTACGGTGCCCGTCCTTCGGTCGCGCGCGACTACGCGCAGCAAAGTCAGGTCCTCCTCGGCGATCGCCGCATCGGCCCAGACCTCGCCAACTTCGGTGCCCGTGCCAAGACCCTTGCCGCTGTGCACACCGCGATCCAGCACAACGGACAGTTCGCCTTCCTCTATGCTGGTGCGAAGCAGGAAGTCGCCTCCGAGCGCGCCGTCGCCCTGGCCGCCTATCTCCAATCCCTCCGTCAGGATTACTCCTCGCCGGAAGCCAAACTGAAGCAGTGAACCCATGAACGACCGCAACCGTCATCCTGATAACAACCGCCCTCGCCGGACTCCCTCCGGCGCTGGCTCCGAAGGACCTTCCGACGGACGCCTCGTGGAGGTTCACTCGCAGCTGTCCCGCGACAAGGACGAGCCGGGCGAGGGGTTTTCCCTCACGCCGATCCTCATCGTCTTCCTTTTCTGCGGATTCGGCTTCTGGGCCGGCCTCTACCTCACTCGTAACTCCGGTGAGTTCTCGCCTTCGGCCTTCGATCTCAACGCCCCCAAGGCCTCGGTCGCTGGTGGTCCAGTGGCTTTCGAGCCTGACGCTGCCAAGGGCGAGAAGCTCTTCCTCGCCAACTGTGCCGCCTGTCACCAGCCGACCGGTCTCGGCGTCGCCGGAGCGTTCCCTCCGCTCGCCAAGTCGGCTTGGGTCGCTGGTTCGGAAGATCGCATCATCAAAGCCGTCCTCGCTGGTTTGGCCGGTAAGATCGAGGTCAACGGTGTGACCTATAATGGCAATATGCCAAACATCGGCGCCGGCCTCAAGGATGCGCAAGTCGCCAATATCGTCACCTACGTCCGTCAGGCTTGGGGCAACACCGCCGAGCCCGTCATGGATACCAAGGTCGCGGAAGTTCGTAAGGCCATCGGTAACCGCGGACAGTATAATCCGGACGATCTCCTGAAGGAACACCCCCTCCAGGCTAAGTAAGACCTCGGATAGGCGGTAACAAAAAGGCCCGGGAGCAATCCCGGGCCTTTCTTATGGGGCTTCCGCCCGTCGCCTTAGGCGTGCTTCTTGATGAAAGCGGCGATGTCACCCTTAGGGCGAGCGCCGACCATCTTGTCCACCACGACGCCGTTCTTGAAGAGGAACAGGGCGGGGATAGAGTTTACCCCGAGCTGCTGGGCGAGGGCTTGATTGGTGTCCACGTCGACCTTGGTGATTTGGACGGTGCCGTTGAGTTCGACGGCGAGCTGGTCGAGCACGGGGCCGATCTGCTTGCACGGGCCGCACCAGGTGGCCCAGAAGTCCACCAGAACGGGGACCGTCGACGCCTTGATCGTGGCGTCGAAATTGCTGTTATCGAGATTGAGGATGAGTTCGGAGGCCATGAAAGAGACTTAACCTTTGGATTTGACGAAAAGTTCGAGTGCAAGGAGCACCGCACCCACAAGGGAAGCGACAAGTGCGATGACGTCAAACGTGGCGGCGAGGTTACCGACGTTACGATTAGCCGTCGGCAGAATCGGACGAGGTGCCGCTGAAGGGGCCGGGGCGGGAATCGCCGCAGGAGGCGGAAGGATTACGGGGCCAGCTTCGGCGGACGGAGCGGGCGGCGGCGGCGGAACGAAGCCAGCCGGCTTGGCGAGTTTAAGCTTCGGAGCCTGCGGGGCGGAGTTGTCGCCGTCAGACGGTGGCGGAGGCGGCGGCGGCGGAGGCGGGGGAGGGGGCAGCTCGTTGCTCATTGGGGAAAAGGAGTCAAATCCCCCGAAACAGGTGAGTCAATCCGTCTGTGGCTCCTTTTTAGACTCACCCGCGGCGTTCGTGCTTACGGAGCAGGTCGGCGAGCTCTTCCGGGTGGGCATCGGCGATGGTTCGCCCTTTGCGCCCCAGGTCTTCGGTCGTCTTGATCACGGTCTCGGTCATCCGCTCGTGCGTGTCTTCGGAGCCGCCCACGAGGTTGAAGCCTTCGCCGCGGGTGATGCGCTTATGCTTGTCTTGGCCGTCAAGGCCAAGCCCGAGTAGACGGTTCTGAGGGCGCTTAGCGCGGTCCATAGGTCTAATCTATCCCGACGGCGGTCGATTTCAAGCCTGCGGCTTACTCCGTCGGCGATGTCGTCTCGTCGAACTCTGACTTGCCTTCGAGCGCTTCGCCGGCGTTCGGCACGGCGGCCGCTTCGGCCTTGGAACAGTTGATTTCGGCGAAGGCGGCATCCTGCTCCAATTTCAGCTTACCGAGGCGGGCGAGTTCAAGGCAGGCGAGGAAAGTCGCCACAAGGAAGCCCACGGTCGGACGTTCTGGCAACAGGCTGGTGAAGGCGAACGTGGCCTCCGTCTCAAGGCGGGCAAGGATGGTCTCCATCCGGTCGGAGACGGTGACGGTCTCGGTCGTGATGTTGCCGGGCTGGATGCGTTCGGCCAACCGGCGCAACACGAGATTGAAAGTATTCCAAAGCTCGATGCGGTCCGCAGGGGCCACGGGGCGAATGACGGCATCCTCGCCTTGCGGCTGGACGACGTAGCGGCTGAGCAAGCCTTGGCGGTCGTCCACGAGCCCACGGATGATCGCCGCAGTCTCCTTGACGCGCTTGTATTGGATGAGCTGCTGGACGAGGGCCCAGCGCGGATCCTGACCTTCGTCGGCGGCAACGATTTCTTCTTCGGGGCGACTCTCGACGGGTAGGAGCATGCGGCTCTTGATATACATCAAGGTCGCGGCCATGACGAAGAAGTCTCCGGCGAGCTCGAGGTTATCCTTCTCTTGGGTGCGCAGGATCTCGAGGTACTGCTGCGTGACTTTCTCGATCGGGATGTCGTAGATATCGATCTCGTTCTTGCGAATCAGGAACAGGAGTAGGTCCAGCGGGCCTTCGAAGACATCGAGGCGAATGGGTAGGTCCGCCGGCGGGAGGATGCCGTCTTCGGGGACCGAAGGAGAGTCTGGAGGGGTGTCCGTCACGCTCAGAACTTGAATAATCTGGCCCGCAGTTGGAAGCCCAATGAGCTCTTGCCGTTGTTCAAGGGGTCCAGGCGCTGCATCACCCCGTATTCGACTTCCCAAGAATGCCCAATCCGCTGGACGATGCCGACGCTTTCATACGTCGTCTGGCCAGCCAGGGCGTCGTAATTGAGGGAGGCGACCAGGGAGTAGATCGAGTTGAGGGTGACGCGGCCTTCCCAGATGAACTGCTTGGCGAGCGTGTTGTCGCGGAGTTCGACCCAATTCAAGGAGGTGCGCCAGAAGTCACCGGAGTTGAAGGCGAGGCTCTGGATGGACTCGAGTGGAGCACCGCCGCCGTTGGGCAGGCGTAGGCCGGAGGAGAGGGTGACCCAGGGCGCCGGGGTCAGGCTGATGGCGCAATTGAGGTCGCTTCGACCGGTCTCGGCGTCGGTTGGGCCTTGGCGCCAGTCGGCGAAGAAGTCCGCGCGCAGGAGCTCGCGGGTGCCGGCGACGGCGTCGCGGGTCTCCACGGCGTTACGAAGCCCGAAACGGACGACCTGCCGGTCCGTGGTCGACGCGGCATCAAGGCGGTCGGCGAGGTCGACTTCTTCGAGGATCGAGCGGGAGACGGCACGTTGGGTCTGCGGGACGTTGCCGATCTCACGGTCTGCTCCGGGCATAAAGCGATATTGCAAGACGGGGCGGACGCTATGACGGAGGCCGTCGATTCCCCATTTGGAAGCGGTGAGGTCCCAGGAGCCGGTCGCGAGGCCTTCGAGGTCGAAGCCGGTCTGGGCGATGACCTTAGCGGAGGTGCCGTTGCCATTGATGCCTTCTGACCAGCTGGTCGCACGGACGCCGCCCACGGGCTTGAAGGTCAGCCATTCGCCGAGCGCGAACGTGCGGTTGACCCCGTAGTAGGCGTCGAGCCGCGTGGCCGACCAGGCCTCGCTCGCGAGGGTGGCCTTCTTGAAGTCGGCTAGCGGAAGCTCTGCCGAAGGGCGTTCCGAGAAATAGCCGACGCTCAGGAAGCTGCGGCGGTTCCAGTCGGACTCGTCGATGGCTTGCTGAGGAAGGTCGAAACGGAATTCAGGGAGTTTCTGGACGATGTCCTGGTAGTCGTCGGCCTTAGTCGTCAGGGAAGCCGAAAGGTAGCCACCGGCGTAAGGCGCGGAGACCTCGAAGTTGGCCTGCGGGCTACCGTTATCGCGGATCAGGTTGGGCCGGAAGTCGCGCATGAACCCAGGGTCCGATTGGCCGAAGATGTTGCCGGCGAATTCGACGCCGTCGACGGTGCGTCCATTGACTTCGCCAAGGATGAACTCGCGTTGGCGACCGGTCGTGCGCCCGTAGCCGTCGGTCAGCAAGTCTCCACGATCATTGATGAAGCCCGTCTCCAGTCGACCTTTCCAGATGATACCGCCTTCGGGTTGTTTCGTGTTGTCGTAACGAAAGGCTGGTCCGACGAGTAGGCCGGATTTGCCGTAGATATCGAGCAGGCCGCCGACCCAGAGGGAAGGGGACTGGCGCATCAGGAAAGTGGAACGCAGGTAGCGGCCTTGGCGATCTTCGCTGCCGGTGCTCAGGTACAGGTCGTACGGGATGTCGCGATAGCCGTCCTGCGCGTAATACGGGAGGTTGAAGAACGGTATGCCGGCCACGTAGGGCGTGACGCTGCGAATCCTCAGGCGGTCGTCGGACTCCGTGTAGGCTGCCTCGGCAATCTTGAGGTGCATGCCGAGCGGTTCGGGCTCGCTGTTCCACATGCGCAGTCCGCGCATGGTCTTATCACCTTTGACTATCTTCAGCGTCTCAGCGGTGAAATACATGGGCGCGCGGCCGAAGCGGACGTTGGTCGCGACGATGGTGTCATTGCGCGGGTCGACTTCGATTTTGTCGCCAATGATGCGGAGGCTCTTGGTGGCATACACGACGTTGCCTTCGGCGACGATGATGCCGGTGCGGGTATCCAAGCGGATCAAACGCGCGTCGATCGTGACGTCCTTCGTCTCGAGGTGTCCGTCTGTTGCGACGATGACTTTGCCGCCATCTTCATAACTGAACACTCCCGTGAACTCGGGCCTGGCCTCACCGGTCTTGCCGGCGGGCTTGGCGGGCTCGGCGGCCAGGGCCGCTACGGTGAGGGAGAGGCTTGCGGCAAGAATCCAGAAACGACGGCCAGGCATCGGGTGAGCGTTGTCGCTCAGGGGTTTCCCTCAAGTATTTTCGGGCAATGAGCGCTTGCCGACTTACCGCCCTGCGTGGAGTCTTCCGGGATGCGCCTCAGCCCAGCAGAGTTGACCGCCCTGGTGGACGCCAAGGAGACCTCTCCGCACCGTTTCCTGGGCCTGCATCCGCTGGCCGGAGGTGGCCTGGTGGCCCGCTCGCTCTTCCCTTGGGCTAGCGCCTGCGAATTGGTCCCGGACGGTCCGACCCAGCCCGTCCCGATGAAGCTTCTGCACGCCAGCGGGGTCTTCGAAGTCGAGCTGCCCGGCTCCACGCTTTTCCGCTACCGCTTCCGGGTCACTTACCCGGATGGCGTCAGCCGCATGGTCGACGATCCTTATCGTTTCCTGCCGACCATCTCGGAGGACGATCTCTTCCTGCTGGGTAAGGGCGACGACCATCGCGCCCACTATAAGTTAGGCTCCCATGTACGCACAATCGATGGCGTCCTGGGCGTCTCCTTCGCTGTCTGGGCGCCCTCGGCTCGGCGCGTCTCAGTCGTCGGCGATCACAACCTTTGGAACGGCCACGCCCACCCGATGCGTAACCTCGGCGCCTCCGGGATCTGGGAGATCTTTATTCCGGGCGTCCATGCCGGTGCCCGCTACAAGTACGAGATTGTCGGGCCGTTCGACTCCACCCCCTTCCTGAAGACGGATCCTTACGGCCTGCACTTCGAGCCCTCTCCTAACCACGCCGCCATCGTCTGCGATCTCTCGAGGTTCGTCTGGAATGACGCGGCCTGGATGGAAGCCCGTCGCAGCCGTGACCTGCGCTCACGGCCGATGTCGGTCTATGAGGTGCATCTGGCCTCCTGGCGCCGCGTCCCCGAAGAGGGTGGTCGCGTCCTCGGCTACCGTGAACTCGGCGAACAGCTCGCCGCTTATTGCGTGAAGATGGGCTTCACCCATGTGGAACTGATGCCCCCCTCCGAGCATCCGTTCGACGGTTCCTGGGGCTACCAAGTCACCGGTTTCTACGCGCCGACGCATCGCTTCGGCTCGCCTCTCGACTTCATGACGATGGTCGATGCCCTCCACCGTGCGAACATCGGGGTGATCGTCGACTGGGTCCCGGCCCACTTCCCGCGTGATTTCTTCGCGCTGGCCCGCTTTGACGGGTCGCATCTGTACGAGCATGCGGATCCGCGCCTCGGCGAGCATCAGGACTGGGGCACGCTGATCTTTAACTACGGCCGTCACGAGGTGCGCGGCTTCCTCGTCTGCTCTGCGCTCTCCTGGCTTGAGCGTTTCCATATCGACGGCCTGCGCGTCGACGCGGTGGCTTCGATGCTCTACCTCGACTACTCCCGCAAGGCCGGCGAATGGGTCCCGAATCGCTATGGCGGCCGCGAGAACATCGAGGCCATCGAATTCCTCAAGCAGGTCAATTCGCTCGTGCACCTCTATCAGCCTGGAGTTGCGATGATCGCCGAGGAATCCACGTCCTTCCCAGGAGTGACCAAATCCGTGCCCGAAGGTGGCCTGGGTTTCGACTTCAAGTGGAACATGGGCTGGATGCACGACACACTCGACTACTTCCGTCAGGATCCGCTCTTCCGTAAGTTCAATCACGATAAGCTCACGTTCGGCATGCTGTACCAGTGGACCGAGTCGTTCGTGCAGTCTTTCTCGCATGACGAGGTCGTTCACGGCAAGGGCTCGCTCATCGGCAAGATGGGCGGCGGCGACGACGCCACGAAGGCCGCCAATCTCCGCTGCCTGCTGGCCTTACAGTGGTCCTGGCCAGGTAAGAAAACCCTCTTTATGGGCTGTGAGTTCGGCCAGTTCGCTGAATGGAAATACGACGCCTCGCTCGACTGGCACTTACTCGAATACCCGATTCACCTCGGCATTCAGCGTCTCGTCACCGACCTGAACAAACTCTATGTCGCTGATGCCGCTCTCTCCGAGAACGAGTTACGTCCGGAAAGCTTCAACTGGCTCGTCGCCGATGATGGCGCACAAAGCGTGCTGGCCTTCGAGCGTCGCGGACGTGATTGCGCTTGGACGGTTGCGGGTAATTTCACGCCGGTCGAGCGGACCTATCGCCTCGGCGTGCCTTTCTCGGGACGATGGGAAGAGGCCCTGAATACCGACTCGAAACACTATGCCGGCCACGGCCACGGCAACCTCGGTGGCGTCGTCGCCGAAGCGATTCCTTGCCAGGGGCGCCCTTATTCCATCGAGGTTCGTCTGCCGGGCCTCTCGATGGTTATCTTCCGCCAGTCATCGGCGAAGCCGAAGGGCTGAGCATGTCGCGCTCCGAACTCTTCCGACGTCACGTCGCGGCCGACCCGGCCAATCCGCTGTTCCGTTTCTCCCTTGGACAGGCGCTCTTGACCGAGGGCGACGCGGCCGGCGCCATCGAGCACCTGCGCCTCGCCGCGGCCTCCAAGGCCGACTGGATGATGCCTCGTATCTTGCTCGGCAAGAGCCTGCAGGCCATCGGCGATAAGCCTGCCGCCAAGGCTATTTTTGCGGAGGCGCTCGCACTCGCCGTGGCGCAAGGCCACGAGGAACCTGAGGAAGAACTTCGCGCGCTGTTAGCGACGCTCTGAGCGTTCAGTCGACCCGCTCGAGGATCACGCGGCGCAGGTCCATGACCGCGGCCTTGGCCTTCTTGACCGGTCGGACGGTGAGGGTGTTCTCGCCGGCGACGAGCGTCAGCTTGCCGACCTCGCGGGGCACGAAGCGCTGGAAGTGGCCGGTCTCTTCGACGGTGAATTCGCAGGAGCCCTGCTTGGTGTCGAGGGCGACGATGGAGCCGCCGTTACCTTTACCGCAGCCCTGTAGGACCGTCACGCGATAGGTGCCGGCCTTCGGCGCCTGGAAGGTCCAAGATGCGGTGTCATCGGCGTTCACCCAGAAACCAAGGGTGTCCTTCAGGGGCGGCTCTTCGTACTTCATCTTCGTCGCCTTCACTTGGGCGTCGCGCGCCTCGAGGAAGATCAACGCGTTGGAGCCTTCGGTCGTGTCGTCGTTCATCGCCTTACGCCAACCGGCGAGTTGCGGACGCATGGCCTCGGAGGTCGGCAGGGCCTGGAGCTTGGTGACGTCGATCTTTACGAAGCAGTCCTCCCAGAGTGGGCGTGCGAAGTTCGGGTTGGCCTTGACCGGTTCCGCGCCGACGCTGCGGCGCCAGGCTTCGAGCTTGCCGCGCAGGGTGGCGACGCGGTTCGGTTCGGCGGCGGCGAGGTCGGTAGTCTCGCTCGGATCTTTGGCGAGATTGTACAGCTCTAGGCTGCCGTCTTCATATTGCTCGATGAGCTTCCAGTCTCCTTCACGGACCACGCCGGCGGGCTTGCCGCCTTGGTTCATGTAATGTGGCTGATGCCAGAAGAGCGCGCGCGGCTTGGCGTCGGCCGGAGGCTTACTGTCGAAGAGGAGCGGAGAGATATCCTGGAAATCAAGGGGCTGCGGGGCGGGCACCTTGGCCAGCGCGCAGATCGTCGGGCAGAGGTCGCCGAGGACCACTGGTGCGCCGATCACGCTCGAAGCGAGGCGCCCGGGATAGCGGATAATGAGGGGCGTACGGATGCCGCCCTCGTAGACGAAGCCTTTGCCCGCGCGGGAAGGCGCGTTGTAAGTGGCCGGGCTTTCCTTGAGTTCGGAGATGTGCACGCCGCCGTTGTCGGAAGCGAAGACGACGAAGGTATTCTTTGAAAGGCCGTTGTCTTCAAGCGCCTTCAGTACGCGCCCGCAGGCGACATCGAGGGATTCGACGAGCGCGGCGTAGGTCGGATGGAAGGACTTCGCGTTGGCTTCGATGGCCTTGGCCGGCGCGGCCAGCGGGATGTGCGGGTTGTCGAAGGCGAGGTAGAGGAAGAAGGGCTTGGCTTTGTTTCGTTCGATGAACTTCACGGCGTAATCGGCGTGGCCGAGTTCGCCTTTACCCCCCTGCGGCGATTCGGCGCCTGGGTTGGCCTTTCCTGCGAAATATTCGTCAAAGCCGTGGTGGGTCGGCTGATGGCCCTTGCCGCCGAGGTGCCACTTGCCGATGGCCGCGGACGCGTAGCCCTTGGGCTTTAGCAGCTGGGCGATGGTCTGGACGCCGTTCGGGAGGTTGTAGTTCAAGGAAGCGGCGAGCACGCGGTGGGAGGCGCGATCCGTCCGTCCGGTCAGGAACGTCGTGATCTTCAGACGGGCCGGGCTCTGGCCGGTCAGAAGGCCGGCGCGGGAGGGCGAGCAGACCGAGGCAGCGGCATAGGCCTGCGTGAAGCGCGCGCCTTCGGCGGCGAGCTTGTCTAGGTTAGGCGTGTTCTGGTCCTTGCGCCCGAAGCAGCCAAGGTCGTTGATGCCCAAGTCATCAGCGAAGAGGATGACGAAGTTGGGTGGGGTTTCCTGTGCCGAGACGGGAAGGAACGCGAGCAGGGCGCCGAGGAACAGGCCGAGGAAGAGGCGGGGCATGCCTTGGGTTTAACGTCTCGCCGGGTTGTGCAAAGGGCAAAACCCACTTCGGTGCCTTCATGGACCTTCATTTAATCCAATCTGGCGTGGCGTGCGTCGACTCCGCCATGGCCAGCGTCTCTTGGATGATTCTGCTGTGTACCTATCCGGACTTCGCCCGCTGGCGCGCCGAAGGCTTCGCCGCGGCGCACGAGGCTTATACGCGTCGGGTCGGTTGGGTCGTCGGGCCTCTGCTGCTCGCCCAGTTGGGTGGGCATGCCTGGCTGGCTATCAGCGCAGGCCGAGGTTTCGGGTTGGCGTTGGTACTTCTCTCCTGGGCGTTAACCGCTTTCTGGTCCGTGCCGTGCCATCGTCGACTCCAGCAGGAAGGCCCGACGTCGCCGGCTCTTGCCGAGCTGGTTCGGTCGCACGCTTGGCGGACGGTGGTATGGTCGGCCTTGGCTGGAGTTTCATTCGCGCAGGCGGCGGGTTGACAGGGCGCGGTCGTGGGTGATGCTCAATGGTGATGAGGACAGATGAACCGACCCAAGCCCGCGCGGCCTCCCGCCTCGGTGCTTTCCGTCGTTTCCTTGGCTTCGTTGGGCCAGGTTTCTTGGTCTCGGTCGGCTATATGGATCCAGGTAACTGGGCCACCGATCTTGCGGGTGGCTCGCAGTTCGGCTACGCGCTGCTCTGGGTCATCCTCCTGTCTAACCTGATGGCGATCCTGTTTCAGCACCTCTGCGTGCGCCTGAATGTAGCCACTGGCCTGGATCTCGCTCAAGCCTGCCGGTCGCGTTATTCTCCGGGCGTGTCCAAGTTCCTCTGGGTCTCAGCCCAGATTGGTATCGTCGCGATGGATCTTGCTGAGCTGCTGGGTTCGGCCATCGCCCTGCAAATTCTCTTCGGCATCCCCCTATTTTTTGGGGCGATCATCACCGCTTTGGATGTGTTGCTGCTGCTCGCACTGACGCGCTTAGGCTATCGCTGGCTGGAAGCGCTGGTTGCGGTGCTGGTGCTGACTATTGCGGCCTGTATCGGCATCGAGCTGCTACTGGCTAAACCGGTAATCGCCGAGCTCGTGAAAGGCTTCGTGCCGACCACCGCTGTGCTGACGCGTCCGGGTATGCTCTTCGTGGCCTTAGGTATCATTGGCGCCACGGTCATGCCGCATAACCTTTATCTCCATTCGTCGATCGTCGGTTCGCGCGATTTCGGCGCTGATGAGAAATCACGGCGCGAGGCCATGCGCTTCGCTACTTGGGATTCGACTCTCGCGCTCAGCCTGGCGTTCTTCGTCAACGCCGGCCTACTGGTACTCAGCGCCGCTGCCTTCCACGGGCGACCTGAAGTCGTGACGGATATCCGCGAGGCGCATCGGCTGCTGGACGGCGTGCTGGGGGCGACTTTCGCCGGCACACTCTTCGCCGTTGCGCTGCTCGCCTCCGGCCAGAATGCGACCATCACCGGCACCATGGCCGGTCAGATTGTCCTCGAAGGCTTCCTGAAAGTGAAGAGCCCGGGCTGGATCGTACGCGCCTCAACGCGGGTTGCGGCGCTCATCCCGGCATTGCTCGTCATCGGCCTGGCCGGTGAGGGCAGGGTGGAGACCTTGCTCATCTGGAGTCAGGTCATCCTCAGCCTGCAGCTCGGCTTCGCCTGCTGGCCGCTCGTGCGCATGACGGGAGACTCTGCTTTCATGGGCGTATTCGTCGCCCCGCGTTGGATCAGCGTGCTGGGCTGGGTCGCGACGGCCTTGGTCGTCGGAGCTAGCCTGTGGTTCGTGGCTGGGGCGTTCTAAAGGTTTAGTGGTGACCCCGCCCGACGCCACGGCTTATCTGTCCATAGGATGAAGCTGTCACGCAAAGGCGAATACGCGCTCCGTGCCCTCATTTGCCTGGGGCTCGGCGAGGCTTTCGGTCGCAAGCAGCTTCGCGTCGCTGAGATTTCCTCATCCGATAATATCCCCGAGAAATTCCTGGAGCAGATCATGAACGACCTGCGCGACGGCGGCTTCGTGGAGGGCCTGCGCGGCCGCAACGGCGGCTATCGTCTCTCGCGTCCGGCTGAACAGATCTCGCTCGGCCAGATCATCCGCCATATCGAAGGACCGCTCGCTCCCGTCGCTTGCGCTTCGCACACGGCCTATGAGCGGTGTTCATGTCCTGACGAAGCGAACTGCGGCTTGCGCATGCTCATGCTCGACGTGCGCAACGCCATCTCCGACATCTTGGATCGACACACGCTGAGTTCGGTCGTGCAGGTCGCGCATAAGAAATTCGTGAGCTCCGGACGTCGTCCGGCTTTCATCGGCGGAGACGAATCGTTTGAGAATGCCGGCAAGGGAAGGCTGACGGACGGTTTGATCTCCAATTTGCTGCCTGATTACTTCATCTGACCTGCTTAAGGGCAGGGAAGGGGTGTGAGTGGCTGATTAAACATACTGGTTAGGTGTGTTTAATCATCATGATTTCGGGGCACATTCTGTAAGTCATTGATGAGCATGTTAATAAAAACATACCAAAATAGTATTCTTATCTTGACCATAATCATTTAATCCTCACTAATGATATCACCTTAACAAAAGGTCCCTTCCACCAACCAAACCAAGCAAAACCATGAAAACCACCCAACGTAACACTTACCTCCCGCTCGCCGCTCTGCTGGCGTTCGCCTCTGTGGCCTCTGCCGCTGAGTTGACCGTCCAGGAGCAGATCGACGCCTTGAAGGCCCGCATCGCCGAGCTCGACGCCAAGGTGCGCCCCCTGCAGCGCGCCGAGACCACCGCCGGCGACAAGGGCTTCAGCCTCGCCTCTCCGGATGGCGCCAACTCCCTGCGCATCCGCGGCCTTGTCCAGGTCGACTCCCGCTGGTACTTCGACAAGAGCGTCGAGAACGACGTGATTGCTCTCCGTCGCGCCCGCCTCGGCATCGAAGGTAAGCTCGGTAAGACGACGGAGTATCAGCTCGTCGGCGAATACGCCGGCGCCACGGCTGGCATCCTCGACGCCAACATCACCCTCAACTATGCTCCTGAGTTCCAGCTGAAGCTCGGACGTTTCAAGACCCCGATCGGTCTCGAACAGCTTCAGTCTGATCCGGCCTTGCTGTTCGCTGAGCGCTCCGTCGTCTCCCAGCTCGTGCCGAACCGTGACATTGGCATCCAGGTGGGCGGCGATCTCTTCGCTGGCCGCGTCAGCTACGCTGTCGGTGTCTTCAACGGCGCCACGGACGGAACGGACAGCGTCGACTCGAAAAAGGATCCGAATGACGGCAAGGACCTCGCCGGTCGCGTGACCTTCCAGCCTTGGGTCAATGACAAGGAGTCCACTCTCTCCGGCTTGACCTTCGGCGTGGGCGGCACCTACGGCCTCCACGATGCGACGAGCCCCCTGACCAGCGGCTTCAAGACCGATGGCCAGCAGACCTTCTTCGCTTACCGCACCACCGGCGCCGCCAGTTCGACCAACACTGTGACCGCGAACGGGCATGTCTGGCGCCTGACCCCGCAGCTTTCTTACTACAAGGGTTCGTTCGGGCTGCTTTCCGAATACGTGGTCTCCTCGAACGACATCAAGTCGGTGAACTCCGTCGGCCTTGGCTCCGGCAACACCGCCACGATTAAGAACAAGGCTTGGCAGACCGAAGTCAGCTACGTCCTGACGGGCGAAGAGGCTTCCTATAAGGGCGTCACGCCGTCCGCTGATTTCGACCGCGCCGCCGGTACCTGGGGCGCCTTCGAAGTCGTCGGTCGCGTCGCTTCGATCAAGTTTGACGACGCCCTCTTCGGCGCGGCGGTCAACGGCGCGCAGTTCGCCGACTCGGCCAAGTCCGCCAAGTCCGCCCGCACCCTAGGCATCGGCCTGAACTGGTACCTCAGCAAGACCGCCCGCTTCAGCCTCGATTACGAATACACGAGCTTCACGCAGTTCGCAGGTGCTTCTGCTCCGGCCGCTTCTTCGGTCATCGAACACCCCGAGCGTTTGGTGCTGACCCGCTTCGGCCTGACCTTCTAATCCTTCAGGATTCCCAAGTCATGCGTCTCCTTCCTGTTCTCGCCGCCCTCCTCGCCGTGCCCTTCCTAGGCGCGGCCGAGGAGCAGCCGGTGACTCTCCGCGTCGGCTTCTTCCCGAATCTGACGCATTCGCCGGCCCTCGCCGCCCGTCAGCTCGAGCGTGAGAATGCCGACTGGCACCTCGCCCACCTGCCGAAAGGCTCCAAAATCGAGTGGCGCTCGTTCAACGCCGGTCCCTCCGCCATCGAGGCTCTCCTCGCTGGCGCGATTGACCTTACCTACATTGGGCCGTCGCCGACGATCAACGCACACGTTCGCACGAAGGGTAACGAGATCCGCATCCTTGCGTCCGTCGCCCGCGGCGGCAACGCCCTCGTAGTCCGTAAGGGCCTCGGGCTTAAATCCCCTAAGGATTTCATCGGCCGTCGCCTTGCCACGCCTCAGCTCGGCAATACGCAGGATATCGACGCCCGTGTCTGGCTCCGCGAGGGTGGCCTCAAGGTCACCGTCAATGGTGGCGACGCGCAGGTCATCCCGGCCCAGAATGCCGAGCTAGTCCTGCTGTTCTCCCGTGGCGACGTTGACGCAGCCTGGACGGTCGAGCCTTGGGTGACCCGTCTGGTCAGCGAATTCGGCGGCGAAGTGCTCGTCGAGAAGAAGGATTCGATCATCACGATTTTGACCTCGTCCAAGACCGCGCTCGCCAAGAACGGCAAGGGTATCGAAGCCTTCGTCCGCTCGCACTATGCCCTTCGAGACAAGCTGCTCGCTGACCAGGCCTGGCATGAGAAGCTGATCATCGCCGGCATCGGTGGTGAAACCCGCTCCACGCCTCCGAAGGCTGAACTCATCGGCCCGGCCCTTGGTCGTGTCTTCTTCGACGCCCGTGAAGACGATGCCGCCCGAAAGGCTCGGCTCACCATCGCCTTCACGCACGCGCTGAAGGATTCCAAGGATTCTGGACTGCTCCCCGGCGACGCCCCAATCGGCCCGCTCCTCGAGTCCCTGGTCTCCGATCCGGCTCCTTCGGCTAAGTAACTGAGAATTGCTTCATAGGCTAGGGCCCCGTAGTAAGGAGGAAACTCCCATGCGGGGCCCGATTCTTTGGGGTATTCCCTAATCCTGATAAGTTAACTAAACTTGACAACATCAGGCCAGCCTCTGAAATTCTCCCCTCGGTTCATTCCATGAGCTCTCCCAACGATAAGTCTTCCGCCCCGGCGGCTCTGACCCTGCGTAACGTGACCAAGCGTTTCGAAGGGGCGGCCGGTCAGGTCACGGCATTGGAAGATATCTCCCTCGACGTCAGGGAAGGGGAGTTCCTCGTGGTCGTGGGTCCTTCTGGCTGCGGTAAGTCCACACTTCTCAGCCTTCTGGCTGGCTTGGAGCACACAAACGAAGGCGAGATCAAGCTGGGCGATCAGCCGGTCATCGCTCCTGGACGCGATCGTCTGGTGATGTTTCAGCAGGACGCGCTCTTCCCTTGGCTCAATGCGATCGAGAACGTGCTCTTCGGCCTGCGTCTCAAACCGGACCTCACCGAAGCCGAGCGTCTCGAATCTGCCCGCTATTACCTCAACCTCGTCGGTCTCGGCAACAAGGAGAAGGCCCGCCCGCATGAGCTTTCCGGCGGCATGCGTCAGCGCGTGGCCCTCGCCCGCTCTCTCGCGCCTAATCCGCGCGTGCTCCTGATGGACGAGCCGTTCTCGGCCCTAGACGCGCTGACCCGCGAGCAGCTCTACGGCGACATCCAGGAGATCTTCACGAAGCGTAAGAAGACCATCGTCCTCGTGACGCATAACATCCGCGAAGCGGTCTGTCTGGGTGATCGCGTCGTGCTCTTCTCGCCCAATCCCGGCCGCGTCCAGCAGGTCTTCGACGTGAACCTTCCTCGCCCTCGTCGCATGAATGACCCGGCCCTCGCTGCCCTTGCCTCGGAAGTGACCGAAGCGTTGTCCTCCCATCTCGCCAAGTGACCATGGCCTCGAAGCTTCCACGTCCGGTCATCCCGACCCTCATCGCCGTCCTCGCCCTCGGCGGCTGGGAGTGGTTCGTGCGCACGGGCCACGTTAACGAGGTGCTGGTGCCAGCTCCTTCGCATATTCTACAGTGGTTCTGGGAAGCCCTCCTTAGTGGCGAGCTTCTTTCAGCAACCTGGGTGACGATGCGTCGACTCGTCATCGGCTTCGCCATCGGTGCGGCCCTCGGCGTGCCCCTCGGCGCTCTCTGCGCACGCGTCCGCTGGGTGCGTGATACGCTGGGCGTGCTCGCCCTCGGTCTGCAGACTTTGCCTTCCGTCTGCTGGGTGCCGCTCGCGCTCCTTTGGTTCGGTATCCGCGAGGAAGCTGTGCTCTTCGTCGTGGTGATGGGTACGATCTGGGCTGTCGTCATCGCGGTCCAAGAATCCGTGTTGAACGTTCAGCCGCTCTATCTACGCGCCGCGCAGACGATGGGCTCTAACGGCTGGCACCTTTGGTCGCGTGTCATCTTCCCCGCGGCACTTCCCGGCGTTCTGAGCGGCATGAAGCAGGGTTGGGCCTTTGCCTGGCGCTCACTGATGGCGGCCGAAATCTTCGTCGTGATCGTCACGGGCTTCGGCCTGGGCTCGCTCCTCAACGCCGGCCGTGAATTGCTGCGCATGGACCAAGTCATGGGTGTGATGGCGGTGGTGATGCTCGTGGGTCTTCTGGCCGACCTCATCTTCTTCTCCCCGATCGAGAGCTGGTTGCGCCGTTCCCGCGGGCTGGAGCGCTAAGCCGTCGCCTTTCCTCCTCGCCCTCGGGG
>CANHZL010000009.1 GCA_947465345.1 Opitutia bacterium | reverse complement strand
TAGGACAATCGACCATAAGCCACAAGCGAGCCAAAACCGCGTCAGCCCTGTGCCAGCTCCCGCAACTTGTTCAAATCCAGCTTACCCGTGCCTAAAATCGGGATGACGGGTACTTTCTTGAACACCTTGGGAATCCACAGGTTAGCGAGGCCTTCTGCCGCAAGAGCGGTGCGGACTGCCTCGGCATCAAGGTCTTCCACGTGGAGCACAACGAGTTGCTCCCCCTTAGTCGGGTCCGCCGCACTGGCGACCGCCACCTTGATTTCAGAGGATTCGATTAGGCCGAGAATCTTACGCAGGGCGTCTTCGACCGTACCATGCGGCACCATCTCGCCGCCGATTTTGGAAAAGCGAGAGAGCCTTCCAGCTAGGTGCAGGAAGCCATCGTCATCGAGACGTGCGATGTCGCCCGTGCGGTACCAACCGTCAGGCGTCATGGCCTTAGCAGTCTGTTCGGCGTCGAGGTAGCCGAGGAAGATGTTAGCTCCCCGAATCTCGAGCAACCCGACCTGTCCGCTCGGCAACACCTCACCGGTCTCCGGATCGATGAAACGGATCGCGACACCGATGACTGGGCGGCCGACAGAGCCGCGAACATTACCCCGCCAAACACCCTCAGGCCCTTCGGGGTCGATTCGGTCGGGGACATTAATGGAAAGCACCGGGCTTGTCTCGGTGATGCCGTAGCCTTCCAGCATCGGGGTCTCCAGCTGAGTGGCGAAAGCATCGACCAGGTCGGCCGGGCATTTCTCGGCGCCGACCACGGCCCACTCGAGCGATACGAGATCGGCGGCGGTAGCGCGGCGGAGATACGGACGCAGGAAAGTCGGCGTGCCGACCACGACCGTGACCTTCTCTTCTTTGATCGCTTTCACCGCGGCGGCGGAGTCCAAGGGCGAAGGTAAAGTGACGAGACGAGGCGTATGGGAAAGCGGATACCAAAGGCCAATCGTGAAACCAAAACTGTGGAAGACGGGCAGGCTGCTGAGCAGGATCGCGTCGTCCGGCAAGATGTCGGCGTTCTCGATCTGACGCAGGTTGGCTAGGATGTTACGGTGAGAGAGGAGCACGCCCTTGGGCTGGCCAGAACTGCCACTCGTAAAGAGCAAGGCCGCCTCGGCGTCGCCGCCATGCTTCGGTAAGCCCATGAAAGCCAAGACCCATGAGACTGGCAGGCAACGGATTAGGCTGAGGCGGAAGGCGAGATCGGCGCGAGAGTGCGATGTCAGGAAATCGGCGACGTCGAGAACGTGATCACCCCACGGGAAATCCGGCGACTTCTCGGAAAGCCTGCTGCGGAAAGCGCCGGCAGTGATGACGAGGTCGACCTCGGCGCGCTGGAGGCACGAAAGGGCCTGTTCGCGGCCGAGGGAGAAATTCAGGTTTACCGGAACCTTGTCCGCCAGCACGCAACCCAGATTGGCGACGGTCGCCGCGACGCCTGGAGGCAGCACGATTGCGATGCGCCTAGCCTTGGTGCGACGCTTCAGTTCGCCCGCAAAGGCCCAACCCAGGGCGAGCAACGTCGCCCCCGAAAACTCGCGGCGGGCCGACGTACGATCAACCATGGCGACCGCCCCGCCCTTCTTCGCCAAACCCGCCGCGACTTCACGGCCGAGATGACCTTCGAGCGATTTGCGCATGGCAAAAGCCTCGGCCGCAAGCTCCAGCAGACGCAGACGGCACTTCGCGTGCTCTGTCGCCGGGAAGGGTTTACCGATGACGACGCCGATGGGACGCGGGAAACGCTTAGGCATCTTCCAAAACCATTTGCTTCCACTGAAACTGAGAATTGACCCCCACATACCGTCGATGGCGACCGGCAGAATGGGCGATGCGCCTCGCCGGGCGATCAACTCAAAGCCTTTCATCAACTTCATCAGACCGCCGTTACGGGTAAGACTACCTTCAGGAAAAATACAGACCACTTCGCCGCGCGCGAGCGCTTCACCCGCCTTGACGATGGCTTCCTTAGCCTTCGTCTCCGAAACCGGAATCGTCCCCATCAGACGACACATGAAGCCAAGGAACTTCTGGTGCTCGAAACCTTCCCAGGAAAGAAAACGGACGGGGCGACGAGAAAGCACCCCCATGACCAAGACGTCAGCATAGGCGACATGGTTAGCGATGAGGAGCACGCCACCCTCTTTGGGAATATTCTCTACGCCGCGGACGCGAATACTGTAGAAGCACTTGAGGATAAGCCAGCAGAGGGTATGCATGAGGCAATAGCCCAAGGACATCGCCTTATGGCGACGGGGGGCGCGCCAGGCGAAGGCCACCAGGAAGATCGTCAGCAGGAGCATGCCGAAGCCGACGCACAGGAGGACGACCATCAACAAGAACCAACTGGGGGAGTAAAGCGGGGGCACCCCGCCAAGTTGCGGCCTACGGCGGCGGGAGCAAGCGAGTCCTTTCGGGTTGACCCCTCCCCTCCTGTGCTTGCCCTATAGAGACCCGCGATGCGCGACTACGTCCTCAGACGGTTGCTGCTAGTCCCACTGACCTTCGTGGGCATCACGTTCGTCGCGTTCTGCTTCACCCGCTTCGTCCCGGGAGGACCCATCGAGCAAGCCTTGGCCGAACGCCAACAAGCCGACCGCAAGCGCAGCTCGGCCGCGCGGCCCAGCGGCCCGGCCTCTCCTGAAGAACTCGACAACCTGAAGCGCCGCTACGGCTTCGACCGCAACTTGATCGAGGCCTATGCCATCTGGCTCGGGGTTGCCCCTGGCCCGGCGGACTGGGTTACCGTCCGCTTGGATAAAGATGGCAAGGCTGAGGCAGAGGTCTCCGATGACCTTAATCCCAGACGGTCCTTCAAGCTGAACGTCAGTCTGACCGGCAAAGCTCTTTCACTGAAGACTTCCGACGGAAAAACCCGCGAACACTGGCACGCCGAAGCGGCCCCCCTCCCTGACGACCCGGATAAAGCCATGCGCGTGCTTATTTACCGCAAGGCCTATGCCGGACTCCTTGAGGGCGAGCTCGGCGATTCGACCATCAGCGACAAACCCGTCTGGGATGAGATCAAGTCCCGCCTGCCAATCTCGGCTTGGTTTGGCGGCTGGTCTTTGCTGCTCGCCTATGCGATCTCAATCCCGCTCGGCGTTGCTAAGGCGCTGAAGCGCGACGGCTGGTTCGACCGCGGCTCCTCCCAAGTTCTCTTCATCCTCTACTCGGTCCCCGGTTTCCTCCTCGCCGTCGCCGGCCTGCAGCTCCTTTGCCACCAACTGCACTGGTTCCCCACCAAAGGCTTCGATTGGTCGCGTCCATTCTACCACACCGCCCTGCCCCTCGCCTGCGAGATGATTGGCGCTTTCACCGCACTCACACTCTTCACCCGCAATGGCCTGCTCGATAACCTCGCCGCCGACTATGTCCGGACCGCTAAAGCAAAAGGGCTGAGCAACCGCCGTATCGTCTTCGTGCATGCGCTCCGCAATTCGCTGATCCCGCTTGCCGCCACCTTCGGAGGAAACCTCGGTTTCTTCCTCACCGGCTCGTTCCTCATCGAAGTCACCTTCAACATCCCAGGACTGGGACTACTGGGCTATGACTCCCTCGTCCAACGCAACTTCCCGGTCTTCCTCGGCCTCCTGACACTCTCGAGCCTTGCGATGCTCCTCGGTAACATCGTCTCTGACCTCTGCGTCGCCGCCGTCGATCCACGTATCCGGTTCGACAAATCTGCATGAGCCTGCTCGACCCCATCACCGTGCAGCGCTTTGACCGTTTCCGTCGTAACCGGATGGGCTGGTGGTCGCTAATCGCGCTAGTCACGCTCTCCGCACTGGCGTTACTCGGTTCGCTCCTCGTCGGCAACCGGCCGCTCATCCTCAAGGTCGACGGCGTCACACGCTTCCCGGTGTTCGCAGGGTTTATTTCCGGCCGGGAACTCGGCCTTAAGATTGAAGGTGAGCCCAACTATCGCCTTCTCTCCGAAGAGTTAAAGCTCAACGGACGCGGCTGGCTATTGATGCCACTCGTACCGTTCGCCCCGGACGAAGTCTGTGAGGTCATGCCGCCCGTTACTCGTGACGCAAATGGACGCTGGTGCGATCCGCGTGGCGTCATCGCCGAAGGGCGTATCTTCAACCTCCACGCCGATGGCAGCCGCCGACAGACCTGGACCATCATTGATGGCTGGCCAGAGGGAGACGCACTCCTCTTCACCGAAGGTGTGACCAAAGCCCGCGCTAAGTTCGTCGCCGGCAAGGTCGCCCGACGCACACCCGCGGATGATCGCACCGATTGGGAGCCCGCAGGTGCACTGCGCACACAAGTACCGTCGCCCTGCCCGCCCGGACTGGACGGCCATTGGCTCGGCACGGACGAGTCTGGGCATGACATGGTCGCACGCCTCTTCGGCGGCTTCCGGCTCCTCCTGCTCTCGGCCGTCATCTTCCTCCCCTGCGTCTACGGCGTCGGCCTTCTGCTCGGTGCCGCGATGGGCTACTTCGGCGGCTGGTTCGATATGGTCTGCCAGCGCGTGATGGAGATCTGGTCCAACATTCCGTTCCTCTACGCCATCATCTTCCTCGCGAGCCTCCTCGAGCCTTCGCTCGCTATCCTGATCCTCATCCTCGTCGCCTTCTCCTGGATTGGCCTCGCCCAGCAGCTCCGCGCCTCCGCCTACCAAGTTTCCGCCCGCGATTATGTCACGGCCTCCCGTGCGCTGGGGGCCGGACACGCCCGCATCATCTGGCGACACATCCTCCCCAACTGCGCGACCGTGATCCTCACCACGCTTCCGTTCAGCCTGCACGGCCTGGTCTTCTCGCTTTCCGCACTAGACTACCTCGGCTTCGGCCTACCGCCCACAGAACCTTCATGGGGTGACCTACTCCACCAAGCTAAGGAAAACTGGAACGCTTGGTGGATTCTCGGCCCCACCCTCTTCTGCCTCGTCGGCACCATGGTCATGATCAACTCCATCGGCGAAGCGCTCCAAGACGCCTTCGACCTTCGTCGCTCCCAACGATGAGAAACCTCCTCGCCCTCCTCTTCGCCCTGACGTTCGCACAGGCCGCCACTTTCGAAGACCCTAAGGCCGCGGCCTATTATGCCGAGCATAAGGATTTCTTCCGCTACGCCAGCCCAGCCGACCTTCCTAAGGCACTTGTCTGGCACGACGGGGCGGACCAGAAGGAGTTCGCAGACCCTCGAGCGATTCGCGGTGGCACATTACGTCAGTTCACGCCGTCGACCCCGCCGACGCTCCGACGTGTCGGCCCCAACGCCAATAACGGCTTCCGCGGCGAACTCTACGACAACAATGACTTCGGCCTGCTCTCCTCGCACCCGAACACCGATGAACCCATCCCGGCCCTCGCAACGAGTTGGGCGATGTCGGCCGACGGGATGACGGCCTATTTCCGACTCGATCCAGACGCAAAGTTCACCGACGGCCAGCCAATCACTGCCGACGACTACTTCTATGCCTTTTACTTCTATCGCTCACCTTGGGCCAAGGCGGACTGGTATGCCGATTACTACACGCGCGAATGGGGAGGCATTACGCGCTACGACGCCCACACAATCGCAATCACGGCGCCCCGTAAGCGGCCATACCAGCTCGAACAGCTCGGCGAACTACGCCCGCTGCCGCGCAACTTCTTCAAGGACTTCGGCCCCAACTACGAGAAACTGTATAACGACCGCTTCCAGCCTACGTCCGGCCCTTACTACGTCGGCCCAACCGGCTTCCAGCGCGAGAAATCTGTGACGCTCACCCGCGTCAAGGACTGGTGGGGCGACCACCGAAAGTTCTTCCGCCACCGATACAACCCCGATGCCATCGAATACGGCGTGATCCGTGAACTTGATAGCGCCTATGCCTCGATGCTCAGCGGCGAGATCGACTTCATGCCGATCATGATGCCGCGCTACTGGTACGGCACCAACGAGAAGAAGGCTTACCAGAACGGCTACCTTACCAAGGCCCAGTTCTTCAACGACATCCCCCGCCCGCCTTACGGGCTCTACCTCAATACCCAGAAGCCCTTGCTGTCTGACGTCGACGTGCGCGTCGGCCTACAGCATGCCACCGACTTCCAACGTGTCATCGATGGTTTCTACCGCGGCGACTACGCACGCCTCAACCAGTTCAGCGAAGGGCTCGGCAAGTTCACTGATCCCGCCATCCGCCCACGCCGCTATTCACCCGAACTCGCCCGCTCCGCCTTCGCCAAGGCCGGCTTCACCCTGACCGGCGCGGATGGTATCCTGATGAACGCATCAGGGGAACGTCTCTCCTTTCGCCTGACCTTCGACACCTCGGACCGCCGCAAATACCTCGCCACCCTCGTCGAGTCCGCCCGCCGCTGCGGCGTCGAGTACCGGCCTGAAACACTCGAGCACACCACGATGTACCGTAAGGTCATGGAGAAGAACCATGATATCGTCTTCTGGGCCTGGTCTGTCTCCGGTCGCTTGCCCGCACTTTGGGAATCGCACCACACGGACAACGCCGTCGAAACCCTCGCGGACGGACGTAAGGTGCCGAAGCGGCAGACCAATAACATCACCGGTATCGACGACCCGGCTCTGTCAAAGCTGATCGACCGTTTCCGCGCGGCCACCGAAGAAGACGAGATGATCAAGCTGTCCCATGCGATGCAGGGCCGCATCCATGACCTCGCCGACTTCATCCCGGGCTTCAAAGTGCCCGGCTATCGCATCGCCCACTGGGACTGGGTGAAATTCCCTGCCGGTTTCGATGTACGCTCCGCCGAAGACCCAGGCCAGTACGGCCTCTTCTGGCTCGACCCCAAACAGCGCGAGGTCGACCTCAAGGATTTCCGCGACGGCAAGGTCCGCGGGGCGCCCAAGACCGTCATCGAGGACCGCTGGCGGACCGAATGACCGTCGTTCTTCCTTCCCCTGCCGCCTTGCCCAACCTATGTTGCAACCCATGTCCGCCGAGCCTCTCCTGAAAGTACAGGACCTCAGCGTCACCTTCCGCAACGGTGACCGTGCGACCGTCGCCGCCCAAGGCGTGAGCTACGAACTCGCCGCCGGCGAAGTCCTCGCCGTCGTCGGCGAATCCGGCTCCGGCAAGTCCGTCTCAGCGCTAGCCCTCACCCGCCTTCTGCCGCCGGAACCATCCTGCTCCCTTTCCGGCTCGGTGCAATTGGCCGGAGTCGAACTCCTCGGCCTCCCCGAGGAGAAGCTGGCCAAGGTCCGCGGCGGCTCGATCGCCTACATCTTCCAAGAACCAGGCACTTCCCTCAATCCGGTCTATACCATCGGCTTCCAGATTGGCGAAGCCGTCGCACTGCACCGGCCGGATATCAAGGACGTCAAGTCCGAGGTCATCCGCTCCCTCACCGAGGTCCGCATCAACGACCCCGAACGGGTCGCCAACCAATACCCGCACGAACTCTCGGGCGGCATGCAGCAGCGCGCGATGATCGCCATGGCCTTAGCCTGCAACCCGAAGATCCTCGTGGCCGACGAGCCGACCACCGCACTCGACGTGACCATTCAGAAGGAGATCATGGACCTGCTCGCCCGCCTTCGCCGCGAGCGTGGCATGAGCATCGTTCTCATCACCCATAATTTCGGGATCATTGCGAACTTCGCCGACAAGGTGGCAGTGATGTGGAAAGGTCGCATCGTCGAGTCGGGCCCGGTCGAACAGATCATGCGCACACAGTCACATCCTTACACCAAGGCGCTCATCGCCTGCATCCCACGTCTCGGCCAGCGACGCCGCCGCCTCACCACCCTGTCCGACGAACTCAAAGTCACCCGATGAGCGACAATCTCCTCGAAGTCAGCGGACTCTCCGTCCACTACCCCGGCCGCGCCAACTGGTTCTTCCAGAAAGCCGCACCTAAGAAAGCGGTGGACGACATCTCCTTCGTCGTGCCGAAAGGCAAGACAGTCGGACTGGTCGGCGAATCCGGCTCGGGCAAGACCACGACGGGGCGCGCCATCGTCAAGCTCGCGCCGCTCACTGCCGGCAAGATCCTCTACCACGGCCAAGATATCGGCATGCTTTCCAACGCGGCCTTCCTGCCTTGGCGTAAGAAGATTCAGATGATCTTCCAGGACCCGTATAACTCGCTCAACCCGCGGGCCGATATCCTGAGTATCCTCTCCGAGCCGCTGGAAATCCACTTCCCACAAATGACGCGGGCCGACCGCGAAGCGCGCTGCGCCGAACTCCTCCGCAGCGTCCAACTGCCCGCCGAACACCTCCGCCGTCACCCGCACGAATTCTCGGGAGGCCAACGCCAGCGCATCGGCATCGCCCGCGCCCTCGGCGTGCAACCCGAGCTCATCATCTGTGACGAACCGGTCTCCGCCCTCGACGTCTCGGTCCAAGCCGAGGTGGTCAACCTGCTCCAGGACCTCCAGGAACAGCTCGGCCTCACCTATCTCTTCATCGCCCACGACCTCGCCGTCGTCGAACATGTCAGCGACCACATCCTCGTGATGTCCCAAGGTCGAATCGTCGAACAAGGCACGCCGGCCGAGATCCTCGGCAATCCGCAACAGGCGTACACGAAGACGCTACTGGCTGCGGTACCCCGGTTCTGATGTCCGCGGCCACCCAGTCGAAACTCGACGGAACGACGCGCGGCCTTGGCCTGCTGCTCATCGGTATGGCCGCTTTCGCGACCTGGGACCAGTGGGCCATCTGGAGCACCAAGGATGACTATACCTTCGGCTACCTCGTACCGTTCTTCTCCGCCTATGTGCTCTGGGACCGCTGGGAAGATTTGTGTGCCGTGCTGACGGGGCAACGCGCCGACGTCGCGGCTCCAACCCCCAAGGGAGTGATAGTGCTCGCCCAAGTGCTGGCGTTCGCCTCGCTGGCCATGTTCGGCTTTGGCGCCGCCGCCCGCGCCATCTTTGGCACCGGTATCGGCCCGACCCTCGCCATCTCTTTCGGCCTGACGGGAGCGGCTCTCTCCTTCGCGTTTGTCTCGGTACGCGGACCGCAGGATGCCACGG
Organism: Opitutia bacterium; assembly: GCA_947465345.1. The sequence continues at coordinate 20,632 of CANHZL010000009.1, read as the reverse complement.
CGACGTCGCCCACGCGCTGGCGGGCCGTCGGACTCCTCCTCTTCCCGGCTGGCGTCTGGCTCATCTCTGGACCGTTTCTCTACCTCGTCGACAATCAGATTAAAGGCGAGCTGCTCACGAACGTGACCGAGTTCGTCTCGGGCGTGCTCCGCGCGAATGGCCATGCTATCCGCGTGAACGGCAATACCATCGTCTTTCCCAACGGCGACGCCGTCGGCGTGGCGGAGGCTTGTTCCGGCATCCGCTCCCTCTCGGCCTGCGTGTTCGCCGGCGCCTTCCTCGGAGCGGTCTTCCTCGAAGGCGGCTTCCCAGGCACGCTCTTCCGTCGCATCGCCATGATCGGACTCGCAGGAGTCACGGCCATCCTGCTCAACATCGGCCGCAATATCTTCCTCACCTTCCACGCGCTGCACCATGGATCGAAGTCGCTCGATCGCGACCTCGCCGGCCTCGAGCATGGCCAGCCCGGCTTCTCGCAGCTCGGCTCCATCCATGATTTGGCTGGCAATGTCGCCATGATCGCCGCCTTGATCCTCCTTGTGGCCTTCGTCCCGTTGCTCAACCGAATCGGACGGCGCCGCGATCTCCATCCTTCCGCATGAGAATCCTTTTCGTGACCCCCGAGCTGGCGCCCTGGTCCAAAGCCGGCGGACTCGGCGATGCCACCGTGGCGCTGGGCAAGGCCTTGGCGGCAGCGGGACATGAAGTGCGCGCCGTCACGCCACTCTACGGCTCCGTCCCCGGCCGTGAGAAGATGGGCACACTCATCGAATCGCTCAAGGTTGGCGTCAACGGCGATGCCCGTAAAGCCGGCTGCCGCATCCGTACGCTGCCGGTCTCGCCACACTTCGAAGCCTGGTTCGTCGAACATGAAGACTTTTACGGCGCCCGGGAAATCTATCCGGCACGCGATGATGCCGGTGAACGGGCCGCCTTCTATGGCCGGGCCGGACTCGACGCCTGCCTGACCACCAGCTGGATTCCCGACATCATCCATTGCCACGATTGGACCGCCGGCCTCGTGCCGGTCTTGCTCAACACCACGCTCAAGCAGACTGCGCTCGGCGGAGCCAAGACCGTCATCTCGATCCACAACCTGCAGCACCAAGGGCTCTACCCTAAGCGCATCATGACTTACCTCGGCCTGCCCGCCTTCCTCTGGAGCCCACAGGAGCTCGAATGCCTTGGTGGCATCAACTTCCTCAAAGGCGGCATCCTGCATGCCACGAAAGTCATCACGGTTAGCCCGACTTACGCGAAGGAGATCCTCACGCCCGCCTTCGGCTACGGCCTCGACGACGTCGTGCGACGTCGTGCCAGCGCCTTGCGTGGCATCCTCAACGGAGTCGACCGTGACGAGTGGAACCCGGAAGAAGATAAGCACATCGAGGCGCCCTTCTCCGCCAAGAAACCAGCCGGCAAGATCGCATGTAAAGCCGCCCTCCTCCGCGAACTAGGCCTCGCGCCGGGCACTGACGTACCGCTCATCGGCGTCGTCTCCCGTCTCTGGGACCAGAAAGGCTTGGATCTCGCCGTCAGCGTGCTGCCTAAATTCCTTCGCGAAGGAAAACTCCAGTTCGTTTTGCTCGGCAGCGGCGACGCCTGGCTCGAGAACGAATTTAAACGCCTCGCCGCCGACTTCCCCTCGCTTTGCGCGGTGCGCATCGGCTATGATAACGGCCTTTCGCACCGGATCGAAGCGGGGAGCGATTTCTTCCTCATGCCCAGCCGCTTCGAGCCCTGCGGCTTGAATCAGATGTACTCCATGGCCTACGGCACCCTCCCGATTGTGCGCGCCACGGGCGGACTGGCCGACACCGTCACCGACTGGGATGGGAAAAAGAAAGGTACCGGGATTATTTTCGAGCACGCTGATCAAGGAGGTATCGAATGGGCACTCCACCGGGCGCTGGAGCTTTATCGACATCCTGCGGCCTACAAAGCACTTCAGAAGAACGCGATGGGTTCAGAGTTCAGTTGGGCTAAATCCGCCGAAGCCCACCTGGAGTGCTATCTCGATTAAGGTCAGCGATTTAACGCTTAATTTAAGGCAAACTCGGCTTCTTTTTGTACAAACATTGGGGTTTATTCGCCAATTTCGTCACAATCAGAGAAAAATATGGCATTTTGCCAAACTTTGAACAAATCCGACAACGCAATGAAGCACACCTCCATCACCCTCCTCACCCTCACCGCTGCCGCTGGCTTTGCCCAGTCGGCGCCCGCCGCTGCCTCGGCGTTCACCGTCACTGGCAACGTCGCTATCACTAGCGACTACGTCTGGCGTGGCAACACCCAGAGCGCTGGTCACACCGCCATCCAGGGCGGCTTCGACCTGTCCAAGACCCCGATCAGCGGCCTCACCGCCGGCGTCTGGGCCTCCAGCCTCTCCGCTGGTAACGAAGTCGACCTCTACGCCAACTACGGCTTCAAGGTCGGTTCTGTCGACCTCTCCGTCGGCTACATCCACTACAACTACTCCTCCACCGCTACCGGTTTCGCTAACTTCTCCGAAGCCAACGTCGCTGCCACCTATGCCGGCGTGACCGTCAAGGTCTCCAAGGGCGTCAGCGGCGCTGCCAACGACTACTACTACGAAGGTAACTACAGCTACGACGTCGCTGCCGTCAAGGGCCTGAACATCGGCCTCCACTACGGTGACGACCGCGCCTCCAAGAAGAGCGACTACGGTATCGCCCTCAACTACCCGATCCTCGGTCTCGACACCTCCGTGTCCTACACCGACATCGAGAAGGGCAACTCCGTCACGGCCTTCACCGTGAAGAAGTCGTTCTAAGTCCTCGCTTAAACTCATAGCAAAAGGGGTGCTTTCCGGGAGGAGAGCACCCCTTCTTCTTTGTTAGGTTGAAATCCGCCCCCAGAAGGCAATGTTGCCTGCCTCCATGCTCGAGTCCGCCCGCAAACCCGACTGGCTCCGTGCCAAGCTCCCCAGCGGCCCCGATTTCCTGGAGACCAAGAAGAACGTCGATCAGCATAAGCTGCACACGGTCTGCCAGTCCGCCCAGTGCCCCAACATGGGTGAATGCTGGTCCCGCGGTAGCGCGACGGTGATGATTCTCGGTAACGTCTGCACACGGTCCTGCACCTTCTGCGCAGTGCTTTCTGGACGGCCCAGCGAACTCGACCTCGGCGAACCAGCCCGCGTGGCCGAGTCCATCGCGCTGATGAACCTCAAGCACGTGGTCATCACCTCGGTCGCCCGTGACGACCTTAAGGATGGCGGCGCCTCCGTCTGGGCTGCGACCGTCCGCGCCACCCGCCACCGCTGCCCGAACACGACCATCGAGGTCCTACCGGCCGACTTCCGCGGCGAGCAGGTCCACCTCGACGCGCTCCTCGACGCGCGTCCGGATATCCTCAATCACAACTTGGAGACGGTCGAACGCCTCCAGCGCCCGATCCGCAAGACGGCCCGCTACGACCGTTCCTTCTGGGTACTTAAACACGCCAAGTCGCGCGACTTCATTACGAAGACCGGCATCATGCTTGGCATCGGCGAACAGAAGGAAGAAGTCGCCCAACTTATCCGCGATATCGCCGCCGCCGATGTCGACATCCTCACCATCGGCCAGTATCTCTCACCGAGCAAGGAACACGCGCCGATTGACCGCTGGGTGACGCCTGAGGAATTCGCCGAATGGAAGACCTTCGCGCTCGCCGCCGGCGTCAAGCACGTCGAATCCGGCCCCTTGGTCCGCTCTTCTTACCGAGCCGACGAACAGGTCGCGAAGTTCAGCCTGATGGATCGCCGCCAGCGACCCGCCCGCTAACCCGTGGAAGGCCTGCCTCCCGTCGACTTCCGCGGCGAGCTCAATGACGAGCAGTACGCCGCGGTGACCTCGCCACGCGGACCCGCGCTCGTGCTCGCCGGCGCCGGCTCCGGCAAGACCCGCACCCTCACCTACCGCGTCGCCTGGCTCCTGCATCAAGGGGCCAAGCCATGGGATATCCTGCTACTGACGTTTACGAATAAATCCGCCAAGGAGATGCTGGAACGCGTCGAGGACCTCACGGGCGTCCCGCGCGGCCAGTTCTGGGGCGGCACCTTCCACTCAATCGGTCAGCGCATCCTGCGCCGTAATGCCGCCGTGGCCTCCCGTTCGCCGGACTTCACCATTCTCGATCAGAAAGAGTCCGAGCAGCTCTTCTCCGAAATCGTGAAATCGATCGATGGCGCGTTCATCAAAGACAAGACGAACCCCAAGGCCTCCGTGATCCTCGATGCCTACTCGCATGCCCGCAATACACTACGTCCGTTGCAGGATGTCCTGGCTGAGCGACTCGATTGGATGAAGGGTGGCCCGGAGAAGCTGATGCAGTTCTGCACGAACTACGAGGCCGCCAAAAAAGAGCGTAACCTCTGCGACTTCGACGACTTGCTGAGCCTCTGGCTTCACGTCCTCGAAAACGATCCGGCCGCGCTCGCCCACTACCGCCAGCGCTTCCAACATATCCTCGTCGATGAGTTCCAGGATACCAACCGCCTGCAGAGCCGCATCATCGACCTGCTGGCCAGCGAGCATCAGATCATGGCCGTCGGCGACGACGCGCAGTGCATCTACACCTGGCGCGGTGCGGACTGGGAGAATATCGTGGCCTTCCCGAACCGCCACCCGGGTACGCTGATTCATACAATCGACACGAACTACCGTTCGACGCCGGAGATCCTCGCCTTCGCTAACGAGATCCTCAGCCACCGTCCGCGCATCGAAGGCTTCGACCGCCGCCTCAAGGCCGTCCGCCAGCGTGGCCCCCAGCCCACCGTCTTCACCGTCGGTGACACCTCGCAGCAGGCCAAACTCGTGGTCCGCAAGATCATGCAACTGCACCACGAAGGCCATGCCCTGAAGGACATCCATGTGCTTTACCGTGCGCACTACCAGTCCCTAGACCTGCAGATGGAACTCAACGCGACGGGCGTGCCGTTCGTCATCACCAGTGGCCACAAGTTCTTCGACCTCGCGCACGTGAAGGACATCCTCGCACACCTGCGCTTCGTCCATAACCCACTGGATCAGGTCGCACTCTCCCGCCTACTCTGCCTGCTCCCGAAGGTCGGCCCCGTCGCCGCCGAAAAGATCAGCAAGGCCGCCCGCGAGGCCGAGCAAGCCCAAGGCCGCGGTATGGTCCGCGCGCTACGAGCCGACACCGTACTCAAGCGCGTACCCGAATCCGCCAAGGACGACTTTAACGACCTCACGATCACACTCGAAGACATGCTGGAAGGCCTCGAGGCCGCAAAGGCCAAGCCTGGCCCCGCCGGACCAGCGCCCGACCTTTTCGTCGCCGCTTCCGACGCGAATTCAATCAAGGTCTCCCGGACGCCGGCCGAGACCGTCCGCGTCTGCATCGAGGGCTGGTACGGTGGCTTCATCAAGACGATCTTCCCCGACTGGAAGGATCGCGAACAGGATCTCCAAGGCCTGATTGGTTTCGCCTCGAAGTTCGACGACGTCGGCGACCTCGTCGCCCAGGTGGCCCTCCTCAACGGTGAATCCTCCGACAAGAAAGCCGAACCGGAAGAGGACATGCTCCGCCTCACCACGATCCACCAGTCCAAGGGTCTCGAATTCCCGATCGTCTTCCTGCTGGGCGTGGCCGATGGCCTCCTGCCGCTGACCCGCGCCATCGATGAAGGCGACGTCGAGGAAGAACGCCGCTTGTTCTATGTCGCCTGCACCCGGGCCGAGAACATGCTGTTCCTTTTCGCCCCCCGCTTCGCCGTCTCGGGCGAAGGCTACCGGCCGCTGGATCCCTGCCGCTTTCTGGAAGAAATGAGCCCGGATTGTTACGAATTGGCGGATTATGCCCATCGCCGGCTCTAGGCCCGCTATGACAGCCAGACGGGGGTAGGTGCTTGCCTTTACCTTGGGCGGGCATTTATGACTCACCGCAAACTTTTACACCCCATCGCCATGCCCAAGGTACTCGTCGCCGACAAGATCTCGCCCACCGGAGTCGCCCTCCTCAAAGCCCAGCCAGGCTATGAGGTGGTCGAAGCCTACGGCTCCACCCCCGAACAGATCCTGAGCCTCGTCGTGGACGTGGACGCCATCCTGGTTCGCTCCGAGACCCAGATCACCCGCGAAGTCCTCGCCGCCGCCCAGCGCCTCGTCTGCGTCGGCCGCGCCGGCGTGGGCGTCGACAACATCGACGTCGAGGCCGCCACCGAACGCGGCGTCATCGTGATGAACACGCCCTCGGGCAATACGGTCGCGACCGCTGAGCTCACTTTCACCCACCTCCTCTCCCTCGCCCGCCCGGTGCCAGAAGCCGTCCAGTCCATGCGCGAAGGCAAGTGGGACCGTAAGAGCCTCTCAGGCTCCGAACTCTTTGGTAAGACCCTCGGGGTACTCGGCCTCGGTCGCATTGGCGCCGAAGTCTCGAAGCGCGCCCTCGCCTTCGGCATGAAGGTCCTCGCCTACGATCCGTACCTCACCGAGTCCCGCGCCAAGGCCCTCGGCGTCTCCATCGCGACCCTCGACGAAGTCTTCGCCCTCTCCGACTACATTACCGTCCACATGCCCCTCATCGAGAAGGGCAAGCAGGGTGCGACCGAAGGCATGGTCGACGAAGCCGCCTTCGCTAAGATGAAGAAAGGTGTGAAAATCGTGAACTGCGCCCGCGGCGGTATCGTCGACGAGGCCGCTCTCACCGAAGCCCTGAAGTCCGGTAAGTGCGGCGGCTGCGGCTTTGACGTGTTCGTCGAAGAACCTCTCGCCAAGGACCACCCGCTCCGCTCCCTTCCGAAGGCCCACCTCTCTCCTCACCTCGGCGCCTCTACGGCCGAAGCCCAGGAAAACGTCGGCGTCGAAGTCGCCGAAGCCGCCATCACCGTCCTCGGCGGCGGCTCGCCCGCCAACGCGGTCAACCTGCCTTCCGTCGATTCCCAGACGCTCGCCGCGATCAAGCCGTTCCTCTCCCTCGCGCAGAAGCTCGGCGCTATCGCCCGTCAGCTCGCCGCCCCCGGCCGTATCGAATCCCTCCGCCTGACCACCTTCGGTACTGGCTCCGACCAAGGCGCCAACGCCATCGCCCGGGCCATCCAGCGCGGCTACCTGCGCGGCATCGTTGAAGGCGTCACCGACGTCAACGCCCCCGGCAAACTCAAGGCCCTCGGCGTCGAGGTCCAGACTGTCCGCTCTTCCGCTGAAGCCGACTACAAGGAACTCATCCTCGTCGAGGCTGTACTCGCAGGCGGCAAGTCCGTCTCCGTCGCTGGCACGGTCATCGGCAAGGCTCAGTCCCCTCGTATCGTCTCCATCAACGGACGCACCCTCGAGTTCATCCCCGAAGGCAAGCTGCTGCTCATCGAGAACCAAGACCAGCCCGGCATCATCGGCGCCCTCGGCACCCTGCTCGCCAAGGAACGCGTGAATATCGCCAACATGGCCCTCAGCCGTAGCGGTGGCTCCAACGCCCTCGCCGTCTACCAGCTCGACACGGCTCCCGGCGCCGCCGCCCTCGCCGAAATCCTGCGTAATCCCGCGATCGTCAGCGCTAAGCTGATCGAAGCGTAAGCAATGTTCGCGGCTATCGGGATCTTCTTCCTGCTCGGATACCTCATTGGTTCCGTCAACTTCGCCGTGCTCGTGGCGAAGAAGCGCGGCGTCGACATCCTCAAGGAAGGCTCCGGCAACCCGGGAGCAACCAACGTCAAACGTGTGCTCGGCAAAGGCCCAGGTAACCTCGTCTTCGCCCTCGATGTACTCAAGGGCTTCGTCGGTGCCGGCCTGCCTCACCTGCTCCTCCGCGTAGGAGAGACCCCCGCGGCTGCAGACATCCATTTCACGATCTGCGTGGCCGGCTTAGTGGGTACGCTCCTTGGCCACTGCTTCTCCTGCTTCCTAAAGTTCAAGGGTGGCAAGGGCGTGGCGTCCACCATCGGCGGCCTGCTGGTGCTCCTGCCTGTACCAATCCTCATCGGCGCCCTCATCTGGGGTATCATTTTCCTCCTCTCGCGTTACGTTTCCCTGGCCTCGATTGCCCTCGGCGTCTCGCTACCCCTCACTTGCTGGCTACTGCCCCTCGCCTTCCCCAAGCACTTCTCGCTAGGGCAGCCACAGTTCTGGTTCGCTGCGGCCATCGCCGCTTTCAATGTCTGGACGCACCGTTCCAACATTGGACGCCTGCTCAATGGCACCGAGAACCGCTTCGTTAAGAAAGCCTAACTTTTCCTCCATGACCGCCCCTCGCACCATCGGCATCGGCATCCTCGGCTTCGGCACCGTCGGCCAAGGCGTCTGGAAGCACCTGCACGAGAAGCAGGCCGACCTCGAATCGCGCCTCGGCATGAAGCTGGACCTCCGCAAGGCTTCCGTCCGCGACCTGAAGAAGAAGCGCGCCGTCAAGATCTCGGCCTCCAAGCTGACCACCAACGTCAACGAGATCATCGACGACCCCAAGGTCCACGTGGTCTGCGAACTTATCGGCGGCACCACCAAGGCCCGCGAACTCACCCTGCGTGCGCTGCGCCTCGGTAAGGTCGTCGTCTCCGCCAACAAGGCCCTACTGTGCGAGCATGGACCGGAGATTTTCCAGGCCGTCCGCAAACATGGTGGCCAGTTCCTCTTTGAAGCCAGCGTCGCCGGCGGCATCCCGATTATCAAGGCCATCCGCGAAGGCCTCGTCGCCAATCGCTTCGAGCTCATCGTCGGCATCCTCAACGGCACGTGTAACCACATCCTCACCCGCATGGGCGAAGACGGCCTTTCGTTCCCTGACGCGCTTAAGGAAGCCCAGGAACTCGGTTACGCTGAAGCCGATCCCACCCTCGACGTGGACGGGATCGACGCCTTCCACAAGGCTTCGATTCTCGCCTGGCTCGCGCACGGCAAGTGGGCGCCGCCCGCCCGCACGCTCGTCGAAGGCATCCGTAAGATCGGGCCGGCCGATATCGACTTTGCCCGTCGCTTCGGCTTCGCGCTCAAGCACCTCGCCGTCATCCGCCGCGACTTCAAGGCCAACTGGATGACCGTCGGCGTCTACCCTTCCCTCGTCCCTAACCGCGACATCCTCGCGCGCGTCTCCGGCGTCAACAACGGCATCACCCTACGCGGCGACGTCGTCGGCGCCACCACGCTCACCGGCCGCGGCGCCGGCGGCGACGCCACCGCTTCCGCCGTCATCGGCGATATCGTCGACGCCATCGCGGCCCTCACCGGCGCGATCCCGCAGGCCCTCTCGCCCGAAGCGCTCGCCGCGCGCGAAAAGGCCGGCCGCGCCCTGCGCATGGCCTCAATCGACGAGATTGTCTCGCCCTTCTACCTGCGTCTCTCGCTGCTCGACAAGGCTGGCGTCTCCGAAGGCGTCTACCGCATCTTCTCGAAGCACAAGGTCTCCATCGCCCGCGTGATCCAGTACGAACACCCGAACCAGGGGCGCGGCACGGTCACGCTTTCGACCTACCCAGTCAGCGAACGCAAGATGTCCGCAGTCTTGACAGAATTGCGCCGCCTCAAGACGGTGCTCGAGGAGCCAGTCGTGCTCCGCATCTTCTCTCCCGAATCCTGATTCCCTGGTGGCCCTCATCGTCCAAAAATACGGCGGCACGTCCGTCGGCACTGTTGACCGCATCCAGAACGTCGCGGCCAAGATCAAGGAACAGTGGTCCAAGGGTAACCGTATCGTCGTAGTCGTCTCCGCCCGCAGCGGCGTGACAAACGACCTCATCGCCCGCGCCAAGGCCCTCTCGAAACTGCCGGACGAACGCGAGATGGACGTCCTCATGGCCGTCGGCGAACAGGAGACCATCGCCCTCACCGTCATGGCCCTCCACGCCATCGGCGTCCCCGCCGTCTCTCGCACGGGTGCCCAGGCAGGCATCTTCACGGACGACATCCACACCCGCGCCCGCATTACGCGTATCACCGGAGGCGACCTCCTCGCACGCCTCGACGAAGGTAAGGTCGTCGTGGTCGCCGGCTTCCAAGGTTGCACCGATCAGGGCGAAGTCACCACCCTCGGCCGCGGCGGCTCGGACCTCACCGCCATCGCCGTCGCCGCCTCCATCAAGGCTGACCTCTGCCAGATCTACACCGACGTCGACGGCGTCTACACCGCCGACCCCCGCATCGTGCTCAACGCGAGCAAGCTGCCGGAGATTTCCTACGAGGAGATGCTCGAGCTCGCTTCCAGCGGCTCGAAGGTCATGCAGTCGCGCTCCGTCGAGTTCGCCCAGAAATACAACGTGCCCTTCGAGGTCCGTTCCTCCTTTAACGACCAACCCGGTACCATCGTGAAAGCCATTGATAAAACCCTTGAAGACGCGGCCATCGCCGGCGTCGCCCTCGACCGCCTGCAGACCCGCGTTACGGTCAACGACCTGCCAGACAACCCCCAGGCCCTGTCCGCGATCTTCGACGACCTAGGCGAAGCCGGCCTCAGCGTCGATATGATCATCAAGAACCTAGGTAAGGACGGCAAAGCCAACCTGACCTTCTCGGTGACCACCGCCGAATTCTCCCGCGTCGAAGCCGTCGTCGGCCAGACCCTCAAGAAACTCGGCTCGGGCTCCGTCCGCTCCGCTGGCGAGATCTCCAAACTCTCCATCGTGGGCGTCGGTATGATCTCCCACCCCGGCGTCGCCGGCACCCTCTTCAAGGCCCTCGCCTCCGTCGGCATCAACAGCGAGCTCATCACGACCTCTGAGATCAAAATCTCCGTCGCGCTGGACCCCGCTAAGGCTGACGCCGCCGTCCGCGCCGTGCATACGGCCTTCGGACTCGACAAGGCCTGAGCTGGCACTCGCCTCTTGCCCGACGGCCCACCCAGACCATAGTCGGGGCGATGCTGCGGTTCACCCTGGCCACCCTCCTCGCCCTCGGCGCTTTGCTGCCGGGACGGGTCTTGTCGCAGGATCTTCCACCGAACCTGCTCACGGCCAACGCACCCGTCAGCGCCGGCGAACAACCAGATCAACGCGCACTCCTCGGGTTGGCCGACCAAGCATTGGCCGCCGGACTTTCTTCGACGGCCTCCAGCTACTACGCACAGCTTCTCGCGGACCCAAAACTGGGCGACAAGGAACGCGAACAGGCGGGCCTCGGCCTCTCCGCGGCCTATATCGAACGTACCCGCACTGCGGAAGCTAAGGCGACGGTGAAGTTTTTGCCTAAGTCGCCACGCAAGACGCTGCGCGAGGGGCTCATCGCGCTCCTCGAGAACGATACGGAAAGCGCTCGACTCCACTTCGGCGAACTCAACGTCGCCGCCCTGCCTGCTCACGAAATTGCCTGGGGACATGCGCTCCGCTGGATGGTGGCCGCCACTGGTAACGACAACCTCAGCATCAACCTAGCGCAAGAAGCCATTGCCCGCACGTCCGTCTCCGAAGAACAACGGCAGCGCATCGAGATCCTCGGCTATCGTGCCATGGTGGTCGCCGGCAAGATTGAGCCGCGTACCGTCTCGGCTTTACGTGAACTGGCCGCCGAGGCCAAAGGCACCCCATTGGCTTTCGACTACGCCCGCAACCTCGCCCTCGCCCTCGCCCACCTCAAGGACACCAAAGGCGCCGCCCAAGCGCTGGCCGACGCCGGCAAACTGCCGCAGGCGCGCCAAGCGGAGGCCGACCTGCTTGCTGGCCTGATCCTCGGGACGGATACACCGGAAGGACGTGAGCGCATCAAGGATGCGGCACGCAATCCGGCCAATGTCGCCATCCGCCTCACCGCCCTCCGGGCGCTCGTTGCGGCGGCCGACCCCCGCTCCGAAACCGACGCGACACGTGTCATTGATGCCAAGTCGGTCGCCAACGAGGTGAACGATTTCCTCCTCCGTCGAAACCCCGGACAGCTTTCCTACTATTGCCCGCGAGACCTCAAGGTCCTGGACTCCATCCACCTCGCCCGCGCCCAGCTGATGCTGTTCGCCGGAAGCCGCGAAAAGGCCCGCCAAGCCGCTGAAGACCTGCTCAAAGACGTGCCTGCAAGCCCCTTGGTCCGTGAAGCCACGCGCACGCTTGCCATCGCCGCCTGGGGCGACGGCTCATTCCGCCTCGCCGCCACGCACCTGACCAACCTCGCCGAGAGCAGCGTCGAGCCAGAAAGGGCCCAACTCCGCATCGCGGCCGCCGACTGCCTCTTCTTAGCGAAAGACTTCGTGCTCGCGGAAAAAGCCTACGCCACCCTCCAGAAGGACGCGGCCGATACGAAACTCTCCGAAGACGCCTTCCATCAGCGCGTCCTCTGCCTACTTGAGACCAGCGACGAAATCAGCGCCTGGAACCGCACCACCGAAGTCATCGAAGAAGCCGCTCGCTCAAACCGTAGCCGCACCCGCGAACCAATTTGGTCCGCGATCTGGAGCCTGGTCGAGGACATGCGCAAGGCTAACCGACCCGCTGACGCCGAACGCCTACTCGCGCGCCTCACTCCACTGACCACCGGCGCGCGCATCGACTTCTCCCTCCGCTTCACCTGGCAGCGCGCCCTGCTCGCCATCGCCAACAACAACCCCGCCGAAGCGAGCCGACTCGCCGGAGACATCGACCGACAACTCGCCAATCTTCCAACCGACGAACCGCTCGCCGAACTTCGCAAGGCCGTACCAGAGCTGCGCGGTCACGCCGCCCTACTAAAAGCGAGAACCTCCTTGAACGTGGGAGAAGCAAGGGGTCTCGAGGAATTCGTCGCGCTCCGACGTCGGTTCGGCAAGGTACCGGCCACCGCCGCCTCCTACCTGATCGAAGGGCGCCACTTGGCCTCCGTCGGCCGGCACGCCGAAGCCCAGAACCGCTTCGAAGAACTCGCCAAAGAGTTCCAAGGGGAACCCGGCCTCGGCGAATTCGCCGCCCTCGGCCTCTATGAAGCGGCGGAACAGGCCGTCCTTCAGGCCCCCGCCTCCGGTGAGAAAAAGCTGAATGATGCCGTCGAGCTCTTGGAAAAATTCACTGAAAGCTACCCGCTAAATCCGTTAATTTTCCGCGTCTCACTGCGCCGCTCCGAAATCCTCCGCTCCCTCGGCCAGTTCGATAAGGCCTTGCTCGTCCTCGATGGCCTCATCCGAGATAAGCCCACCGATCCATCGCGACCGCAGGCCGAGATGGCGCGTGCTGATTCCCTGTTCGGCCTCGCCCAACTCCGCCGTGACCGCAACGGTCAGCTCGACCGTCAGCGCGTCTCCCGCACCGTCGCGGCCTACGAACGCATCGCCGAGGCCTGGGCCAAGGATTCGGACGACGTGAAGATTGAGGCTTGGTACAAGTGGGCGACCACCCTCGTGGAACGCGCAAAGACGGAGACGGGGCTGGAAGCCGCTTCCAGCCGCGCCGAAGCACGGAAGATCCTCCTGCGCCCGCTTGGAGCGCTCCGCGACGCTACCGCCCGTACCGCCGCCGATACCACCGCTAAGCTGTCTTCGGAAGGGCGCCTCTGGCTTGCCCGCTCCATCCTGCTGATGGGCGAGATTTGCGAACAGGCGGGCGACCGTGCCGAGGCTATCGCTGCCTACAAGATCATCGTCAACGTCAACCAAGGGCAGCCCGCCGCCCAGTCCCGCCTACCGGGCCAGTCCACCGCCGAAAGCAAACTTGCGACCCTGCGTAATTCGTCGTCCAATCCCACCAAGCCCCAATGAGCAGCCGCTTCTCCTTCCCTTTTGACGCCGGTCCGTTCGTCTGGCTTCTCCTGCTGCTCGCCTTCCTCGCCTTGGTCTTCGTCGTCGAACGTGCGATGTTCCTGCACCGCGGCCTCGTGCTTTCCTCCGACTTCATCGAAGGCGTCCGCAATAACCTGCGTGCAGGACGACCGCTGGAGGCCCTCGCTGCTTGTGAAGAATCACCGGGGCCGGTCCCACGCGTGGTCAAGGCCGCCCTGCTCCGCGCGAGCAACGGAGAGGACGCTATGCGCGCCGCCGCCACGGAAGCCGCGCTCTTGGAACTCCCTGTCCTCGAACGTCGCCTCGGCACCATCGCCGCCATCGGCCGCGTCGCCCCGCTCCTCGGCCTGGCCGGCGCGATCTTCTCGGGCTTCAACCTCGCCACCGCGCTTCGCGACGGCAGCGTCTACGCCTCCGCCAACGGCCTTCTACCCGAAGTCCAAGCCGCGCTCGCCACCGCGGGCTTCGCGATGGTCATCGCCGCCGCTTGCGCCATGGCCCACCACTTCCTCGTCGGTCGCGTCCGCTCAATCGTGACGGAGATGGAGATTGCCGCGCATTCGATCATCACCTTCGTCCGCCACGAACTGCCGGAAGAGAAGCCCAAGCAATAAGATGCAGACGCCACTCGGAGTCCTCGCCAAAGTCCGTCGTACCGAAACTGGCATCGATATCATTCCGCTCGCGCTCACCTTGGTTTGCGCCGCCTTGATTTACGTCCTTTCGGGACAATTCGTGTTCGCACCTGGGATGTACGTCGAATTTGAGGAGGGTCAGTCCGGCGATTCAAAAAAACACCATCTCGCAAACATATCTGCCGCCACCCGTAATCTTACGACGCCGAAGACGAGCATCGGCGACATGGCCCGCACCTCCCTGACGGTGACCCTCGTTTCCGCCCGCGGCGCCGGCGTATACGTCGTCGCCGGACGCGTGGTCACCCGCGAAAGCCCAGGCACTGGAAGCGTCGTCGACCGCGACGGGCTGGCCATCGAGCTTCGCCGCGTCGCGGCGGCCGGCGGCAATTCTCGCCCTATCCTACTCAAGGCCGACGCTTCGCTTACCATGCAGAGTTTCCTCGAAGTCTGCGAACTCGCCCGGAACGCCAAATTTCCTGGCGTCCTGATCGCGGCCGACGAACGTTGATTCGCGGTTGCCACGGCCGAGTCGGGTCGAACATTCTCCGGCCAAGTGTCCCCCCCTGCGCCCATCACCTCCGTCAATCCTGTGCCGCCGCGCCACATCGGCATCATCATGGATGGCAACGGGCGCTGGGCCGCCGCCAAAGGCCTGCCACGACTTGAAGGCCATCGCCGTGGTGCCGAACGCCTGATCGAGACCATCGACTCGTGCATCGACCTCGGCGTCAGCACCCTGACGGTATTCGCGTTCTCCGCCGAGAACTGGAAGCGCCCGCTCGAAGAAGTGAGCGGCCTCTTCAAACTCGGCGAATGGATCCTGCGCGCCCATCTCGCCAGGCTGGAAAAACGCAACGTGCGCCTCCGCGTCATTGGCGACATCACCGCCTTACCCGAATTTGTCCGCGGACCGCTCGAGGACGTCATCAAGTCCAGCAAGGACAATACCGCCTTCACACTCGTCGTCGCGCTCAACTACGGGGCCCGCCAGGAGATTGTCGCGGCCGCCCAGGCAATCGCGGCCGATGTCGCCGCAGGCAAACTCACGCCCGATGCGGTAGATTGGTCCGCCGTCGAAGCCCGCCTTCAGACCGCCGGGATGCCCGACCCTGACCTCATCATCCGTACTTCGGGAGAATTCCGCCTCAGCAACTTCCTCCTACTCCAGTCCGCCTACGCTGAAATCGTCTTCGCCACGGTCTTCTGGCCCGACTTCGATAAAGCCCAGCTTCAGCTCGCCCTCGCGGAATTCGCTAAGCGAGAACGTCGCTTCGGCCTGACCGGCGAGCAACTTCAAGCCGCTGCTACGAAATGAAAGACCGCGCGCTCAGCACCATCGGCCTGTGGGTCGTCGTCAGCCTCGTCATCTGGGTGGGCGGATTCTTCTCGGTCGCCGAACAGGCCTCCTTCGGACTGCTGGCTTTGATCATCTGTGCCGCGCAATATGAGTTCTACCAGCTCGTCCGCGCCATCCCCGGCGTCGGCCGCCCCAACCTCTCGGGCATTATCGCCGGCTTCGCATTGCATTTCGCGCTCTTCTTCCTCGCCGCCGAAGAAGCCCGAGCGAACTTCCTCCTGACGGGAGGCGCCCTACTCGTCGGCTTCCACCTGCTCTCGCTTCTGCGCCACCCGAGCGAGGTGCCGACGCTCCTACGCCGCTTTCCGACGCTCTACGGTTTCGCCTACCTGCCTTTCATGCTGGCCTCACTTATCGCCATCGCACGCATGAAGGACGGGCATCTACTTACAGCGAAATCCGTCGGGCTTTATTATGTCGTCTGGGTCTTCGTCGCGACGAAGTTCACCGACGTCGGTGGCTTACTCATCGGCGTCCCCTTCGGAAAGCATAAGATCGCCCCGACCATCAGCCCAGCCAAGAGTTGGGAGGGTTGCTTCGGCGGCCTCGTTGCCTCTGCCGGCGCTTCGGCTCTCTTCGCCTGGCTACTGCGCGACGGCCTCGGAATTAGCTTCATGGTGCCTTGGAAGGCTGCCGTCCTGGCTTTGCCCATTGCCGTGCTCAGCATCCCTTCTGACCTAATCGAATCTGTCTTCAAGCGACTCGCCGGCGCCAAGGATTCCGGCGCGACGATTCCCGGTATCGGCGGCGCGCTCGACCTGATCGACAGCATGGTGCTCACTTCGCCCGTCGCTCTGATTCTGCTATCCTACTTCCTCGAGTGGGCCAAGCGAGGCTGATGACCTCGCCGAAGCCAGCGATTCACGTCCTGACGGGGCCGACGGCCGTCGGCAAGACGGAGAACGCGCTCCGTTGGGCCGAACAACATGACGCCGAGATCATCTCGTGTGATTCGGTCTGCGTCTATCGCGGCATGGATATCGGTTCAGCCAAACCGTCCGCCGATGAGCAGCGTCACATCCGCCACCATGGCCTCGACCTGGTCGAACCTTCAGAAAGATACTCCGTCTCGCAATATGTTGAAATGGCCAGCGCGGCGATCGCCGACGCGCACGGTCGCGGCAAGCGCGTTCTCGTCACGGGCGGCAGCGGCTTCTATCTGGCGGCCTTCTTCGGCCCGGTGACCGACGAGCTTGAGATTCCGAAAGCCATCACCGACGAAGTCCGCAGGTTACAGCATCAAGGCCTCGCTACGTTGCTGCTCCGGCTTCGCGAACTCGAAGGCCAGAAGCTTCCCGACTGGCTCGACGTCCAGAATCCCATCCGGGTCGCCAAGGCCCTCGAACGCCGCCTGGCCTCAGGACGTACCCTCGATTCCCTCCGCGATGAGTTCCTGACCCGACGCGGCCCCTTCGCCGACCATGGGGTCACCTTCGAACTACTGGAACGACCGGACGCTGAATTAAAGACCCGCATCGCCACCCGCACCGAGGCCATGCTCCGTGATGGGATGATCGAGGAGTCCCAGCGCCTCTTGGCGCTAAATCTAGACCCCGAACTAACATCCTCTCGCGCCGTAGGCTATCGGGCCGTGATGGACTGGCTAGAGGGCGGGAAACGCGTGGCCATGAGCGGTTTGGCCGAGCGGATTAACTTGGATACCTGGGCCCTGGTGAGGAAACAGCGCAAGTGGTTCCGCCGGTTAGGTTTAGCCAAGGAAACAGAATAAGGGTCTAAAGGGGCTTTTTTGCCACCTTACCGAGGCCCATATGTTAAAAATGGCTCATTTGTGGCATTTTACTGCCTCCATCCTTGCAAGCCCCTATTTTTTGACCAATTTCGGCGTCGCACCCCCTACCCACCTAAACCATGCCACTGAAACTCGGCCAGCCTCTCCCTGAAATCTCCCTCAAGCAGAAGACCGACGCTGGTCTGGTCGATGTCAGCCTCCGCCGCAACGTTGGCAAGGGCAAGACCGTCATCCTCTTCGTCCCCCTCGCCTTCACGGGTGTTTGCACCGACGAACTCTGCAAGGTGACTGGCCTCCTCGACGAGTATAAGAAGCTCGGCGCCGACGTCATCGCCATCTCGGTCGACTCCCCCTTCGCGCAGGAAGCCTGGGCCAAGCAGGCCGGCATCAACCTCACCCTCGTCTCCGACTTCAACCGCGTCGCCCTCAAGGCCTTCAAGGTCAAGGACACCCGCGTGATCCCCGAGAAGACCGGCCTCCTCAATGTGGCCAAGCGCTCCGTCTTCGTGGCCGATAAGGCCGGCAACGTGATCCACTCCGAAGTGAAGCGCGACCCGGCCTCCATGCCGAACTTCGCCAAGATCAAGAAGGCCGTCGAAGCCTAAACGTCAGCACGGCTTATTTGAAGGCGGTCGGGCTTGCCCCGACCGCCTTCTTTGCTTTTGGCTACCTGCCTGCCCGTCCGCGGCAGGTTATCCTTTTCTACCAAACACCACCATGGCCCTCAAAGACCCCTTCAAAGCCCTCCGCCCCTTCTCCGCCGGCGGCAAATCCGGGCAGATCTACTCCGTGCCCGCCCTCGAGCAGGCCGGCCTCGGCAAGGTCTCGCGCCTTCCTGTCTCGATCCGCCTCGTCCTCGAGTCCGTCCTGCGTAATTGCGACGGCGTCGCGGTCACCGAGAACGATGTGAAGACGCTCGCCGCGTGGAACGCTGCGAAGCCCGTCGACACCGAAATCCCGTTCGTCGTCGCGCGCATCGTGCTGCAGGACTTCACCGGCGTACCGCTCCTCGTCGACCTCGCCGCCATGCGCGAAGCTGTCGCCAAGCTCGGCAAGGATTCCGCCGTCATCGAACCGCTCGTCCCCGTGGACCTCGTCGTCGACCACTCGGTGCAGGTCGACCGTGCCGGCACCGCCTCCTCCTTCCTCGAGAACCTGCGCCAGGAATTCGGCCGCAACACCGAGCGCTACGAATTCCTCAAGTGGGGCATGCAAGCGTTCAAGACCTTCGGCGTCGTGCCGCCCGCCATCGGCATCGTCCACCAGGTCAACCTCGAGTTCCTTGCGAAGCTGGTCTTCCAGAAGGACGGCGTGTTCTACCCTGACACCCTTGTCGGCACCGACTCACACACCACGATGATCAACGGTATCGGCGTCGTGGGCTGGGGCGTGGGCGGCATCGAAGCCGAAGCAGGCATGCTCGGACAGCCGGTCTATTTCCAGACGCCCGAAGTCATCGGCGTCAACCTCACCGGTCGCCTCCGCGAAGGCGTCACCGCCACCGACCTCACCCTCCGCCTCACGGAAATCCTCCGCAAGGCCAAGGTCGTCGGTAAGTTCGTCGAGTTCTACGGCGAAGGCACCGAGGCCCTCTCACTCGCCGACCGCGCCACGATCGCCAACATGGCCCCGGAATACGGCGCCACGATGGGCTTCTTCCCGGTTGACGACAAGTCCCTCGACTACCTCCGCCAGACCGGCCGCGACGAGTCGCACATCGAGCTGGTGAAGGAATACTACAAGGCCCAGGGCCTCTACGGCATCCCGAAGGCCGGCAGCATCGATTACACGCAGACCATCGACCTCGACATCAGCACGGTCGTCCCCTGCGTCTCCGGCCCGAAGCGCCCGCAGGACCGCATCGATCTCCCGAAGATCAAGGACTCCTTCAACACGCTCTTCACCGCACCGAAGGACAAGAACGGCTTCGGCAAGGCCGCTACTGATCGCGACGCCTCCGCCGCTGTCGGTGCTACGGGCCGCTCGCTCAAGCACGCCTCTGTCGTCATCGCCGCAATCACCTCCTGCACGAACACCTCGAATCCTTCCGTGATGGTCGCCGCCGGCCTAGTCGCTAAGAAGGCCGTCGAAAAGGGCCTGAAGGTGAACCCGAACGTAAAGTGCTCGCTGGCCCCCGGATCCCGCGTGGTCACCGATTACCTCAACGAGATCCAGCTATCGGGCTACCTCGACCAGCTCGGCTTCAACCTCGTCGGCTACGGTTGCACGACCTGCATCGGCAACTCCGGCCCGCTCGACGCCGACATCGAAGGCGCGATCAAGAACGGCGACCTCGTCACGGCCTCCGTGCTCTCGGGTAACCGCAACTTCGAAGCCCGCGTCCACGGCGCGGTCCGCTCGAACTTCCTGATGTCCCCTCCCCTCGTCGTCGCCTTCGCCCTCGCCGGCCGCGTCGACATCGACCTCGACTCCGAACCGCTCGGCACAGGCAAGGACGGCAAGCCGGTATTCCTCAAGGATGTCTGGCCCACCCAAGCCGAAGTGGCCGACCACGTCGCCCGCGGCCTCAAGCCCGAGATGTTCAAGTCGAAGTACGCCGCCGATTCTCTCGCCAACGCCACCGCAGAGTGGAAGGGCGTCCAGGGCGGCACGGGCGCACGCTTCAGCTGGAAGGAATCCTCCACGTACATCCAGGAGCCCCCGTTCTTCAAGGGCTTCTCAATGACGCCTCCCCCAGTGCCGACGCTCGCGAAGCTCCGTCCGCTGGCCATCCTCGGCGACTCCGTCACGACCGACCACATCTCTCCCGCCGGCGCCTTCAAGGAAGAGACCCCGGCCGGCAAGTTCCTCCTCGCGGCCGGCGTGTCGAAGAAGGACTTCAACTCCTACGGTTCGCGCCGCGGCAACGACCGTATCATGACCCGCGGCACCTTCGCCAACACGCAGGTGAAGAATGCGATGGCCGACGGCAAGGAAGGCGGCTTCACGAAGGTCCAGCCCGACGGTAAGGTCGAGGCGATCTACGACGCCTGCCAGACCTACGCCCAGCGCGGCGAAGGCATGATCGTTTTTGGTGGCGTCGACTACGGCATGGGCTCGTCCCGCGACTGGGCCGCCAAGGGCACCGCCCTCCTCGGCATCCGCGCCGTTGTCGCGCAGTCCTTCGAGCGCATCCACCGTTCCAACCTCCTCGGCATGGGCGTGCTGCCGCTCGAGTTCGCCGACGGCAAGAACGCCGCTTCGTATAACCTCGATGGCACCGAGACCTTCGACCTCGAAGGCCTCTCCAGCCCGATCAAGCCGAAG